>CAMATD010000093.1 GCA_945860785.1 Variovorax sp. YR752 | reverse complement strand
CCTCGGCCGCGGGCTGCACTATCCGATCGCGCTCGAGGGCGCGCTCAAGCTCAAGGAAGTGACCTACATCCACGCCGAGGCGTATGCGGCGGGCGAGCTCAAGCACGGCCCGCTCGCGCTCGTGACCAGCGAGATGCCCGTCGTCGCGGTCGCGCCGAACGACGCCCTGCTCGAAAAGCTCAAGAGCAACCTGCAGGAAGTGCGCGCGCGCGGCGGCGTGCTCTATGTGCTGGCCGATGGCGACACGAAGATCAAGAGCGGCGAAGGGCTGCATGTGATCCGCATGCCTGAGCATTACGGTGCGCTGTCGCCGATCCTGCACGTGGTGCCGCTGCAACTGCTGGCGTATCACACGGCGTGCGCGCGGGGCACCGATGTGGACAAGCCGCGCAACCTGGCCAAGAGCGTGACGGTGGAGTGACGCCGGGTTTGTACCGTGCATTGAATGCGCACGGACGTCATTCAATACACCCAAGTACCGAGGTCAGTCGGCGTACAGGTTCGGCTTAGATACTGCGGCGCTCACGGACCTGTATATATCGTTCTTCTTAGGCTACGCTCTCGCCACCCGGAATAGGCGTTGCGATCTTTTACACTCCCACAAGGCTACTGCATGCTTGAGCAAAAAAGGGGGAGACAGATGCGCATGATCTTCATCGAACTTTTACTGGCCTTGGTGCTGCTGCCTGTCAGCGGCTTGTTTTGGTGGTGGGCCTTTGGCATGGGCGGCTGGGCCCTGGCCGGGTTTTTGCTGCTTGCCGGTGGCGTTTTGTACCTTGTGCTGCGGGGCGTCCGCTCCACCAAGGACCAGCTTGGCCAACCCGGCGATGCTGAAGAGCAGTAGATCCTCCTCTGCACAAGGCCCGCGCGGGCTTCCCTGCACATTCCAGTGATGGCATTCAACGGTTGAACGGCCGGCAACGGCCCGTCGACACAGGCGTCGCGCCTGGATGTGCCATGGGTGCAGGTTGTCGGTTGGCTCGCCGTCGGCCCGTTCGCGTTCAAATATCGAGAAATCAGCGTTCGCATTATTCGATCGCACTTGCAATGATTTTCGGATATTGAATTTGAATTCTTTTTTCTGATTCATTTCATTGCAACCCAGATTGGGGCGGCATTTCCATCGTCGACATGCGCGACATTCTGGGGCGCTTGAATGACACTGGTTTGAAACAACACAAAAGTTTCAATTAGAAAATCGCAATCCCCATTGCGGCGACAACAAAGAGTCGCTATCTCCGAGCAGATCAACAATTAACCTGAAATCATTCATTGATTTCATGGGCACCCCTCGCACGATCTTGGTGCTTCCGGCCACGGCGAAGGCCGGAAAATCAGCGCAATTCGAAAAACCTACCAGCAATTCAAAAGCACCCGAGAGGTGCAGGGGCAACGTTCCTGTGCTTGCGTTTCATGCCTCCTTCGGCGTGCCAAAAGTTGCTTTCTCCTCGATGCGGCCTGCTGTCCTACACAAAGACACACTTGTTTACAAAACGCTGCGCAATGTCAAAAACTCTGAAAGAACGGCTTTCGTGGCTTAAAAGAGACGATTTCTCCATTCAATCGGGTAATTAATAAGTCGCAATTCAAACCTCTCCGACAGCAATCCGGAATGCCGTTCCGAGGCTGCATTTCCCAATGAGAAGAGGGTCCCGGAAGAGGCGATTAAAAATAACCACATAACCTGCATGGTTGCGCGACGAGTAGTCACGTCTTTTGCGTACTTTGCACGAAAAAGGGGTTCTGCGGACGCAGCGACAATTCAGTTTTGGGTCGCCTGCCGATTAAGCGCGGGCTGCCTTGGCGAAGCACCGCGACAAAAGGTCCTCCCCCGGTTCAACCGGGCTCGACCTTTGCATATGAATCGCAGTTGTTGAAAAAACCAGTTTGCAATGGAGATCGATTTGACACGCTATGTGTACCTGACGGGGTGGAGCGTCGCCCTGGCCGGCGCGTTGTTGCTCCAGGGCTGCGCACCGGGCTTCGGCTCCGTGGCGGTTTACGAGCCTGACCAGAGTCCGCCGCCGGCCCTGTCTGCCGACGGCGCGCCGGAAGGCGCGATCACCGCGATCTCGCCGGCCCTCATCCGTGCGATGGTCGAGGCGCAGCCGACGGCGATTCCGCCCGACGTGAAGGCCCTGTTCGGCGAAGCCCCCGTCTACACGATCGGCCCGGGCGAGGTCGTGGGCGTCATCGTCTACGACCATCCGGAGTTGCTGCCCAACGCCGGCGCCGTGATCAGCCAGCAGGTGGACCCCACGGGCATCAGCGTGGCGCCGGGCTTCATCGTCGGCGCCAACGGGGAGATCAGCTTTCCGTACATCGGCCGCGTCCAGATGCAGGGCCTGACCGAAATCGAGGCCTCCGACATCATTGCCAAGCGCATTGCCCGCTACATCAAGGATCCGCAGGTGACCGTGCGCATCCAGTCCTTCAGAAGCCGTCGTGCCTTCGTGGAGGGCGAAGTGCGCACGCCGGGGCTGCAGCTCTTCACCGACGTCCCGATGACGCTGGCCGAAGCGCTCAACCGCGCCGGCGGTATCACGGCCAGCGGCGACCGTTCGTTCGTCACGCTGACGCGCGGCGACAGAGGACCACGCTCATCGACCTGACGCGTCTGCAGGACCTGGGCAGCGGCGCCGGCCGTATCCCGCTGCAGAACGGCGACGTGGTCCAGGTGCGCAACCGCGACGAGAGCAAGGTGGTCGTGATGGGCGAGGTCCTGCGTCCCTCCTCGCTGATCATGCACAACGGCAGGCTCAGTCTCAACGAGGCGCTGGGCGAGGCCGGCAGTGCCAGCCTAGGCACTGCCAACACCGGCCAGATCTACGTCGTTCGCAACACCGCGAAGGGCACGCCGGCCGTCTTCCACCTGAACGCCAAGAATCCCGCCGCGCTGGCATTGGCCGACCGCTTTCCCCTGCAACCGCGCGACGTCGTCTACATCGACTCCGTGCCGCTCGTCAGCTGGAACCGCGTGGCCAGCCTGATCCTGCCGGCGACCCAGGTGCTGGACATCGGCGACCGCGTCTACATGAATCACCGATGAAATCCGTGCTGACAGTCTGCATCGGCAACATCTGCCGCAGCCCGATGGCGGAAGGCCTTCTGGCGGCGGGCTTGCCGCATCTTCGCGTGGTCTCCGCGGGCACCGGCGCGCTCGTCGGCCAGCCGGCCGACGCCATGGCCCAGAAGCTCATGCGACAGCGCGGCATCGACATTTCAGGTCACGTTGCGCAGCAGGTGAGCCAGCTGCTGTGCCGGCAAGCCGACCTGATCCTGGTGATGGACCTGGCGCAGCGCAAGCATCTCGAGTCGACCTACCCCTTCGTGCGCGGCAAGGTCTTTCGCATCGGCGACACCACCGCGCAGGACGTGCCCGACCCCTACCGAAAAGACGAGGCGGACTTCGAGCATGCCCTGGCCCTCATCGATGCCGGCACCCGGACATGGATCGACCGCATCCTGAAGATCACAAAACCTGAACAGCAACCGACATGAACGTATCCCAGCAAGCCGCCCCACCGATGCAAGCGCTGGAAGACGATGGCGACGGCATCAACCTGACCGAGTACTGGGACATCCTGGTCGACAACCGCTGGCTCGTCGCCATCGTCGTCGCCGTGTTCCTGCTCCTGGGTACGGCCTATGCCCTCCTGGGCAAACCCGTCTACGAAATCAACGTGGCGGTGCAGGTGGAGGACACCGGAAATTCCGCGGGAAGCTTCCTGGGCGACGCCTCCTCCTCCCTGCTGAGCGTGAAGACGCCGGCGGCCGGCGAAATCGCAATCCTTCGCTCCCGCGCCATCCTCGGCAAGGCCGTGGAGAACACCAAGCTCTACATCAGTGCGCGGCCCCGCTACGCACCTCTGGTGGGCAGCTGGCTTTCCCGCCGTGCCACCGAGCTGTCGGACCCGGGTTTCATGGGGCTTTCCGGCTACGTGACAGGTACCGAGCAGATCATCGTTCCGCAGTTCGACGTTCCCACGGACTTCGAGGAAAAACCATTCACGCTGACCCTTGGCACCGATGGTCAATATGAACTGAGCCACCCTGACATCGACAAGCCGATGAAGGGCGCCATCGGCACCTTGCTGACCGCGAACATTCCCAACGTTCCCAATGGAAGCCTGAAGCTGCTGGTCCGCTCCATCAGTGCCAAGCCCGGCGCGCAGTTCCAGCTCATCCGGTCTTCGACGCAGCAGACACTCCTGACGCTGCAGGACAACCTGAAGGTCGTGGAAAAAGGCAAGCAGTCGGGTGTGCTCGACGTCAGCTGGAAAAGCGGCGATGCGGAGAAGCTGACGCAACTGCTCAACGAAATCGGGCGCCTCTATGTTCGCCAGAACATGGAGCGAAAGGCTGCCGAGGCTGAAAAGACGCTGGGCTTTCTCGACACCGCGTTGCCCCAGTTCAAGACGCAGCTCGAGCAATCCGAAGACATCTACAACCGCTACAGAAACCAGAACGGCACCGTCAGTCTCGACGACGAGGCAAAGAATGCGCTGACCCAGACCGTCGACCTGCAATCCAAGCTGCTGGAAGCCGAACAGCAGCGACGCGAACTCACCGCCCGTTTCACGAGCGAGCATCCGGCCGTCCAGACGCTGGACACCCAGGTGGTGGCATGGAAGAGCGCGATCGCAACCATCGATGCGCGCATTCGAAAGATGCCGGAGCTGCAGCAGAACACCGTGCGCATGCAGCGCGACATCAAGGTGAACACGGACCTCTATGTATCGCTCCTCAACAGCTCGCTGCAAATGCGGCTGGCCAAGGAGGGCAAGGTCGGAAACGTGCGCCTGCTGGATGAAGCCATCGTTCCGGAAGAGCCGGTCTGGCCCAAGCGGCCGCTGGTCATCGTGCTGGCGTTGATCCTGGGGCTGGCTGCCGGCATCGCGGCTGCGGTCGCCAGAAGCTCGTATTTCGGCGGCATTCGCAATCCGGGCGAGATCGAGACCCATACCGGGCTCAACGTCTACAGCAGCATTCCCTTGAGTGCCGTCCAGCGGACGCTCGACAGGAACATCGAGAACAAGGTCGCCGGCAAGCATGTCTTGGCGCACCTGCACTCCGAAAATCCCGCGGTGGAAAGTCTGCGCAGCCTTCGGATCGCGCTGCAATTCGCCATGCTGGAAGCGACTAACAATCGCCTTCTTATTTCTGGCGCGACACCGGGTATCGGGAAAACTTTTATTTCCGTCAATTTCGCGGCCATTACCGCCGCGGCCGGAAAACGGATTCTTCTCATCGATGCGGATTTGCGAAAAGGCCGCGTCAATCAATTCCTTTCGATACCTCGATCTTCCGGGTTGTCCGAATTGATCGCCGGCACGCTCAGTTTCGAAAAGGCTGTGCGCCCATCGGGTCTGCCCAATCTGGACATCATCACCACGGGTGTGCTGCTGCCCAATCCGGCAGAGCTGCTCATGAGCGAGTCCTTCGTTCACGTGCTGGAAAAGCTGTCGCCGAACTACGGCCTGGTCATCATCGATACGGCGCCTGTTCTGGTGGCCGCGGACACCGCCTCGGTCGCACCTCTGGCCAGCACTTTGCTTCTGGTTGCGTGCGCCGAAAAGACCCAGCTCGGCGAATTGAACGAGAGCGTTAGAAGACTTGCGCATGCAGGTCGCTCCGTCAATGGCGTAATTCTGAATGCTATTGACCTATCGCGTCGCCATGCTGGGAGTGGGGGCTATAAATATGGTGCTTACCATTACTTACAATACACATACAAAACCAACAGGGATTCCACCTAGACCGTGAAAAATTGGAGTTAAATTCAATTCGATGCGCTTGACATTTTGCTCGGCGCATTGAGTTCATACTCAATTTGTATTATCCAGAGTAGCAACGTATTATAAAAGAATGCTAATTCATTAGTAGTACATCAATCGAGTCATTTGGCCGCGCAATAGTTTCTGCACTGCAGAACCTACGAGGCAGTTGTGCGGGTCGTGTCGGCCAAAAAAATAAGGGCCATAACCGAAGAGATGCAGACGTTTCGCCTGCATGAGGAAAAGGTGCGCCACCAATGAAATTATTTCGGCCAAAAATCTTGTCAGGCTTCAGTGCCGGATGGAGAACTCCATGAGAAACATTCGCCCCGAAGATTCGCTCGTGCCGCAAGGCATGGGACATGCACAGCGATATGTCCCGCGACAGCGGACAGACCCAGATCAATCATCCGGCCGTGCTTCAAATCGGAAAGAGGTCGGTGGATATTGCTGCCGCACTGTTCTTTCTGTGCGCGTTCGGCTGGCTCTTCGTTCTGATCGGGATTTGCGTCCGGATCAGCTCCGGAGCGCTCGTCTTCTATTCCCAGCCGCGCTACGGAAAGGGTGGGCGGATATTCAAGTTCTATAAATTCCGCTCGATGACGCCGAATTCCGCGCAGGTTCTCGAGGAGCATCTCAAGAGGGATCCTGTGGCTCGCCAGCAATGGGCCGACTATCAGAAACTCGAAAACGACCCGCGGATCACCCGTTTCGGCAGGCTCATCCGGAAGACCAGCCTGGACGAGCTGCCGCAGTTCTGGAACGTGCTGACGGGCGACATGAGCCTGATCGGCCCCGGCCCTGCATGCTCGATCAAAAGAATCTCTATGGCCAGAACTGGTCTCACTATTGCGCCGTCCGGCCGGGGATCACCGGTCTGTGGCAGGTCAGCGGCCGCAATCAACTGAGCTACAACGCGCGTGTGGCGCTGGATGCCAAGTATGTCGAGACGCTTTCCGTGGGGAAGGACATAGACATTCTTTTCAGAACCGTCTGGGTGGTCGCCATCGGGCACGGGTCGCGGTGAATCTGGTTCTCGATGCGTAGGGAGCCCATATGTTGATGAGCCCCACTATTCCGGGAAGAGCGCCAAGAAGAAGTACACGGCGCTTCAACCAATACTCGATTGCCGGCGTCTTGATCGTGTTCATCTACACGGTCATTTATATCTACTTCAGGGATGCGCTTCCCGAGAAGTGGAGCGTCGATTCGGCAAAGATCATCGAGATTCTGAATTACGGCGGAGCGGGTGGCGATCTGGACAATTCGTTCGCGGTCACCGCGGCCTTGTTCAGTGTGATCGGTGTGGACAACCTGGACGTCTTCACCTGCGTCGTGAGTGCGGTGTTTCTGCTTTTCGCGACCCATGGCATTCGAAGGGCGGGCGATTTCTTCTCCAGGTTGCTGCTGATCGCGCCGTGCATCATGTTGAACATGTTCGCACCCTCGAAGGAAACGGTCGTGCTCATCATCACGATGCTCATCACTTTTTCGGCGATCTATTTTCGAACATCGAAGGTACTGACCGTCGGCGCCTTTTTGTTTCTGTACGCGATTTACGGGGTCTTCGTACGCCAATATTATTTGTTGATTGTCGGCGTATTTTTCATTGTCTATTACCTGTGGCGTCGTCCCCTCAAATACCATCTTGCGGCTGCAGCTCTGGCCGTGGGAGCCATCATGGCTGCGCCGTCCAGCGTCCTGCAGACGCTTCAATCGCCGCGAGATACGTCGAATGTGTATGCAGAGCAGATTGGCAGTGACAACAGAACCGCCTTTACCAATATTGCATCTCCTGCCAGCGGTGGCGGATTTCTGGTCAATTATGTTTATGCCGCCACGGTATTGATCACGCCGGTTCTCTATTTTCAGACCGCGAGCGATTTCTTCATGCAATTGATGATCGTCACCATGCTGGTTGTCCTGTACAAGGCACGGAGAAGATCAAGGCGCGGTCCGGATCGATTCGAATTGAGATTTTTTGCCAGCCTGTTCATTGCGCACATTCTTGTTCAATTGATATTCGAGCCGGATCTCGGGAGTTTTACCAGGCATTTGACGTCCGTCATGCTTTACATCGTTGCCATCAGAGTTTCCGAGAACAAACCAATCTCAAGATGAAAAAAATCCTGATTTGCGCAGTGCCGTTCAGCGACAACCTGGGAGACGGGGTGATCGCGGCGTCGCTGGCTCACATTGCCGGCTTGAAGTATCCGGATGCCAAGGTGGAATTCCTTGACATCGCGGGCCGCCACGGATTCGACGAGCAGAACCTGCGCGGCGGCGGTGCGTTCGGCGTTTTCCAGAAACTGCCGGCCCTGGTGCGCTCGGCCATCGTGTTTGCGTACTGCCTCAAGAACTACGTCCTGAGCTGGCGCAAGCACTGGCGTGCCGCCATCAGCGATGCCGACCTGGTCATCATCGGCGGCGGGCAGTTGTTTTGCGATGTCGCGCTGAACTTCCCCTCGAAGCTGTTTCTCCTGAGCCGACTGCTGCGCGGCAAGCGGGTGGCCGTGGTGTCGGTCGGCGTGACGGCCAAGTGGTCCTTCTGGGGAAAGGTTCTGGTCGGGAAGTTTCTCAAGAACGCAGCCCCCGTTTTCTTCGCGACCCGTGATGCGGAGTCCGCGAAAAATCTGCACGACTTCTTCAAGGTGCCCAGGCCCAGCATCGAGGTCGTTCCCGATCCGGCGCTGGTCTGCGCGAGCGCCTTCTCCAAAGAGCTTTCGCCGGACAAGAAGTGGGATGTGGGGATCTGCGTCAGCAGCCTCGATGCCCTGGTCATGAACTCCGAGTACGGCAGCACGAATGCCAGCGGCTCCGCCGAATTTTTCTCGAAACTGGCCCATGCGTTGCGAACGGAGGGCGCGCGCGTCCTGTACTTCACGAACGGTGCGGCGGAAGACAACAGGGTTCTGGCCGAGATTTCCTCGCAGGCATCCGACAGCGACGCCTCGTTTCTCGTGCCGAAGCGCCCCGACGACCTCGTCGCGCTCATCAGTGCGTGTTCATGCATTGCGGCGCACAGGCTGCACGCGAACATCGTTGCCTACAGCCTGAACATTCCATCGGTCGGGATGAACTGGGACAAGAAGGTCGAGTCCTTCTTCCGGCTCACAGGCCGAACCCAGTACCTGTTCGACCTGTCGCCTCGCCCGGACGATCTGAAAGCCTCCGTGCTGAATCTGCTGAATGAAAAGAGTGCGGATCGAAGGCGTCTCGACGAGTTGAGAGGCGAAGTCATTGCCGGCACTCACGCACTGATTTGACAGCAGGATGTCCATGAAAGTACTGCACGTTGCCGAAACGCTCAAAGGTGGGTTGGAGACCTACCTTCGCACCGTTTCGAGTTTCCAGACGACCTCGCCCGACATCGGCCAGGTGAAGTTCATCCTGCCCGGACGCGTGGACTGGCTCCATGCCGACAGCACGCATGTCGTGCCGACGGCTCGCAATGCATCGTCCCTGGTGAAGTACGCCGGACAGGTCAAGAAGATCATCGAATCGGAGCGCCCCTCCGTCCTTCATCTGCACAGTTCGATTGCCGGGGGCATTGTCCGATCCATGGCTTTGCTCGGGCAGATACCCCGAGGCATCAAGATCGTCTACTGCTCTCACGGATGGGCGTTCGATCAAACGGGCCCCGAGTACAAGAAGCTGGCCTATCGCTGGATCGAACGGCTGCTTTCCTGGCGAAGTGACGCGATCATTTGCATCAGCGATCACGAGATCAAGATCGCCGAGAAATTCGGAATCCAGCGATGCCGATGCATTCCCAACGGCATTGACCGCACCGAGCCAACGGCAAGCCAGCCGCCCGTTCAGGGAACAGTCGCCGAACCGCGAAAGGTCCTCTTCGTGGGCCGGCTCGATCGGCAAAAGGGAATCGACGCCTTGCTCGACGCGTACGTCAGGGTCCGACCGAACTTCAAGCTGATCGTGGTCGGCGACGCCGTGCGAAAAGATCTGCAGCTTGCCCAATCCGACCGGGTCGAGTTCAAAGGCTGGCTGGAGAAGGACGAGCTGGACGCCGTCTACAGATCCTGCGACGCCACCATCGTCCCATCGCGATGGGAGGGCTTCGGCCTCGTCGCGGTCGAAGCAATGGCAAGAAGCAAGCCTGTGTTCGCCTCCGCCGTCGGCGGCCTCGTCGACATCGTCGAGCACGGCAAGAGCGGACGGCTCTTTTCCCTCGAGCAGATGGATCAGACGCTGCGGGACATCGACAACCTGTCCGATGCGGCCCTGCGGCAAATGGGGCAGGCCGGGCGGCAGATCTTCGAAGAGAAGTTCACCTCTCAACGGATGAACACCGCCATCGTCAACTTGTACAAGGAGTCGGTTTCCCGATGAAGATTTTTCCCTGCGACTCACGACGTCTCCTGCAGTTCTTCTCGCTGTTGTGCATCTGGATCTCCGTTGCATTCGCGGGCTCGGCCGAAGCCAGGGGCGTGAGCGGATTGAGCACGGAATACCCGGTTGCCCTGAGCGTGCAGATCGATCCTGCAACCATCACCGATGCCGACCTGAACGAGATCCGCGCGGCGGGATTCGAATTCGTGCGGTTCGGCGCGCGGCCGCCGTTGAAGAGCATCAATCCCGGATTGATCGACTACCCGCGCCTGATCAAGCGCGTGAAGAACGCGAAGCTCGAAGCGATCGTGACGCTGTTCGGGGGCAATGCGATCTGGGGGCAGAACCCTGAAGACCTGCACGCCGGAAGTCGCAGGGCAAGCCTGTTCTCGGATTTCGCGACCAATTTCATGAAGGCGAATTCCGCCGACGTTGCCGTCTGGGAGATCTGGAACGAGCCCGACTACAAGACGTTCCTGAAACCCGAGCTGCTGTCGAACTTCGAATCCGCATCGTCGGAGCTCTGCAGCAACATGGCCCGGCAGAAGGTCCAGCCGAACATCGTCGTCGGGTTCGGCTTTGCGACGCTGCCATTCGTCGGCGGCAAGGTGCCTGCGCAACTCGAGAACGCCTTCGTTTCGGCCGCCAAGGCCGACTGCCTCACGGACATTTCCATTCATCCGTACCGCCCCGTTCCGGAAACGGCATTGGCGGACTACGCAAAACTGCGCGCGCAGCTGGACCAGCGTCAACTGCAGAAGACGGGCATCGTCATTTCGGAATGGGGCTACGCGTCGTACCTGCCGGTTCGCAACCAGAGCACGCAGGCTTCGCTGGTCTTCAGGGAGTACCTGATCAACGCCGCCGCGGACATCAAGCTGCTGAATCTCTACGCTTGGCGTGACCGGGGCCGGTCTTCGTTCTCGAAGGAAGACAACTTCGGGATCATGTCGAACGCCGGAGAGAAGAAGGAGGCGTTCTCCGCACTGACCGAATTCCTGAAGATCGCGAAGCACTCGAAGAAGGTCTCGTACCAGGACACCAAGGGCGTGAACCAGCTGGTGCTCAAGCGCGACAACGCCTTGCTGCATGTGGTCTGGACACAGAATTCGGAGCAGCCAGTGTCGATTCCTGCCGCCGAAGGCAAGAAGTGCACGCGGGTCGATTTCTTCCCGCAGATGCGCAGCGGAAGCTGCGGACCTCGAACGGATGGAGGATTTTCTGCGAAGGCAACGACCTACCCCGTCCTGCTGTCCATCTCGGACTAGGCGCAATGGCGCATCTTTCCGGAATCAGGAAACGCCTTGGCGGTCCGATCTATGCCGTTGCGGACCAGTGCATCTACAGCGCAAGCCAGCTGCTGCTCAGCTTTGCGCTGGCCCGTGTGCTGTCGCCCGCGGATTTTGGTGTCGCCTCCGCATTCCTGGCGGTCGTCAGCTTCCAGTACATCCTGCACATGGCCATGGTGCACGAGCCGTTGCTGATCAAGCGGTACTACGCGAATCGATCGGCCGCATGGGTGAGCTGGGCGCTCGTGGTTCTTTTTTTCGCTCGTGGGTTATCTGAGCTGGCAGCTCATCGTGTTTCCCGGGCAACTGCGCTGGGTGGGTGTCGCGCTGATCGTCGGCTACGAGATCTTCTGGCTCTCCCGCAGCCTCCTGTTCACGGGGCGGCGGTACGCAATGCTCTGTGTGTCGGGTGTGCTGATCGGGGCGGGGTATGTCGCTGTCCTGGGCGTTGAAAGGCCGGCGACGTGGGCAGAGGCGCTGCTGCTGGTTTCCATCCTTCAGATCCCGTTCCTGATCCTGGTCGTGCTGAATCTTCGCAACGTCATGCTCCCTCTGCCCGCAGCCAAAGCTGCGCAAGGACTGACAGTCCGGGAATCCATGGCCTACGGTTGGAAGGCCAGCCTTTCCCAGTTCATGAGCTGGATCATGACCGGCGGGGCCATCCTGCTGCTGGGCTCTTCGGCCGACTCCGAACAAGGCGGGTTGCTCAAGATCTACATCACCTTCCTGCTGCCGATGCAGTATGTGCTGGCGGCGCTTGGCTACTACCTGCTGCCGCAACTGGCGGCCAACTGGAATTCCGCCAACCGGAAGAGCGCTGTCCGGCTGTTCGTCATGTTCGTCCTGCTGGGGTTCCTGATTGCCGAAGGCGTCGGCGTCCTGCTGGGCCTGCTGGGGCCTCATCTCGTCGTGCTGGCATTCGGCGAGAACTACAGGAACATGGATTTCTCCCCGTTCTACTACGCCCCCGCCATCTTCGGCCTCACCATGTGCCTGCGGACCGGCTTCAGGGCCGCCTCCCGGCCGGGAGCACTCTTGCTGTGTTCGATCGTCGGAGCCGTGGTCTTCGCCATTTCCATGTGGATGGCCAAGTCGCCGATCTCCTATATCCAGACCATCCACGCCATGACGCTGGGCTTTGCCTGCATGGCGGCACTGATGAGCGCCTGGCTGTTCTTTTTCATGCGAGCGACGGGGGAACGCGCCTGAAACCAGGCGAGTCGACCTTGGAGATCCTTATGAACAATCCCTTGCTTCGCAACGTAAGCATGGAAGAGCGCCTTCGGTTCTGGAGGGATGGCGTCGTCTGCCTGCGCAGGATCATTTCGCCCGAGTGGATCAAGCTGGCGCAGGACGGTATCGAGCAGCAACGCCAGGCGCCTTCCCCCCATGCGACGGTGGTGGATGCCGACCCGCTCTATCTGCTGATCGACCAGATGCCTTCGGTGGAAAACGGCATGCTCAAGCGCGTGGTGTTCGAATCCGGGGCCGGTGAAATCGCCAGGCAATTGACCGTCACGACGCGGTTGCGCTGGGTCTACGACCAGCTGTTCTACAAGGGCCGCGGTCCGGTGCCCGAGACCCCTGGCACCAGGACACCTCGTACGGATTCGCAGACAGCCATCGCATCGTCCGCGTGTGGATGCCGGTCGACCACATCCCGCGCGAGACGGCCATCGAGGTGGTGCGCGGCTCGCATCTCTGGCATGTTGGCTATCTGAATGCCTGGGACGACGACAAGCTCGTGCTGCCGGATATCGAAACCAATCGCAAGGCCTTCGACATCGTGGGCTACGAGGTCGACCCGGGCGACGTGGTGGTCTTCAACTACCGTGCGCTGCACCACGCCGGCCCCGGCGTGAATTTCAACGAGAAGCGCCGGGCCTTCGCCATCCTCTACGCCGACGACGGGCTCGTCCTGAGGCATCGTCCGCCTCTGATGCCCGGTCCGCTGGAGACGGCCCGCCTCGCATGGCATGACGGGCAGAAGACGGGCGATTTTCCGGAAGTGTTTCGCTCCGTGTGACGGGTTCGCCTGATCACGCCTCGCGTTTCAGCAGCGCACGCTTGCGATCGACGCCCCAGCGATAACCGGAAATGTCGCCATCGCGGCGGACCACGCGGTGGCAGGGAATGGCCACCGCGATGTGGTTGGCGCCGCAGGCCTGTGCCACCGCGCGCACCGCCTTGGGTGCACCGATGCGCTCGGCGACCTGCGCGTAGCTGACCGTCGCGCCCACCGGGATTTCGCGAAGCGCCTGCCAGACGCGCTCCTGGAAGGCGGTGCCGCGCACGTCGAGCGGCAGGTTCAGTCCCACCGCGGGTGCTTCGATGAAGCCGACGACCTGCGCCACCAGCTGTTCGAAACCGGCATCGCCACCGATCAGGCGGGCCTTGCCGAACAGGTCCTGCAGGTCGCGCACCAGGAGGTCGGGATCGTCGCCGAGCAGGATGGCGCAGATGCCGCGCTGGCTCTGCGCGACCAGGATGGCGCCCAACGAACACTGCCCCACCGCAAAGCGGATCTCGGCGTTCTGGCCGCCGTCGCGGTAGTCGCGCGCACGCATGCCCGCCGAGGCTTCGTAGAAGCGGCTGTTGGAATTGAAGCCCGCACCGTAGATGGCGTTCGTGATCGTGCCCGGCTCTGCCAGTTCCTCGCGGAGCCGGCGGGCACGGGATGCGCCGGTATAGGCCTTGGGCGTGAGGCCGGTCTCTGCCTTGAAGACGCGATGGAAATGGAAGGTGCTCATGCCGGCCTGTTCGGCCAGCGCTTCCAGGCTGGGCTGGACCTCGGCGCTGTCGATTGAGCGGCAAACCTGCGCAACCCATGCAGCACGCTGCGCGGCGGCAGCAGTTCGATCGGCCGACGCGCGCCGGCTCGCACGGTATCCCGCGGCCTCGGCCGCCTCGGCGGTGTCGAAGAACTCGACGTTCTCCCGCTTCGGACGGCGCGCGGAAGAACTGGGGCGGCAGTAGATGCCCGTGGTCCTGACCGCGTAGACGAACTTGTCGTCAGCGGCCGGATCGCGCGCCTGCACGGCGGCCCAGCGAAGGTCGTCCGGGGTGGGGGCCATCGAGGTGATTGCCTGTTGTGAGTTCATGATTGCACTCTAAGAAGGAGTTCAACCGCAAGCACTCTGTTTCTTGCGATTGAACGCTGCCAAGTCAGAAACCGGGCAATCGCGCCTCTTGCGGAACGCTCGCCGGCCGGGCTGGCGGCAAGGCATGCTCGTGCGCGAGCAGCCACCGCTTGCGGTGCAGGCCCCAGGCATAGCCCTTGAGATCGCCGCTCTTCGCGATCACGCGATGGCAGGGCACGACGATGGCAATCGGATTGGCGCCAATGGCCGCACCGACCTCGATGGCCATGCGCGGATCGTCGTAGCCCAAGGCGCGGGAGAGCTCGCCGTAGCTGGTCGTCTGGCCACCCGGAATGCGCCGCAGCGCAGCCCAGACCTGGCGCTGCAGATCGCTCCCGGCAGTCAGGGTGGCAACCGCATCCAGGGCAGCGAGGTCCCCTTCGAAGTAGCGGCGCAGCGCAGCGGCCATGTGCGCCGGGGCGGGCCCTTCAACCAGTTCGTGCGCGCCGTAGTGCTCGCGCAGAAGGCGGTGCAGATGGGCGCGATGGTCGGCGAAGTCGAGCGCGCGAAGCTGCTCTTGAGAGTCCGTCACCAACAACAGTTCGCCCAACGGCGATTCGAGTTTGCAGAGGTCGAGTTTCATGAGGGAGTTCCTTCGGTCCGGTTCACTTCAATCGGGTGAGAGCGGCTTCTCGCAAGAGGAAGACTTCACCCGTGTTCACGTGCAGTTCTGTCTCTCCATCGACGTTGATCCGCCATTCGGCCCGCCCCGCGTTCACGGCCTGCTGCAGGTGCAGCGTGACCAGGCGCCGCGCGTTGACGCTCTCGTGAACGTCGCGTGTGGGGCTCGGGGCAAGGGATCCAGTCGCTGGCATTTCATCGTCTCCGGTCTGAGCGAACAGTCTGAAAGATCGAGGCCGCGAGAAAAATCCGTTTCTTGCGATCGATGCCTCATCACGGCCACGAACTGACCGACCGGAGGGTGTGAAACGTAGTGTGTTGATTTCTCGCGCGGATACAGAGGCATACGCGATCCGTGCCAGCGAGGAGAGGCGCGGCCAACAATCCGGCCGTTCACCCATCAACCCTCATCACGTCCGAAGGAAATCACCATGAAGTTCTCTCGCATCGCCATCGCCGCCTCGTTCACCGTGCTTGCCGTTGCGCAGGTCCACGCCGAGGAATACCAGGGTGTCCTGCAGACGCAATCGACGTTCAGCCGCAGCGAGGTCCGCGCACAGGCGGTTGCTGCCGCGCGTGCCCCCAATCCGTATGCGGAGGCGCTTCGTCCGTCGTGGCCGCCGCGCCGACCTCGCCGCGCGACCGTGCCGCGGTGCAGGCCGAAGCACGCGCAAGGGCGCACGCCCCCAACCAGAACCTGCGTGTCGAAGCCTTCGCGGACAGCCGCGTGCCCGACTACTACAAGGTCGACAGAACGTCCGCGACGCGCCAGGCCGGCAACGAAGGCGGCAGCGCGTTGCGCTGAATACGCGGTCGAACATCATCATGAGCATTCGATCCAATGTGCTTCTCGCCATCGCGGCTGTCGCCGCGTCGGCGGCCGTCCTCACGTTTGCCGCGCCACCGATGGGGGGTGACACGCCCGCCAGCGAAGTGCAGCCGGCGCCGGAGTTCCAGAACATCGACACATGGCTCAACTCCCCGCCCCTGAAGCTGCAGGAGCTGCGCGGAAAGGTGGTGCTCGTCGACTTCTGGACCTACACCTGCATCAACTGTCTCAACCACCTGCCTTACGTCAAGGAGTGGAACGAGAAATACAAGGACAAGGGCCTGGTCGTGGTGGGCGTGCACACACCGGAGTTCGCGTACGAGAAGTCCACGAAGAACGTGCAGGACGCCATCCAGCGGCTGCAGATCAAGCATGCCGTCGCGCAGGACAACCACTACGCGACCTGGAAGGCCTTCAAGAACCAGTACTGGCCCGCCGTCTACCTGATCGACAAGCAGGGGCGCGTCGTGTACTCGCACTTCGGCGAAGGAAGCTACGGCACGACCGAGAAGAAGATCCAGGCGCTTCTGGCCGAGCAGCCGGCTGCGGGGTTCTGAAATGAAGCCTTGCTCTTCTGTTCGTCGCGGTATGTGTTTGGAGCGCTGCTGTTCGGGGAGCGCTCACGCCGACGGTGTGCTCTGCTCCGCGAATGTCCCCCGGCGCGGCCTAGGGCCGCATGCCTCCTCCTTTATTTCGCTGCGCAGAGCACACCGCCGGCGTGAGCGCTCAGAGCACTTGTTGATCGGCCAGCACGACAGCCGCGCCTCTCATGCACAGGGCACCGGGTGCTCTCCGCAGCGAAATAAAGGAGGAGCGAAGCGGGGGACATTCGCGGAGGGGAGTACCCGGTGCCCTGTGCACGCGTCCCGGACACACGCACCCCGAACACGCGCCAACGTGGTGGACAAACTGACATGAAGAAGCTCTGGTTCGCACTCATCTTCTTTGCGGGAGGCCTCGCGCACGAGGTCCGCAATCCGGTGAGCTGCCAATGCATCACGGCCCGCCAGTCCACAAGCTCCGAAAAACGCGCTCGCACATAGAGCGAAGAAGAAAGTCATCCATGCTCAAAGAGATTCAACACAGCCGCCGGGGCTTCCTGGCAACGGCAGCTGCAGGCATCGTCACTGCACAGCTCGCGGCAACGGGCACTGCGTACGCAAGCTCCGACTTCCGGTTCGCCCCCATCAAGCAAATCAAGGCGGGCGTGCTCGACGTCGGCTATTTCGAAGCCGGTCCCGCCGACGGACCGCCGGTGCTGTTGCTGCATGGCTTTCCGTATTCCATCGACAGCTTCGTCGACGTCGCACCGATGCTCGCCGCACGCGGTGCGCGCGTGATCGTTCCGTACCTGCGGGGCCACGGCACGACGCGTTTCCTGGACAGCGCAACGCCGCGCTCGGGCCAGCAGAGCGCGATCGGCGTCGATGTCATTGCCTTGCTGGATGCACTGAAATTGGACCGTGCGGTGCTGGCCGGCTACGACTGGGGCGGCCGCGCCGCCTGCGTTGCCGCGGCTCTCTGGCCCGAGCGGTGCGCGGGCCTCGTGTCCGTCAACAGCTACCTCATCCAGGACATCGCAAAGGCGAGCCTGCCGGTGGCGCCCTCGGTCGAATCGGGCATCTGGTACCAGCACTACTTCCTGAGCGAGCGCGGACGCGCCGGGCTCGTGGCCAACCGGCGCGAGATCGCGAGAACCATCTGGCTGCGCAACTCCCCGAGCTGGCATTTCGACGAGGCCACGCTCAGCCGGCACGTTGCCGCATTCGACAACCCCGACTATGTCGACGTGGTGATCCATTCCTACCGCCATCGTCTGGGCGCAGCGGACGGCTACGCAGCCTATGCGGATGTCGAGCGGCGGCTCGCGGCGCTGCCGGCCATCACGGTGCCGACCATCACACTCGACGGCAAGGCCGATGGCGTGGTGCCGGCCAACGACGGCAAGGCATCGGCCGCGAGGTTCACAGGACCGCGCACGCACCGCGTGATCGAGAACGCCGGGCACAACCTGCCCGAAGAAGCGCCGAAGGAATTCGCCGACGCGGTGTGGGAACTGGTCTCGGCGCGCCGCGCTGGATGAACCGAACGTTCAGTCCTGCGCTTCGACGGTCGACGAGAAGACGTAGCCTTCGCTGCGCACCGTCTTGATGTAGCGCGGCTCGCGCGCATCGTCGCGCAGCCGTTGGCGCAGGCGGCTCACCAGCAGGTCGATCGAGCGCTCGAAGAGTGCCGCTTCGCGGCCCTGCGTCAGGCTCAGCAGCTGGTCGCGGCTCAGCACCTTCTGCGGGTGGTCGAGAAACACGCGCAGCAACCGGTACTCGGCGCCGCTCAGGGCCACCATCGTGCCGCTCTCGTCCAGCAGATGGCGTGCGACGGTATCGATCTGCCATTCCCCGAAGGCCAGCTTCTGCGATGGTTCGACCGCGCCCATGTTCGGCGGCAGCATGCGCGTGCGGCGCATCACGGCGCGCAGGCGTGCGAGCAGTTCGCGGGCGGAGAAAGGCTTGACCAGGTAGTCGTCGGCGCCCATTTCAAGGCCGAGGATGCGGTCGGCCTCCTCGCTGCGTGCCGTGAGCATCAGGATGGGCGTGGCCTTGTACTTGCCGGTGCGCAGGTCGCGGCAGAGCGTCAGTCCGTCTTCGCCCGGCAACATCAGGTCGAGAATGATCAGGTCGAAGGGCCCCGATTCCTCGAGCGCCGCGCGCATGTGCCGGCCGGTGGGCACCGCGACCACCCGCAGGCCGTTCTTGACCAGGTAGGTCGTGAGCAGCTCGCGGATTTCCCGGTCGTCGTCGACGATGAGGATGTGGTCGGAGGTCTTTGGGGTCATGACAGTGGGTGAAGGTGTGAAGTGCGCCGCAGCCGCAATGTAGCCCGCCGGCCTGGAAGGGCCAGGGGGTTTGTATGCGCAAGTATCTGACAGCGCGGGGCGCGACACTATGTTTCGCGCCCCGGCCTCGCCAACCGATCGGCCCTGGACAAGAGGCTGCATGCCTCTGATCGACGCGAAAAATCCACACACTGCGTTTCAACGCCGGCGCACTTTCTTCGGTGCCGTTCGCCTTTCGTTGAACACTGAGAAGCCCTGCCGGATATCCGCCAGCAACCGACCCGCCGCCACGGACAACGGCCTCCCCTGGCGAACCATGAGCCTCACCTGCGCCGACCTGCACAGCGGATGCGCCAGGTCGAGCGCCACGAGGTGCCCCGCCTCGATCTCGGGCGCCGCCGCAAGGCCGGCGCCGATGAAGGTCACGCCGTCGGTGCACCGCATGAAGCGCTTGAGGCCCACGACCGAGTTGCTGCGCAGGCTGGGGTGCAGCTTCAGATGCTCCGCATATTCGAGCAGTTCCACCAGCCGCCCCACGCCATAGCCCGGCGGCATCAGGCCCAGCGGGTAGTCGACGATCTGCCGCACCTGCAGCGGGCCGGCGATTTTCGTGAGCGGATGTCCCGCGCGCACCAGCAGCTTGGCGGGCGCTGCGGCGCTGGCAACGAACTGCAGCTGCGGATCGGACTGCGGGTTGTAGGCCAAGCCGATGTGCGCGGCATCGCTCACCACCTCGCCGATCAGCTCGCTTGCGGGCAGGGCATCGAGCACCACCGACAGCTTCGGATGCGCGGCGCAGAACGGCGCGACGACCTGTTCCAGCAGTCCGTCGACGAAGCCTTCGCTTGCGACGATGCGCACGGTGCCCGCAT
>CAMATD010000092.1 GCA_945860785.1 Variovorax sp. YR752 | reverse complement strand
CGTGCACGTGGACATCGAGCCCACGCAGATCGGCCGTGTGTTCACGCCCGACTTCGGCATCGTGTCGGACGCCAAGGCCGCGCTCGAACAATTCGTCGCCGTGGCCGAAGAGATGAAGGCCGCCGGCAAGCTGCCCGACCGCCGCAAGTGGGCCAAGTCGTGCGTCGAGCGCAAGAAGACCATGCTGCGCAAGACCAACTTCGCCGACGTGCCGATGAAGCCGCAGCGTGTGTACCAGTGCATGAACAACAACTTCAGCAACGACACCTGCTACGTGAGCACCATCGGGCTCTCGCAGATCGCGGCCGCGCTGGGCGTGCGCGCCGCCGACCCGACGCGCAAGATCGTCGCGCTCTCGGGCGACTACGACTTCCAGTTCATGATCGAAGAGTTGGCCGTGGGTGCGCAGTTCAAGCGGCCATACATCCACATCGTGGTCAACAACTCCTACCTCGGCCTGATCCGCCAGGCGCAGCGCGGCTTCGAGATGGACTACTGCGTGCAGCTCGCGTTCGACAACATCAATGCGGGGCCGGACGCTGGCATCGAGAGCAGCTACGGCGTGGACCACCTGAAGGTCGTCGAAGGCCTGGGCTGCCAGGCGATCCGCGTGAACAAGCAGGAAGAGATCGCGCCGGCCATCCGCCGCGCCGAAGCGCTGATGGCCGAGTTCAGCGTGCCGGTCGTGATCGAAGTGATGCTCGAACGCGTGACCAACATCGCGATGGGCACCGAGATCGACAACATCACCGAATTCGAGCCCCTGGCCGAAGACCCCTCCGACGCACCGACCGCGGTCGCGGCCGAGATGCTGGACTGAAGAGACGCACACCATGCCAAAGTTCGCAGCCAACCTCACGATGCTCTTCACCGAGCTGCCGTTCATGCAACGCTTCGAAGCCGCCGCCAAGGCGGGCTTCCAGGCCGTCGAGTACCTCTTTCCGTATGCCTACGACAAGAAGGAGCTGATGGCAGCCCTGCGCACCAACGGCCTGCAGCAAGTGCTGCACAACCTGCCGGCCGGCGACTGGGAAAAAGGCGAGCGCGGCATCGCCTGCCTCCCGGACCGCACGGGCGAGTTCGCCGAAGGCATCGCGATGGCCATCGACTACGCGACCGCGCTCGGCTGCCCGCAGGTCAACTGCCTGATCGGCAAGGTGCCGGCGGGCGCCGACATCAACGTCGTCAATCGCACGGTGCTGGACAACCTGCGTCTCGCCGCGCGCGAACTCGAAGCCGCGGGCATCCGCCTCCTGATCGAGCCGATCAACACCTTCGACATTCCGGGCTTCTACCTCAACCGCACCGACAAGGCGCTGGCGCTGATCGAAGCGGTGGGCTCGCCGAACCTGCGGGTGCAGTACGACATCTACCACGCGCAGCGCATGGAAGGCGAACTCGGCAATACGCTCACCAAGCACATCGCGCAGATCGGCCACATCCAGCTGGCCGACAACCCGGGCCGCGGCGAGCCGGGCACGGGCGAGATCAACTACCCGTGGCTCTTCAGGCACATCGATTCGATCGGCTACGACGGCTGGATCGGCTGCGAATACAAGCCCCGCAGCGACACCGTCAATGGCCTCGGCTGGCGCGAAGCCTTGACCCAATAACAGCGAACCCCAAGCAATCGGAAACAGAGACATGACTGCAACGCAACAGAAAATCGGATTCATCGGCCTCGGCATCATGGGCGCGCCCATGGCGGGTCACCTGCTCGACGCGGGCCACCAGCTCTTCGTGAACACGCAGGGCAACACGCCCGAGCCCTTCATCTCGAAGGCGAAGATCTGCGCCTCGGCCGCCGAAGTGGCACGCCAGGCCGACATCATCTTCATCATGGTGCCCGACACGCCCGACGTGGAGAAGGTGCTGTTCGGCGAGCCGGGCACGCACGGCGTGGCCGAAGGCCTGAAGGATTCGCGCGGCAAGATCGTGGTGGACTGCAGCTCCATCGATCCGATCGCCACCAAGGCCTTCGCCAAGCGCATCGTCGCGCTCGGCTGCGGCTACATCGATGCGCCGGTCTCGGGCGGCGAAGTCGGCGCCAAGGCCGCGAGCCTCACGATCATGTGCGGCGGCGACGAAGGCACCTGCGAGCGCGTAAAGCCGCTGCTCGACAAGATGGGCAAGAACGTCACGCTGGTGGGCGCCGTGGGCGACGGCCAAGTCTGCAAGGTGGCCAACCAGATCATCGTGGCGCTCAACATCGCGGCGGTGGGCGAGGCATTGCTGTTCGCTTCCAAGGCCGGCGCCGATCCTGCCAAGGTGCGCTAGGCGCTGATGGGCGGCTTTGCCAGCTCGCGCATCCTCGAAGTGCACGGCGAACGGATGATCAAGCGCACTTTCGCGCCGGGCTTCCGCATCGCGCTGCACCAGAAGGACCTGAACCTTGCGCTGCAGAGCGCGCGTTCGCTCGGCGTGGCGCTGCCGCAGACGGCGGGTGCGGCGCAGCTGATGAACGCCTGCGCGGCGTTGGGCTACGGCCAGCAGGACCACTCGGCACTGGTGCGCGCGCTCGAGGCGCTCGCCCAGCACACAGTCACTCCTGACTGAGCCTCCGGCTCAGGTCTTTGCAGCCTCGAGGGATTCCTTGAGGTTGCGCCGGCGCCATGCCCAGGTCTTGATGGCCTGCGGCAGGATGCCGATGCACGAGGCGTAGTACGTCACCTTGAAGCCCCAGAAGCGCGGGCCGATGGGCGTGTTGCGGAACAGGTCGCCCGCTAGGATCGACAGCATCGCCTCCTGCATCCGCCACACGTTGCGCGGGTTCATGAAGAGCCGGCGGATCGCCGGCGAGGTGATGCGGTAGATGAACCACGAGAACATCTTCGGTCCGTGCTTCATCACCTTGTCGTAGCGGCGGAAGGCCTTCTCGGCCTCTCTCGTTTCGCCCTTGAGCCAGTGATCGGCCCCAGTCGCGGCCTCGAAGCCGCTGTTCATCGCCAGGTAGACGCCTGACGAGAATATCGGGTCGACGAAGGCATAGGCGTCGCCCACCATCATGAAACGGTCGCCGCGGCAGAACTTGGAGTCGTAGGCGTAGTTGCCGGTGGAGGTGGCGCCCTCCATCAGCGTGGCGTTCTTCAGGCGATCGGCCAGCTTGGGCGCGAGCGCAATGGTTTCCATCAGGAACTCTTCGAGCGAGCCCTTGCGGCGCTTGAAGTAGGCGGGTGAAGCCACCGCGCCGACGCTCACGGTGCCGTCCTTCAGCGGGATGTACCAGAACCAGCCGTGGTCGAACCAGAACAGCGTGATGTTGCCTTCGAAGCGGCCCGGCCGGCGCTCGGCATTGGCGAAGTGGCCGTAGAGCGCAGCGCTCGCATGCTTGCGGTTGCGCTGCTTGACGTCGAACTGGTTCGACAGCAGCGTGTCGCGTCCGCTCGCGTCGATCACGAAGCGCGGGCGCCAACTGGTCTCGGTGCCGTCGTCGGCCTTGACCTTCACCTTCACCAGCGGGCGGTTGTCGGGGCTGCCCTTGCCCGCGTCCATGTCCACGCCCGTGACGCGCTGCCCCTCGAAAGTGCGCGCGCCGCGCCTGGCGGCATGGCGGAACAGCAGTTCGTCGAATTCCGAGCGGCGCACATGCACGGCGTACGGAAAGCTCTTGTCCATCGCCTCGCCGAAGTTGAAGTGGCTCGAGTGGTCGTGCCAGGGCGAGACGAACTCGGCGCCGTGCTTCTTGATGCCGATGGCCTCGACCTCGGTGCGCACGCCCAGCCGGTCGAACAGCGGCATGTTCATCGGCAGCAGCGATTCGCCGATGTGAAAGCGCGGATGCTGCGCCTTCTCGATCAGGACCACGTCGTGGCCCTTGTCCGCGAGCAACACGGCCACCGTGGAGCCCGAAGGCCCGCCGCCGATGACCACGACGTCCGGGCCCGTGCTGGTGAAAGGTTCGGGTGTCATGCGCTGCCCCTCCGAGTTATTTTTCGTTGTTGACGATGGCTGCCCGCCCCGCCAGTGCGGCTTGGCGTTTACCCCAGTTAACCTTGGGTAACAGTGTCGGAGTTTAGCGAGTCGGCCGACCGCCTCAATAGGGCGGAAGATATGGCTCTCGTCGTTCCCACCGAGAGAACAGGCTTCGCTTTTGCGGTAGCCTCGTTGCCCGTCAGAAACAAGGAGACTTTCATGGCTGCCCCCCTGTCGCCCGCAGAAGAAGCACTTCGCGATGCAGCGCGCGAGTACCACCGTTCGCCCGTCAAGGGCAAGATTTCGATCACCCCGACCAAGCCCCTGCTGAACCAGCGCGACCTGTCGCTGGCTTACTCGCCAGGCGTGGCCTATCCCTGCCTCGACATCGCAGCCGACCCCTCGCTGGCCACCGAATACACGGCGCGCGGCAACCTGGTCGGCGTCATCACCAACGGCACCGCGGTGCTGGGCCTGGGCAACATCGGCCCGCTGGCCGCCAAGCCGGTGATGGAAGGCAAGGGCTGCCTCTTCAAGAAATTCGCCGGCATCGACGTGTTCGACATCGAACTGGCCGAGAACGACCCCGACAAGCTGGTCGAGATCATCGCGGCGCTCGAGCCCACGCTGGGCGGCATCAACCTCGAGGACATCAAGGCGCCGGAGTGCTTCTACATCGAGAAGAAGCTGCGCGAGCGCATGAACATCCCGGTGTTCCATGACGACCAGCACGGCACGGCCATCATCTCGGCCGCGGCACTCATCAACGGCCTCGAACTCGTGGGCAAGAAGATCGAGGACGTGAAGATCGCCGTCTCGGGCGCCGGCGCGGCCGCCATCGCCTGCCTCGACGTGATGGTGGGCCTGGGCGCCAAGCCGACCAACATCTACGCCTGCGACTCCAAGGGCCTGATCTACGTGGGCCGGGCGGGCGGCTTCGACGAATCCAAGACGCGCTACGCCCAGAAAGACACCGGCGCCCGCACCCTGGCCGACGTGGTGAAGGACGCCGATGTGTTCCTCGGCTGCTCCGCGCCCGGCGTGATGACGGCCGAGATGGTCAAGACCATGGGCACGCAGCCGATCATCTTGGCGCTGGCCAACCCCGAGCCCGAGATCCGGCCCGAGCTGGCCAAGGCCGTGCGGCCCGACTGCATCATCGCCACCGGCCGTTCGGACTACCCGAACCAGGTCAACAACGTGCTGTGCTTCCCGTACATCTTCCGCGGCGCGCTCGACTGCGGCGCCACCAAGATCACGGAAGAAATGAAGCTGGCCTGCGTGCGCGAGATCGCCGACCTCACCAAGGCCGACATCAGCGAAGAAGTGGCCACTGCCTACGCCGGCCAGGAGCTGGCCTTCGGCCCCGACTACATCATCCCCAAGCCCTTCGATTCGCGGCTGATCCTGCGCATCGCGCCGGCCGTGGCCAAGGCCGCCGCGGCCTCCGGCGTGGCCACCCGCCCGATCGAGGACATGGAGGCCTACCGCCAGCACCTGACGCGCTTCGTCTACCAGACCGGCATGTTCATGCGCCCGGTGTTCGGCGCCGCCAAGATCGCCACCGCCAAGCGCGTGGCCTATGCCGAAGGTGAAGACGAACGCGTGCTGCGCGCCGCGCAACTGGCCGTCGACGAGGGCCTGGCCCAGCCGATCCTGGTCGGCCGCCCCGCCGTGATCGAGGCGCGCATCAAGAAGGCCGGCCTGCACATCCGCGTGGGCACCGACGTGGAAATCGTCAACCCGGAAGACGACCCGCGCTTCCGCATCTACTGGGAGAGCTTCCACAAGCTCATGGGCCGCCGCGGCGTGACGCCCGAGGCCGCCAAGACCATGGTGCGCCGCTCCAACACCACCATCGCGGCGCTGATGCTGCACCTGGGCGACGCCGATGCCATGATCTGCGGCCTGGTCGGCCGCTTCGACGTGCACCTGGAGCACATCCGCAACCTGATCGGCCTCAAGCGCGGCTCGCCGGGCTTCGCGACGCTCAATGCGCTTACGCTCGAGAAGCGCACGGTGTTCATCACCGACACCAACGTGAACGAAGACCCGAGCGCCGAGATGCTGGCGAGCATCGCGCTGATGGCGGCCAAGGAAGTGCGCCGCTTCGGCCTGCCGCCCAAGGTGGCGTTTCTCTCGCACTCGAACTACGGCACCTCGAGCCGCGGCTCGGCGCGCAAGATGCGGCTCGCGCGCGACCTGTTCGCGCAGATGGCGCCCGACATCGAGTGCGACGGCGAAATGCACGGCGACGCGGCCCTGTCCGAAGAAGTGCGCCGCACCGCCCTGCCCGACAGCACGCTGAGCGGCGAAGCCAACCTGCTGGTGTACCCGAACCTCGACTCGGCGCACATCCTCTACAACGTGCTCAAGATGACCGGCGCGAACGGCATCACGGTGGGTCCGATCCTGCTGGGCGCGGCGGGCTCGGCGCATGTGCTCACACCATCGTCGACCGTGCGGCGCATCGTCAACATGACGGCGCTGGCAGTGGCGAACGCGACAACGGCGCTGAAGTAGCCCCCAAAAATTGCACCACGACAGACGCCCCGCCGCGGTGCACGCAGCGGGGCGTTTCCATTTTTCCCCTGAAGAGCAGGCGCCCCCGGCGACTGCTCCGCATTGGCTCGCCGGGAGGGTTCGCAGCAATCGCGTGCGGGCACCGTTTTTGCTTGAATGCCGAAGCATTCACCTTTACGGATCTCGCATGAACAAGCGCCAACTGCTCCAGTCCTTCCTCGCCGCCTCGGCCCTCAGCTTCGGCCTCGCTTCGGCCGATGCCCAGACCCTGACGCCGATCAAGTTCCAGCTCGACTGGCGCTTCGAAGGACCGGCCGCGCTGTTCCTGCATCCCGCCGCCAAGGGCTACTTCAAGGCCGCGGGCCTCGATGTGACCATCGACGCGGGCAACGGCTCGGGCGCCTACGAAATGGGCTTTGCCGACCTCGCGGCGCTGATGGAATTCCACGCCAACAACCCCGACAGCCCGAACAAGCCGGTCGCGGTGATGATGGTCTACAACAACACGCCGGCCTCGGTCATGGCGCTCAAGAAGAGCGGCATCACCAAGCCCGGCGACCTGGCCGGCAAGAAGCTGGGCGCGCCGGTGTTCGACGCGGGCCGCCGCGCGTTCCCGATCTTCGCCAAGGCCAACAACATCGGCGCCGTCAACTGGACCGCCATGGACCCGACGCTGCGCGAAACCATGCTGATGCGCGGCGACATCGACGCCATCACCGGCTTCACCTTCACCTCGCTGCTCAACCTCGAGGCGCGCGGCGTCAAGACGGCCGACGTCGTCGTGCTGCCCTATCCCGACTACGGCGTGAAGCTCTATGGCAACGTGATCATTGCCTCGCCCAAGCTCATCAAGGAAAACCCAGCGGCGATCAAGAAGTTCCTCTCGGCCTTTGCCAAGGGCGCGAAGGAAGTCATCGCCAACCCGGTGGTGGCCATCGAATCGGTCAAGGCGCGCGACGGCATCATCGACAGCAAGCTCGAAACGCGACGGCTGCAGCTGGCCATCGACACCGTGATCAACAGCCCCGATGCGCGCGCCGAAGGCTTCGGCGGCGTCAATGCGGGCCGCATGTCGCTGATGGCTTCGCAGGTGTCGGACGCGTTCAACACCAAGACCCGCGTGAGCCCCGATGCGGTGTGGACGGCCGCGCTGCTGCCGCCCGCGGCCGAACTCAACATCCTGAAGAAGTGATGGCGGACGCATCGCAAGCGGCCGCCCCCTTCGTCGAATTCCAGGACGTCTGGCTCGCCTACAACGAGGAGCTGCTGCGCGAGAACCACTGCGCGGTCGCAGCCATCGACCTGAAGGTCAAGCGCGGCGAATTCATCGCTATCGTCGGGCCCTCGGGCTGCGGCAAGTCGACCTTCATGAAGCTCACGACGGGCCTCAAGATGCCGTCGATGGGCAGGATCCGCATCGATGGTGCGCCGGTCACCGGCCCGCTGAAGATTTCCGGCATGGCCTTCCAGGCGCCGTCGCTGCTGCCCTGGCGCACCACGGTCGACAACGTGCTGCTGCCGCTTGAGATCGTCGAGCCCTACCGCTCGAACTTCAAAGCGAAGCGCAAAGAATATGTCGAGCGCGCACGCAAGCTGCTGCAGAAGGTCGGCCTGGCGGGCTACGAAGACAAGTTCCCGTGGCAGCTCTCGGGCGGCATGCAGCAGCGCGCGAGCATCTGCCGCGCGCTGATTCACGAGCCCAAGATGCTGCTGCTCGACGAGCCCTTCGGCGCGCTCGATGCCTTCACGCGCGAGGAGCTCTGGTGCATCCTGCGCGACCTCTGGACCGAGCAGCAGTTCAACGTGATCCTGGTCACGCACGACCTGCGCGAATCGGTGTTCCTGGCCGACACGGTGTACGTGATGAGCAAGAGCCCGGGCCGCTTCGTGATCAGGCGCGAGATCGAGTTGCCGCGTCCGCGCGAGCTTGAACTCACCTACACGAAGGAATTCACCGACATCGTGCTGGAGCTGCGCGGACACATCGGCGCGATCCGCAACACGGGCATCAGCGCGGCGCAAACGGCCGCTGCTGCTGCTTCCCATTGAGCGGCGCGCCATGAAGAACACCAAGCAAATCGAACGCTGGTCGCCCTGGCTGCTGCTGGTCGCCGTGCTCCTGCTGTGGCAGATCGTCTGCGCGGGCTTCGAGGTCTCGGACTTCATCTTCCCGAGCCCCTGGCGCATCTGGACGCAGTTCTGGGAATACAAGGAAATCATCGCGGGCCATGCCTGGCGCACCTTCTGGGTCACGATGGCGGGCTTCGGCCTTGCGATCGTCGTCGGTGTGCTGATGGGGTTCATGATCGGGAGTTCCCGCATCGCCTATGCGGCGATCTACCCGCTCATGACGGCCTTCAACGCGCTGCCCAAGGCGGCCTTCGTGCCGATCCTCGTGGTGTGGTTCGGCATCGGCGCCGGGCCGGCGATTCTCACGGCCTTCCTGATCAGCTTCTTCCCGATCATGGTCAACATCGCGACCGGCCTTGCCACGCTGGAGCCCGAACTCGAAGACGTGCTGCGCGTGCTCGGCGCCAAGCGCTGGGACGTGCTCATGAAGATCGGCCTGCCGCGCTCCATGCCCTACTTCTTCGGCTCGCTCAAGGTGGCGATCACGCTGGCCTTCGTCGGCACCACGGTGAGCGAGATGACGGCCGCCAACGAAGGGCATCGGCTACCTGCTGATTTCGGCCGACTCGGCCATGCAGATGGGCCTGGCCTTCGCGGGACTGATGGTGGTGGGCGCGATGGCGATGCTGATATACGAACTCTTCAGCGTGATCGAGAAGCACACCACCGGCTGGGCGCACTGCGGTTCGCAGAACCAATAATGCGCGGATGACACACGATCAGATCATTCGCGCGCTGCGACGCGCCGACGAGGTGGCCCGCCGCGCGATGGCGATGGGCCGCCACCCCTTCGGCGCGGTGCTCGTCGCGCCCGATGGCGAAACCATCCTGGCCGAGCAGGGCAACATCGACACGGTGCACCACGCCGAAGCCACGCTGGCGCGCCATGCCGCGCAGAACTGGTCCGCCGAGTACCTGTGGCAGTGCACGCTGGTCACGACCTTCGAGCCCTGCGCGATGTGCGCGGGCACCAGCTACTGGGCGCACATCGGCCGCGTCGTCTACGGCGCGGAAGAATCTGCGCTGCTCGCGCTCACGGGCGACCACCCCGAGAACCCGACGCTGAGCCTGCCCTGCCGCGAGGTGTTCGCACGCGGCCAGAAGCAGATCGAGGTGATCGGGCCGGTGCCCGAAGTGGCGGAGGAAATGATCGCCACGCACCGCGTGGTTCTGGGAGTCGCGCTAGGTCAGCAGCAGCGAGGCCTCGTCGCGCCAGTAGTTCACCGCGGCGAGCCAGCCCTCCCACACGCAGCCGTTGCAGCCGCGCCCGCAGCAGGTGGTGGGCTCGGGCGGCGGTGCTCGCATGGCGAGCCCCTGGGCATCGAGCACCGCCTGCACGCGCGCGATCAACGCTTGCGCGCTGGCGAGATTCGTGGGCTCGGGCAGCCGGTCGATGAGGTTCATGGCGAGCAGGTTCTCACGCGTCGAGGTTCAGCTCGAGCCGCATCTTCGCGCCGCCCGATTCGCTCGATCCGATGGTCAATTGGCCGCGATGCAGGCGCGCGACTTCGGCCACGAGATGCAGGCCCAGCCCCGCGCCCCGCCCGCGTAGCACAAGCCGGTGAAAAGGCGCCACGACGCGCTCGCGGTCCGCCTCGGGAATGCCCGGCCCCGAGTCCAGCACCTCGATGCACGAGGGCTCGCACAAACGGACCTGGATGTCGCAGCCCTGCCCGCCGTGCTCGATGGCGTTCTGGATCAGGTTGGTGAGCGCGCGTTCGAGCGAAGGCGCATCGCCACGCACCATCAGCGGCTGCGGCGCCACGACCGAGAGCGTGCAGCGGTTCTGGATCGCCAGCGGCGCGATGTCGGCGGCCACGCGCTCGCAAAGCGCCTTCAGGTCCACCTGCTGGTCGTGCAGCTCGATGTGGTCGAGTCGCTGCAGGTCGAGCAGCTGTTCGGCCAGCGTGGCCAGCCGCGCCGAGGCTTGCATCAGCTTCACCTTGAGCGGATCGTGCGGCAGGCCGTCGAGGTGGATCTGCAGCGTGGTGATCGGCGTGCGCAGCTCGTGCGCGGCATCGGCCAGGAAACGCTCCTGCCGGTCGTAGCCTTCGTTGAGCCGGTCGAAGGCGCGGTTGACAGCGTTGACCAGCGGACGGATCTCACTCGCCACATTGGCCAGCGGCAGGCGCGTGGTGCGCTCGTGCACGTCGATGCTCTCGGCATGCTCCGCGGTGGCCACCACACCCTGCAGGCCTCGCTTCACCACGAAGGGCGTGGCCAGGATCACGCCGAGGCTGGTCAGCAGCGCCATCGGCGCCACCAGCCACAGGAACAGGATGCCGGTTCCCTTGAGCGTGTTCTTCATCGTCAACGGACCGCCGGTCTGCGCCATCACGGCAACCGGCCCCGCGCGGGTCTCGACGCGCTCGAAGCGGGCCTTCGGCCGCGTGTTGTCGTCTTCGGGATTGATGGCCACGCGGTCCACGTCGCCGAACGCATTCATGAGCGCCGCGTAGACGGGCGGCACATCGCCGCCGCGCATCTCCGAGCCATGGCCATCGCGCGCAATGAACCAGAGCGGCGGGTCGGCTTCCTGCAGGCGGCGCAGCTCCGGTGTCGATTCGACGGCCAGCCGGCCATCGGCGCCGCGCACCAGCGCGCGCCCGATCACCGCCACCGTCTCCTGGCCGTTTTCGTCGACCACGCGCCCCAGCATCCAGGCCAGTCCGAGGAAGCCGCCCATCACCAGCGAGCCGACCACCACCTGCAACAGGATCAGGCTCCAGATCAGGCGCCAGCGCAGCGAGAACAGGCTCACGGTCATCACGGCGATGCGGCGCAGATGAGGTAGCCCACGCCGCGGATCGCGTGGATCTCGACCTGCGCGCCGGCCTTGTCGAGCTTGGAGCGCAGGCGCGACACATGCGTGTCGAGCGCGTTGGACTGGATGTCGTCCTTATGGCCGTACACGCGGTCCTGCAGCGCTTCGCGCAGCACGGTGCGGCCGCGGTGCTCGAGCAGGGTTTCGAGCACCAGCAGTTCGCGCCGCGGCAGCGTGAGACTCGCCTCGCCCACGTGAGCCTGCCGCGCGTGGTGGTCGAAGCGCAGCTGTCCCAGCGTCATGACGAGGTTGGCGCGCACCGCGGGGCGCCGTCGAGGCTCAACACGCGCTCTGCCACGTCCGACATGGCGGTGAGCACCAGCACGGCGGCGACGATGTCGTTCTGGCGGAGGAACGCCACGAGCGAAAGGTCGTCGCCGTCGGGCAGGCCGTGGTCGAGCACGATCACGTCGTGCTGGGCGCCGAGCGCAGCCTCCTCGGCTTCGCGCAGCGAGCCCGCCACATCGACCACCGCCTGGTTCTGACGGAGGGCCGATGCGAGCGCTTGCGCCAGATCGACTTCGTCTTCGACAAGCAGGATTCTCATGAGGGGTCGTGGTTCGTTGGCAGGAGAGGCGGGCCATTCTAGGAGAGGCCCCACGCGGGGAAGGCGCAATGTTCACGCAATGCAGTTGCATAAGCTGTGTGGCTCCGACCACCCCTGAAAGCCGCATCGGTGACATCCCGCTCGAGCCCCGCATCCATGCCCTCCACGCCCTGGTACCTGGCATTGGGACAGCGGATCGCAACGCTCTGGGTCGTCAAGATGATCGGCACCACGCTCGGCATCTCGGGCTTTTTCTTCCTCTACTTCTGGGTGATGCACAACCCGCCGTCCGAGCCGACGGTGATGCCCCTTACGGCAATCGACCACTGGGTGGGCGTGAGCGACGACGCGATGGTGCTGTACGGCTCGCTGTGGTTTTATATCTCGCTGGCCCCGGCCCTTGCGAAGGACAAGGCGGAGCTGTGGGCCTGCGCACAGGGCGCCGCGATCATGGCCGCCATCGGCCTCGTGGTCTTCTGGCTGTTTCCGACCACGGTGCCGGTGTTCGCGGTCGACTGGTCGCAGTACCCGGCGCTGCAGTTCCTCAAGGCCACCGACGTGGGCGGCAATGCGTTTCCTTCGCTGCACGTCGCCTTCGCGGTGTTCTCGGCGGTGCTGCTGGGTCGGCAGCTGCGCAGCGTGGGTGCTCCTGCGTGGACGCGATGGGTGAACGTGCTGTGGGCCTTCGGTATCGTCTACTCGACCCTCGCGACACGGCAGCATGTGTTGCTCGACGTGCTCGGCGGCGCGCTGCTCGCGGGCCTTGTCACCTGGGTCAGCAGCACGCGCGACCGGCTGGTGCTGGTCGAAGCCTGAGAGCCTGTTCACGGTCTGTTCGGGGTGCGTGCACAGGGCACCGGGTGCTCCCCGCAGCGAAACAAAGGAGGAGCGAAGCGGGGGACATTCGCGGAGCAGAGCACACCGTCGGCGTGAGCGCGCCCTGAACAGCAGCGCAGCACCTCATGTGGCCCCAAGCAGATCGTAGACAGGCTCCGAGGCGCCCTGCTCAGACGGCTTGCGCGCCCACGGCGGCGACCTGCGCGTCCTGCGTCGATTGCATGCCCGAGACACCGATGGCGCCGATCAGGCAGCCCTCGTGCATCAGCGGTATGCCGCCCTCCAGCGGGCATGCGCCTTCGGTGGCGAGCAGCCGCAGGTTCAGGCCGCCCGCGGCCAGCGCCTCCTCGAACACGCGCGTCGGCCGCTTGAAGCGCACGGTGCTGCGCGCCTTGGCCTGCGCGATCTCGACGCTGCCGGTCTGCGCATGGTCCATCTTGTGCAGCACCACGAGATTGGCGCCGCTGTCCATCACCGCGATCACCATCGGCCAGCCGTTGGCGCGCGCTTCGGCTTCGGCTGCGGCGGCCACACGTTGAGCGACGGCCAGAGACACGGGTGGGCCGTAGGAAATGATCTGTTGTGGTGCGGTGCTCATGGCGAATCCTTTGAAGTGACGAACGATGCGCCGGACGATAGCGGCGGGCAGAATGAACGGCCATTCCCCAAAACTTCGCATCCGTTGTGCACGAATCGCCAGCTCACCATCCCGATGCCGCCACGCTCGCATCCCTCGCCTGGGACGACATCCGCTTCTTCGTGGCCGTGGCGCGCGCGGGCAGCCTCTCGGGCGCGGCAAGGCAACTGCGCGTCGAGCATTCGACGGTCGCACGCAGGGTCGGCGCCCTGGAGTCGCATATCGGCGTGCGTCTCTTCGACCGCCTTGCACGAAGCTGGGCACTGACGAGCGAGGGAGAAGCGCTGCTCGCACCCGCCGAGCGCCTCGAACAGGAAGTGCTTGTCTTCGCGCAGGCTGCTGCGGCTAGCACGGCCGCGCAGGGCACGGTCAGGGTGTCGGCACCGCCGGCCTTTGCCAGCCACTTTCTCGTGCCGCTGTGGGCCGCGCAGGCTGACCGTTGGCTGGGCATCGCGCTCGACATCGTCGGCGAGCTCCGCAGCGCCAACCTGCAGCGCCGCGATGCGGACATTGCGATCCGCTTCATGCGCCCGACCGAACCCGGTCTGGCCGCGCGCAAGCTCGGTGAGCTGGCCTTTCGCCTCTATGCCGCGCCGGTGTGGCTGACCCGCGCGGAAGCCGACTGGCGCTTTCTGGGCTACACCGACCTGCCGGACGGCGTGCCGCACCAGCAACTGCTGGCCGAGATTGCGGGCTCACGCCCCTTCGTGTTGCGCAGCAACGACCTCGCGGCCCTGCACAACGCCTGCCGCGGCGGCCTCGGGCTTGCGATGCTGCCGGCCTTCATGGCGCGCGACGATGCCGCCGTGGTCGAAGTGCCTGGGGAAGGCCGACCGGTGATGCGGGAGATATGGAGCGTGGTGCACCCCGATGTGAGGCGCTCGCCGCGCGTCAGGGCCGTGGCCGACGCGCTGGCGGAAATGGTCGGCGCCCACGCCGGGCGCCTGGCCTGAGCCCTACCAGAAGATCCAGAGCGCGAGGCCGCCGAAGATGGCCCACTTCACGAGGTAGTACACGCGCTTGTCCCAGGCCTTCAGGCGCTTGCCGACCACGCGGATCTGGTAGATGTACTTGAACGCGCGGTTGATGCCGCCCGTCTTGTCGCCCGCATCGTTGGGCGAGCTCGCGGCGGCCAGCAGGTTCTTCGCGAACCAGCGGTTCACCGCGCTGGCCCAGCGGTACTTCAGCGGGCGCTCGATGTCGCAGAACAGGATCACGCGGTCGTGGTCGGTCGTGTTCTCGGTGTAGTGGATGAAGGTTTCGTCGAACACCACCGCTTCGCCGTCGCGCCAGTGGTAGCGCTGGCCGTCCACGTCGATGTAGCAACCCTCGACGCCCGGCGTCCAGAGGCCCAGGTGATAGCGCAGCGAACCCGCAAAGGGGTCGCGGTGGCGCACCAGCCGGCTGCCCGGTGGCAGCTCGGCGAACATGGCCGCCTTGATGGTGCCGATGCCCTTGAGCAGCTCGGTCGTGCGCGGGCACAGGATGGCGGCCGAAGGATGAGCCTCGTCGTACCACTTGAGGTAGAAGCGCTTCCAGCCGCTCTTGAAGAAGGAGTTGAAGCCCACGTCGTTGAACTGGCTCGACGCCTTGATGCTGCCGCCGTTGCGCATGGCCAGCGCCTCTCCGCGGATGACTTCCCAGTTCTGCTCGAGCACCCGCATCTCGGAGAACTCCGCAGGCGACAGGTACGGCGTACCCGGCACCTTCGAGAAAAGGTACATGAAGACGTTCAGCGGCGCGAGGAAGGTCGAGTGATCAGAGAGCTGTCTGAAGAAACGATGCCGGACCTGCCCGCGGAAGTGAACGTAAAGCGCGCTGAGCGCGAAGATAGCAAGAATGACCCACTTCATTGTGAAAGTGTCCTGTAGACGGCGCCGGGGGTAGCCGTCAATTGTAAATCTCCGTCCCCAAATGGACCTGACCATGCCCTTTGGCCGTGTCCGCAGGGAGGTTTCAGGTGCGAAGCATGGGCTGGGGCGCCTCGGCCGCCGCCAGCGGCAGCCGCACCGTGGCCATCAGGCCGCCGCCCGGCGCTTCCCCGAGCACCACCTCGCCACCATGCCTGTCGACCACCGACTTGACGATGGCCAGGCCCAGCCCGCTGCCGCTCTGCGTCTGGTCGGGATTGCGAAAGAAGCGATCGAACACCCGTTCACGCAGCGGCGGCGGAATGCCGGGGCCCTGGTCCGCCACGATCAGCACCGCCCGGCCACCTTCGCAGGCCACCCGCACCAGCACCGTTGCGTTCGCCGGGCTGTACTTGATGGCGTTGTTGATGAGGTTGTCGATCATCGAGACCAGGCTTTCGCGCTCGCCCAGCACCGGCACGCTGCCCTCGCAATCGAGTTCCAGCTCCACGCCCCGGGCGCTGGCCAGCGCCCTCGATCATGGCCAGCCGGTCCTGCACGAGCGCATCGAGCGACAGCATGACCGGCAGGTCGGTATGCGACACCGCATCGCTGCGCATGAGCTGCAGCAGTTGCCCCACCAGCCGCACCGCGCGGTCGTTGCTGCGCAGCAGATTGCCCATGAGCTCACGCTGAGCTTCGTCGGTGCTCTGTTCCTTCAGCGCCTACGTTCACGCGCATGGCCGCCAGCGGCGTTCGCAGTTCGTGGGCCGCGTCGGCAATCAGGCTGCGCTCGCGCGAGGTGCTTTCGCGCACCCGCTGCAACAGGCTGTTGATGCTTTGCACCAGCGGCTTGAGCTCCTGGTGCGGCGGCGTGTACGAGAGCGGCGTCATGTCGGCGGGCCCGCGCTCGGAAGTTTCCTTGGTCACCTGCCGCCAGGGGCGCAGCGCGAGGCGCACCGACAGCTAGGCGGGGATCACCAGGAACGGCAGGCTGATCAGCAGCGGCCGCAGGTAGAAGCCCCGGTTCATAATGGTGATGGTCAGCCGCCAGGTGCTCGGCTCGGCGAGCAGCACGCTGATGCCGCTGGTCGGCGACACCACCGTGCGTGCGCGCCACTCGCGGTCGCCGGCCTTGACCGCCTCGCTGCGCTCGGGCGTCGAGTTGAGGATGATCCCGTGCGTGGTCGGAGAACGATAGACCAGCTGGCCGTGCACCCACACCTGCATCGCGGGCGCGGTGTCCGAGTCGGCATTGCCGTCGCCCAGCATCTCGAGCAGCGTGGCGTCGAAGGCCCGCAACGTGTTCTGCAATTGCTCGGGCCGGTCGGCCAGGCTCTCGGCGATCACGAGCACGGTCTGGAAGAGCCTGTCGGTCTTCAAGACCTCGGGGTTCTCGTGCGAATAGCAGCACGACGACCACGGTCCACAGCAGCGCGACCACGCCCATCTGCGCGAGCAGCAGCCGCCGCATCACCGAAGGCTGGATCCAGCGCTTCCAGCGGCGCGCGAGCCCCTGCAGCATGGGCATGGCCATCATCCTGGGCGAAGGGTGTTGCTCTTGGCCACCGACTGCGCGTCGATCACGTAGCCGATGCCGCGCACCGTGCAGATGTAGCCCTGCCCGATCTTGCGGCGCAGGTTGGAGATGTGCACTTCGAGCGAGTTGCTGCCGTTGGCCTGGCCGCCGGGCAGCACCTGCTCTTCCATCACGCGGCGCGTGACCACGCGGCCCGTACGCTTGAGCAGCAGCGCGAGCAGATCGAACTCGCAGCGCGACAGCTCCACCGACTCGCCGTCGACGATCACCCCGCGCGTCGGTTCGTGCAACGCAAGGCCGCGCATGCGGATGGTCTCGTCGTTGAAGCCGTAGCTGCGGCGCGCCAGCGCACGGACGCGCGACAGCAGCTCGGCCAGCGCGAAGGGCTTGACGAGGTAGTCGTCCGCGCCGTCGTCTAGGCTGCGCAGGCGGTCGTTGAGCGCATCGCGCGCGCTCAACACCAGCACCGGGAGGATCTGGCGGTCGCGGCGGAGGCGAAACAGCAGGTCCAGTCCATCGCCGTCGGGCAGGCCCAGATCGAGCAGCACCATGTCGAAGGTACCGCCGTCGAGGGTGCGCAGGGCGTCGTCCAGGCGGCGGACCCACACCACGTCCATGCCTTGATTGGCCAGCGCGATGCGCACGCCGTTGCCGAGATCAAGGTCGTCCTCAACAAGCAAAAGGTTCATGGATGTGCCGGCGAACTCGCCCGATGTTCGGAATGAGGGCGAAGTATCTGCCAAGCCCCGGCGGGGGACTTCAGGAAATCTTCATGAAGGGCCAAGGGTGGGCCTGAGCGTCGGCCCCTCTACTGGCGCAGCAGCTTGATCAGGGCCGCAATCTCCTCGCCGCCGAGCCCCGCCGCATCGGCGCGCTTGAACAGCCCCGCGGCGAAGGCCGGAAACTCGGTGTTGATGCCTGCCTCCTGCGCCGTTTGCAGAATGCGCTGCGTCGCTTCGACCGAAATGCGCATCGGGCTCTGCGAGATCGTGAAGTCGCCGGACTGGATCACGGAGCCCTCGTGCTGAAGGAAGGCCGCAAAGGTCGGCATGATCCCGGCGACGATGCGACCGTACTCGGCGACGTCGAAGCCTTCGTGCTCGGCAATGCGCGCACCGTGCATGAAGCCGAGCAGCGTGCCGTAGATGGTGGAGAGCGTCGCGAGGTCCATTGCAGCCGCGGCACTGGCTTTTTCGCCCAGGTACACGATGCCGCCCGCCAGAACCTTCAGCAGCGGCTCGGCCTCATGGAACACGGCCTGCGCGCCGGACATGAGAATCGGCGTATCGGGCCGACCCATCTGGTCCGGCGCTGCCTGGATCGCGCCTTCGAGGTAGGTGGCGCCGTGCCGGTGTGCCCACAGCTCGGCGTCGCGCGCATCGTTCGGGCTGCCGGTGGTGAGCTGGACCAGGAGGCGGCCATCCATCGCAGCCGCGACGCCTTCCATCGCGAGGATCGCATCGGCAGCGCGATAGTCGTAGACGCACATCAGCGTGACCCCGGCGGCGCGCACCGCTTCGGCGGCACTGCGCGCCAGCACGGCGCCCTTGGCGACCAGCGCATCGGCCTTCTTCGCCGTGCGGTTCCACACCGTGACCTTGTACCCCTGGTCCAGAAAAAGCTGCGCGATGGTGATGCCCATCGAGCCCAGACCCAGGACGGAAACTTCCTTGTTGTTCATGGCGATTCAATTGCAGGTTGTGATGACGCCTGTATCCTAGAAATTGAACTGCCGGATAGTCAAGTACCTACAATAAAGTGAGGTACTTACCAAAACGCATGTATTGGAACGGCACATGAAGGCAAGGAAGCCCTACAACTGCGGCATCGGGCCCGCATTCGAAGTCATCGGCGGCAAGTGGAAGGCGGTCATCCTGTGGGAGCTGCACGTGCAGCCGCGCCGCTTCGGCGAGCTGAAACGGCTGTTGCCCGACATCAGCGAGAAGATGCTGATCCAGCAACTGCGCGAGCTGGAGACTGACGGCATCGTCCACCGCGAGGCGTTCCACGAAGTGCCGCCGCGGGTCGAGTACTCCGAGACCAAGCTGGGCGCAACGCTCAATGCGGCGCTGGGGCCGCTGGCCGATTGGGGCGATCGCTATGCGAAGCGCGTGGAGGCCGCGCGCAAGCAGGCCGAAGCGGGGTAGCGACTCACTCGCCCGACGCGGCGGGAAGTATCTTGCTGGCGAGCATTTCCGCCTTCAACACCAGGAACAGGCCCACCACAAGCTGCAGCAGGGACACCAACCCATCCACATTGCGACCGGGATCCATCGTGAAAAGCGTCTGCCCGCCGGCAATCCAGAAGGCTGCGATGGACACATATACCGTGAGACCGGGCAGCGCACGCATGGCGATGACCGTCAGACCCAGAACGATGCATGCGACAACGACGGTCTTCTGCACAGGCAGTTGCAGCACGTCGTTGTATCGGGTGCGGGGAATCAGCCAATGCGCGATGACCATCGGAAAGCACCACAAGAGCAGGGCGGCGACCAGATACACGACGGCAACCGCATAGGACCCCGCGACCGATGCATTGCTCTGCGACTGCAGCATGCGCGCGATGGTCACTGCCTGAAATGAAAGAATCGCAATCCAGATGGCAACAAGCCGTGCTGCGAGAGCGACGATCTGTTGAGGAGTCATGGAATTTTTTCTTCAGGTTGGTTGTTGCATTGCAGCCGCGCACGGCTCACTGGCGGCCGCGCGACGCCAGCGTCAGGAACTCGACGCCCTGCACTCTCGACGATTGCATGTCGAACTGCGACAGGGTCGCCTGGCCGAGCAGCGCCGCGCAGTCCTTGCAGGTGATCGCGCTGACGTTCCTGAGCTCGAACCGGCCAAGCTTCATCGACTCGCTCAGGACAGCCTGGGCCGGTACCTTGCGGCCATCGGCGGTCTGTATCTGCACGTTGTTGGCGACGACCTTGAAGCTCGCCTTCGAATCCCGCAGGGCCGCTTCGCTCA
>CAMATD010000091.1 GCA_945860785.1 Variovorax sp. YR752 | reverse complement strand
GAGGCCCAGGCGCTCGCGCAGGTCCGCCAACAGGTTGATGTCCTGCGACTGGATCGACACGTCGAGCGCCGACAGCGGCTCGTCGGCCACGATGAATTCGGGCTCGACCGCGAGCGCGCGCGCCACGCCGATGCGCTGGCGCTGGCCGCCCGAGAACTCGTGCGGAAAGCGGCTCGCATGCTCGGCGCGCAGGCCCACGGTTTCGAGCAGCTCGGCGATGCGCTTGTCGCGCGCCGCGGCGCCCTTGTGCAGGCCGTGCGTGGAGAGCGCCTCGCCGAGGATGGCGCTGATGCGCATCTTCGGGTTCAGGCTCGCATACGGGTCCTGGAAAATGATCTGCAGCTTGCTGCGCAGCTTGCGCATGCGTTCGCCCGACAGCGCGCCGATGTCGTCACCGCGGTAGAGCACCTGGCCCTCGGTGCGCTCGACCAGCCGCAGCACGGTGCGGCCGATGGTGCTCTTGCCCGAGCCCGATTCGCCGACCAGGCCCAGCGTCTCGCCGGGCTGGATCGCGAACGACACGTCGTCGACCGCGCGCACCGGGCGGTCGCTGCTGCCGAAGTATTTCTTGAGTCCGCGGACTTCGATCAGGGGAGAAACAGCGGTCATACGACCCTCGCGAGTTGGGCATCGGGCTGCACGCGAATGCAGCGGGCCTGGCGGTCCTGGTGGATATCGATCAAAGGCGGAATCGCTTCCCTGCAAGCCGGCAGCGCATGGTCGCAGCGCGGCTCGAAGGCGCAGCCCGGCGGCGGCGCGAGCGGGCTCGACACCTGCCCGCGAATCGCGAACAGTCGCTTGGGCTTGGGCTGCCCCGGCAAGCGTGCCTTGCCCGGCAGGCAGGCCAGGAGGCCCTGCGTGTACGGATGCTCGGGCTGTGCGAACAGCGGCCGCACGGGTGCGCTCTCGACCACGCGGCCCGCGTAGAGCATCACCACGTCGTCCGCATGGTGCGCGACCACGCCCAGGTTGTGGGTGATGAAGAGGATGCTCATGCCCGTCTCGGCCTGCAGCCGGCGCATCAGCTCGAGGATCTGCGCCTGGATGGTCACGTCGAGCGCGGTGGTGGGCTCGTCGGCGATCAGCAGCGTCGGGTCGCAGGCCATGGCCAACGCGATCATCACGCGTTGGCGCATGCCGCCGGAGAGCTGGTGCGGGTACTCGTGGATACGCTGCGCGGCCGCCGGAATCTCGACCAGCTCCAGCATGCGTAGCGCATGGGCCAATGCCGACTTGCGGTCCAGCCCCTTGTGCAGCCGCACGCTCTCTGCGATCTGTTCGCCGATGGTGAAGACCGGGTTCAGGCTGGTCATCGGCTCCTGGAAGATCATCGACAGCTGGTTGCCGCGCAGCGACCGCATCTCGCGCTCGCCGATCTGCAGCAGGTCGACCGTCTTGCCTTCGCGCGTGACGAAAGAGGCGGAGCCGCTGACCTGCGCGTTCGCGGTCTTGGGCAGGAGGCGCATCAGCGTGAGGCTGGTGACCGACTTGCCTGAGCCTGATTCGCCGACCAGCGCGGTTGTCTTGCCGGGCTGGATCGAGAAGCTCACGTCGGCCACCGAACGGACCAGGCCGTCTTCGGTGGGGAAACTGGTGCTCAGGTTGCTGACCGTGAGACGGGGGGTGTTCGTGGTCGTCATCACAGGGTCTTCTTGAGCTTGGGATCGAGCAGGTCCCGCACGCCGTCGCCCAGCAGTTGCAGCGAGAGCGCCGTGAAGATGATCGCGAGCCCCGGGAACAGCACGACCCAGAAGGCCTGGTGCGCGTACTGCTGGCTGCCCGCGACCATGGTGCCCCAGGTCGGGATCTCGGGCGGCACGCCGACGCCAAGGAACGAGAGCCCCGCCTCGGCCAGGATGGCGTAGGCGAAGATGAACGACACCTGCACCAGGATCGGCGACATCAGGTTCGGCAAGATGTGGCGCCACAGAATGCGCGAGGTGCGCACGCCCAGCGCGCGCACCGCTTCGACGAACAGCAGCTCCCGCACCACCAGCGTCGACGCCCGCACCACCCGCGCCACGCGCGGCGTGTAGACCAGCACCAGCGCGAGCACGGTGTTCATCAGCGAGGGCCCGAGGATGGCCACGAGCGCAATGGCCAGCAGGATGTCGGGGAAGGACATCATCGCGTCGACCACGCGCATCAGCGGCGTGTCGAGCCGGCGGAAGAAGCCCGCCATCAGGCCCAGCACGGTGCCGGCGATGACCGAGCCCAGCGCAGTGAGCGCCGCGATGGCCAGCGAGTAGCGCGCGCCGTGCACGATGCGCGAATAGAGATCGCGGCCAAGCTCGTCGGTGCCGAGCAGGTGCGCGGCGCTCGGCGCCTTGAGGCGGTCGAGCACGACCGTGTCGTTGGGGTCGATGGAGGCGAACAGCGGTGCGCCGATGGCCAGGATCGCGATGACCAGCAGTACCAGCGCGGAGACCATCACGATGCGGCGGTGCATCAGCTGGCGGAGCATTCGGGGCATTTGCATTTTTTTCTCTCAGACCTTCACGCGCGGATCGACGACGGCATAGAGCAGGTCGATGGAGAAATTGATCAGCACGTAGATCGCGGCAATCACCAGCAGCGTCCCCTGGATCACCGGGTAGTCACACCGCAGCACCGCACTCACCACGAGGTTGCCGACGCCCGGCAAACCGAACACGGTTTCGGTAATGACGGCGCCGCCGATCATCAGCGCGACCGTGAGGCCGATCACCGTGACGATGGGCACCAGCGCATTGCGCAGCGCATGCTTGAGCACCACGGTGCTTTCGCTCAGGCCCTTGGAGCGCGCGGTGCGCACGTAGTCTTCGCCGAGCACATCGAGCATCGAGGCGCGCGTGAAACGGATGATGAGTGCCGAATTCAAGAGGCCCAGCACCGTGGTCGGCAGCACCAGCGAATGCAGCCGCTCGGCCAGTGCCGCATCGGGCGCACCATAGCCAGACACCGGGAACCAGCCGAAGGACACCGCAAAGATCTGGATCAGCACGATGCCGAGCCAGAAGCTCGGAATGCTGGCACCGAGCATCGCAACGCCGGTGAACAGCTGGTCCACCGCACGCTCGCGGAACACGGCCGAGACGATGCCGCACGGCACGCCGATCAGCGCGGCAATGGCCACCGCCATCAGCGCGAGCAGCGTGGTGGGCTCGGCCCGCTCCCACAGCGCCTGCGTCACCGGGCGTTGAAGAAAGATCGAGGTGCCGAGGTTGCCCTGCAGCACTTCGCGCAGCCAGTAGCCGAACTGCACGGGCAGCGGCTTGTCGAGGCCGTATTCCTTCTGCACGCGGGCGATGTCGGCCGCGGTGGCCTGGTCGCCCAGCAGCACCGAGACCGGGTCGCCCGAAGCCGCACGCGTGAGCACGAAGACGAGCACCGCCACGATGGCGAGCACCACGAGCATGCCGCCGGCGCGCGAAGCGAAGACTTCTTCATCACGCAGAGAACTCGATGGCGGCAGCGCTGCCAACAGCCACGTACTGGCCGGTGAACTTGATGTCGCCCTTCTGCACGCGGAAGATCGTGACGTTGTTGCCCTGCTTGTTGTGGCACACGTAGAGGAACCTGCCGCTCGGGTCGAGCGTGCAGCTGCGCGGGTAGTTGCCGCGCGTCCACTCTTCGCGCACGAGCGTGGGGGCGCCGGTGCGTGCATCGATCTTGAAGAGCGAGATCGAGTCGTGCAGGCGGTTCAGCGACACGAAGTGCTGGCCGTCCGGCAGCATGCGGATGCCCGATGCGTAGCTGGTGCCCTTGAAGCCGGCCGGCAGTGCCGAGGTTTCGCTCACCAATGTCAGCACGCCGCTCTGGCTGTCGTAGCGCATGAAGGCGATGGTCGAAGCCTCTTCGTTCACGAGGTAGAACCACTTGCCGTTCGGGTGAAAGATGAAGTGGCGCGCGCCAGAGCTCTCGGAAACGGCAACGGTGCTGGGCTGGCTCAGCACGCCGGTGCTGCGGTCGAAACGGTACGAGATCACGCGATCGAGCCCGAGGTCCGCGACCAGCACGAAGTTGCCTCCGGGATCGCTGTGCACCATGTGCGCATGCGGACCGTCGTGGTCGCTCGTTGCAAGCCTTCGTGCGAACGGGCCGCGGCCGGCACCACGTCGGCGCCGGGCTTGCAGGGCGTCGCGCCGCAGGCGGCCACGTCCTTGTAGACGACCGCGGCACGCTCCGCATCGAGGTTGCCATCGGCGCGCAGCGCGATCACGCTGACGTCGCCGCTCGCGTAGTTGGCGGTGAAGAGAAAGCGGCCGTCCGGATGCACGCTGAGGTACGCCGGGTCCTTGCCGCCGCAGGCCATCTCGACCACGAACGACAGCGCGCCGTTCGCGCCGATGCGAAAGGCCGAGACCGAGCCGGCCTCGAACTCGTTGGCGGCGTAGAGCAGCGGCAACGTCGGGTGGCGCGCCAGCGATGCGGGGTTACGCAGCTTGGCGTCGTTGCCCGTGCTTGCAACAGCAGGCGGAGCACCGGGAATGGGTTTCAGCGCATCGGTCGCGCCGTCCACCACGAACTGGTGAACGCCGAGGCCGCGCCCGCCGCGCCATGGCTTGCCGCCGTCGGTGTAGGTGCCAACGTAGGCATACACGGGGCCGGAGGTGGCCGCCTGAACAGTGGAGGCCGTGAGGCCGAGGGCTCCGAGGCCGGAGGCCAGTGCGCTGGCTTGCAGAAGTTGGCGACGCGATGGCATGGCTGTGTTCCTCGCCTTACTTGATCTTCGCGTTCCAGAAGAACGGCCAGGTCGCGGGCTGGTAGTTGTCGAGCGCGGGGCTCTTGGCCGAGAGGCCGTTGAACTTGCCGATGTTGATGTACGGCACCTCGTCATAGACGACCTGCTGCACCTTGCCCCACAGCGCGCCGCGCTTGGCCGGATCGCTCTCGACATTGAAGGCCTGCAGCGCCGACTTCTTGGCGGGCGTGTCCCACCAGCCGGGCGCGCCGTCGCCGAGCTGCGGCGGCGAGAGCATGGGCTCGGGGAACTGGCCCGAGTGGGTGACGTAGATGTCCCAGAGCTTGGAGTCGTTGCGGCGCTGCACCAGCGTGGCCCAGTCGACCACGTTGAGGTCGACCTTGAAGCCGGCGCGCTTGAGCTGCTCGGCCATCAGCAGCGACATGTTGTAGTGGAAGTCGTACTGGCGGCTGGTGAGCACGCGGATCGGCTCGCCCTTGTAGCCGGCCTTGGCCGCGGCTTCCTTGGCCTTGGGTGCGTTGCGCTCGTTGTAGAGCGTGGCGCCGGCCGTCGAATAGAACGGCGAGCCCTTGGGGAAGTGATTGCCTTCGGCCACGAAGAAGCGCGTGTCGCCGAAGCCGGCCGCGAGCATTTCGCCTTCACCGAGTGCGGACTGGATCGCCTGGCGCACGGCCTGGTTGGCGGCCACGCCTTCCTTGGTGTTGAGCACGAGGTACGGGAAGCCGAACGACGGCGTCATGATCGGCACGGTCTTGCCGCCGGACTTCTCCAGGCGCGGCAGGGCTTCGACCGGCAGCAGGTCGGCAAAGTCGTACTGGCCAGCCAGGGCGCCTTCGACGCGCGTGCTGGCGTTGGGCACGGGCACGAAGCGCAGCTCCTCGATGACCGCTTCACGCTTGCCGCCGTAGCCGCTCGCGGGCTCTTTGCGCGCCGCGTACTTGTCGAAGCGGGTGAGCAGCACGAACTGGTCGGGGCGGCGCTCCTTGAACTTGTAGGGGCCGGTGCCGACGAACTCTTTCAGCGGCGAGGCGATGGAGTCCTTGGCCATGATCGCGGCCATGCCGCTGGGCAGCGCGAGCTGCGAGAGCAGCGGCGCATACGGCGCCTTGAGCACGATCTCCACACCCAGCGAGCCCTTGGCCTTGAGCGTCTCGATTTCCTTGCCCACGGCCTTGCCGCGTGGCGACTGGTCCATCCAGCGCTGCAGGCTGGCCACCACATCGTCGGCCGTGAGCTCGCGGCCGTTGTGCAGCATCACGCCCTTGCGCAGGGTGATGGCGTAGGTCTTGCCGTCGGCGGAGATCTTGGGCATGGTCTCGGCCAGCATCGGCACCACGTTCCACTTGGCGTCGAAGGTGTAGAGCGTTTCGTACACGTGCTGCATGATGGTTCCGACCAGGTCGGCGGTCGAGGCCATCGGGTCGAGCGTCTGCGGCTCGGCCACCATCGCCAGCGTGGCGAAGTTGCGCGGGCCCTGGGCATGCGCCTGCTGTTGAGGCAGTGCGGTACACAGTATCGCGAGCAGGGATGCACCCAGCAGGCTGCGCTTCGACAGCTTCGGCAGGCGCTGGACAAGACCGGTGTTTGACATGGGGGACTCCTTCATGGGGCGAGCGTGGTTTGTGAAAGAAATTTTCTTTTCGGCCCTGATTTTGAAGCAGTATTCATGCAAAATCATCCCGTGTTAACCCTTGTTTAATGGTTATTATGAAATTTATTTTCAGTTTTGATCGATACTCGGCGCCTCCCACCCCTACTTTTTCATCTCAGGAGTTCCTCATGCCGCTCGAATACCTCGGCGCCCCGCCCGTCGCCTCGGACCGCCAGGCCCGCCCCTTCTCCCCGGCCGTGCGCGCGGGCGATTTCATCTATGTATCGGGCCAGGTGCCCGCCAATGCAGAGGGTGAGATCGTGGTGGGCGGCATCGAGGCGCAGACGCGCCAGGTGATGGAGAACCTCAAGAAAGTGCTCGCCCTGGCCGGCGCCACGCTCGACGACGTGTGCAAGAGCACCGTCTGGCTGCAGGATGCGCGCGACTTTGGTGCCTTCAACCGCATCTACATGAGCTACTTCGGCGAGAACAAGCCGGCGCGCTCGACCACCGAGGCGCGCCTGATGGTCGACGCCAAGGTCGAGATCGACGTCGTCGCCTACAAGTCGAAATAAAGCGCCAAAGCTGCCGCCGCTGAAAGCAGTTCTTCACGGATTTCGCATCCGATCTCAGCGAAGAGCGTGCGTCAGTTGACGCCGCGCGATAGGTTCAGGTTCGAGTCGCACGCCTCCTTCATTTCCGACGGAGCGAGCGGCTCGACAATCACTTCAGGGAGAAGGAATGAACCAAGTCGATACGATCGCCAAGGGACAGGAGGGCGAGAAAAAACTGCGCAAGTGGCTGGACGCACAAGGGCTGGCCCATGTTTCGATATGCCAGAACCCCGACTCCTTCGCCGCGCTTTTCGCCAGCGATGTCAAGCGACCCGACTTTTTCTTGCTGCTGGAATCGGTCGGCCTGATCGCCATCGATGTCAAGAATCAAAAACAGTCGCAAGAGGGCTACACGCTCACGCTCACGCTCACGCTCACGCTCACGCTCACGCTCACGCTCACGCTCACGCTCACGCTCACGCTCACGCTCACGCTCACGCTCACGCTCGATGCTGAGTTGCGCCGAGCCATTGCGTTCGAGCGCCTTTTCAGAATCCCCCTCTGGTATGCCTATCCAGCCACGGAAAAGGGCGAGACGGTCTGGTATTGGATCAGTGCACTGAAAGCCATCGAGGTCGGTCAAACCTTCAAGCGGCGCAAGGATCAACTGCCTTTTCTGAACATAGCACTCCAGCATTTCGAGCGGCTGGTATCGAATGCCGACCTCGGAAAGCTGTACACGCATCGGTTGCCGGGCGCAAAGAAAATCTCCGGCTTGCCCCTCACGTCATAGCGCCGCCATGATGCGGGGCAGGAGTCCCCGCCCCCGGCCGCCAGTCGCCGCTACCGCAGCTCGGTCTTGCGCTGGATGATGCGCGAGACCAGCCCGTAGGTCACGGCCTCCTCGGCCGACAACCAGCGGTCGCGCTCGATGTCGGCCAGCACCACATCGATCGGCTTGCCCGTTTCGCGCGCGATCTCGTGGGCGATGCGCTGGCGGGCCTTGATGATTTCCTGCGCCTGGATCGCAACGTCGGTCGCCTGGCCTCCCGCGCCGCCGCTCGGCTGGTGGATCAGGAAGCGCGTGTTGGGCAGGCACACACGCCGCTCGCGGGGCGCCGCCAGATACAGGTGCGTGGCCGCGCTGCCCACCCAGCCGGTGCCGATCATGTTCACCGGCGCGGAGATGAAGCGCACGATGTCGTGGATGGCGTCGCCCGACTCCAGGTGCCCGCCGGGCGAGCTTACGAGGATGTCGATGGGTTCCTGGTTGTCCGCATCGAGCGCGATGAGACGGCGCGTCACGTCGGCGGCCACTGCGTCGGTGATGGTGCCGAAGATCAGCAGCGTGCGCGATTTGAACGCCTTCTCCTCCAAGTAGGAGTTGCGCGGCTCGGCCGTGGCCGCGGGCTTGGTGTCGTCGTCGGTTTCCATGATGAGAAGCGCTCCTGTGAGTTGAACGGCTGTCTTGCCGAGCAGCCCCAGTTTCGCGACATTTGCATGCCCCGTACACGTCCCGGGGAATCAGCCCGCCAGCCGCCCCGCCACCAGTTGCAGCACGCGATCGCAACGCTTCGCCAGCTCCTGGTCATGCGTGACCATCACGAAGGCCGTACCGTGCCGGTGCGCGAGGTCGAGCATCAGCGCGAACACCGTGTCGGCCGTGCTGCGGTCGAGGTTGCCCGTGGGCTCGTCGGCCAGCACGCAGGCCGGCTGCGTCACGAGTGCGCGCGCAATTGCCACGCGCTGGCGTTCGCCGCCCGACAGCTCGGCCGGACGGTGATGAACGCGCTCGCCCAGGCCCACGCTGGTCAGGGTCTTCGTGGCGGCCTGCACTGCCTGCGCGGACTCGACGCGGCGGATCTTGAGCGGCATCGCGACGTTGTCGAGCGCGCTGAATTCGGGCAGCAAGTGGTGAAACTGGTAGACGAAGCCCAGGTGCTGGTTGCGCAGCCGCCCCTGCTCCGCGGCATCGGCATGCGCGATGTCCTTGCCGAGCAGTTCGACCTTGCCGGAGGTGGGTGCGTCGAGCCCGCCCATCAGATGCAGCAGCGTGCTCTTGCCGGAGCCCGATGCACCGACGATGGCCAGCGTTTCGCCGGCGTGCACGTCCAGGTCCACGCCGTGCAGCACCGTGAGGTCGATGCGCCCTTCATGGAAGCGCTTGGTGAGGCCTCGGGCCTTCAGAACGACATCACTCATAGCGCAGCGCCTCCGCGGGGTTGACGCGACTGGCGCGCCAGCTCGGGTACAGCGTTGCAAGGAAAGACAGGATGAGGGAGATGATCGCGATGGGCATGATGTCGCTGCGTTGCGGGTCGCTCGGCATCTTGCTGATCAAGTAGATGTCCTTGGGCAGGAAGCTGGCGTGGAAGAGCTGTTCGAGGAAAGGCACGATCACGTCGATGTTGTAGGCAATGCCCAGGCCCAGCAGCAGGCCGGCCACGGTGCCGATCACGCCCACCATCGCGCCCTGCACCACGAAGATGCCCATGATGCTGCGCGGCGAACTGCCCAGCGTGCGCAGGATGGCGATGTCGGCGCGCTTGTCGGTCACCGTCATCACGAGCGTCGAGACGAGGTTGAAGGCCGCCACCGCGACGATCAGCGTGAGGATGATGAACATCATGCGTTTCTCGACCTGCACGGCCGCGAACCAGGTCTTGTTCTGGCGCGTCCAGTCGCGGATCAGGAACTCGCCCGGCAGGCTCACGGCCAGCTGGTCGGCCACATCGCGGGCCTCGTTGAGATCCTTGAGCTTGAGGCGGATGCCCGTCGGCCCTTCGAGGCGAAACACCTTGGCCGCGTCCTGCTCGTGGACCATGGCCAGCGCCGAGTCGTACTCGTAGTGGCCCGAATCGAAGACGCCCACCACGGTGAACTGCTTGAGCCGCGGCACCACGCCGGCCGGCGTGACCTGGCCGCCCGGCGCCACCAGCGTGACCTTGTCGCCCGGCTGCACGAAGAGCGAGCGCGCCAGCTCGACGCCCAGCACGATGCCGAATTCGCCCGGCACCAGCTTGTCGAAGGTGCCGTTGGCCGCGATGCTGTTGGTGTCGGTGACTTCGGGCTCGAGCTTGGGGTCGATGCCGCGCACCAGCGCGCCCTTCATGTCCTCGCCACGCGCAATGAGCGCCTGCGTGTTGATGAAGGGGGCCGCGCCGATCACCTCGGGGTTCTTGCGCGCGGCGGCCATGATTTCTTCGAGGCTTTGCAGCGCTTGGCCATCGCGCGAGAAGATCTCGATGTGCGACACCACGCTGAGCATGCGGTCGCGCACCTCTTTCTGGAATCCGTTCATCACACTGAGCACAATGATCAGCGCCGCCACGCCCAGGGCGATGCTAAGCATCGATACACCGGAGATGAAGGAGATGAAGCCGTTGCGCCGCGTCGCCCGGCCTGCGCGCGTGTAGCGCCAGCCGAGCTGCAGTTCATAAGGAAGTCGCATAGAGGCGGAATTGTGGCATCCCGGACAATAGAGAGATGGCCGATCCCCTCTCACCTCATCTGTTGATCCCCTTTGCGGGACGCAGTTCCCCCGCCTGCCGCGCAGCAATGGCCACGCTGCGGCTGCCGAATCTCGAAGCCCTGCTGGGGCGACTCACGCTCGCCGGGACCGATACGCAGGACGAAAGCACGCGCTCACCCCCTCATGAACGCGCACTCGCGCGAGCCATCGGCATCGACGCGCCGGACGGCTGCATCCCCTGGGCGGCTCATGAAGCCAGACAAAGCAGCATCGCCGCGCCCGATGCGCACGACGCCTGGGGCCTCGTCACGCTGTGCCACTGGCAGGTCGGCATCGACGACGTGGTGCTGGGCAACCCGGCCGACATCGAGATCGATACGGCCGAATCGACCAGCCTGCTCGCCGTGGCGCTCCCCTTCTTCGAGGAAGACGGCATTGCGCTGCATCCCTCCGCCACGCCGGGCCGCTGGCTGGCGTGCGCGCAGATCTTCGACGGCTTGGCCACGGCCTCGATCGACCGTGCGGTGGGCTACCCGATCTCGCAGTGGTCGCCGCTCTCCGATGCGGCGCAGCCGCTGCGCCGGCTTCAGAACGAAATGCAGATGCTGCTCTACAACGATCGCGTGAACGACGAGCGCGCGGCGCGCGGCGTGCCCCCCATCAACTCCTTCTGGCTCAGCGGCACGGGCACGCTGCCGGCCGGGGCACCGGTACCGCCGCCGGCGCTCCAGGTGAGCGACGCGTTGCGCCTGGCTGCGCTGCGCGACGACGGGCCGGGCTGGGCCGCGGCATGGCAGGCGCTCGATGCAGATGCCGTCGCCACGCTGCTGGCCGAGTGCGCTCGCGGCGGCCCCGCGATGCTCACGCTGTGCGGCGACCGCAGCGCACAGACCTTCACGCCGCAAGCGCGCGGACTGTCGCTCTGGACCCGGAACCTTTTCGATCGCAAGCGGGCATCCCGCGTGCTCGAGACCCTATGAAAATCATTGCCAGAGACATCCCGCCCCGCACCGTCTGGGCCCTGGAGCAGGCTGGCGTGCACCCGTTGCTCGCACGGCTCTTCGCCGCACGCGGCGTGCTGGCCAAGGAGGAACTCGACGACGGCCTCGCGCGCCTGCTGGCGCCCGACACGCTGCGCGGCACGCACGAGGCCGCGGTGCTGCTGGCCGATGCCATGGCGCTCGACAAGCGCCTGTGCATCGTGGCCGACTACGACTGCGACGGCGCCACCGCCTGCGCGGTCGGCGTGCGTGGCCTGCGCCTGCTCGGCGCGAAGAACGTGAGCTATCTGGTGCCCGATCGCGTGGTCGACGGCTACGGCCTGACACCGCCCATCGCCGAGCGCGTGGCCGACAGCGGCGCCGACATGCTGATCACCGTCGACAACGGCATCGCGAGCGTCGAGGGCGTGGCCGCCGCGAAGGCGCGCGGCCTGCAGGTGCTGGTGACCGACCACCACTTGCCCGGCCCCGAACTGCCGGTCGCCGACGTGCTGGTGAATCCGAACCAGCCCGGCTGCGACTTCGAGAGCAAGAGCATCGCCGGTGTCGGCGTCATGTTCTACGTCTTGCTGGCGCTGCGCTCCGCACTGCGCAAGCGCGGCGTGTTCGACGTGGCGACACAGCCCAAGCTCGATGCGCTGCTGCCGCTGGTCGCGCTCGGCACCGTCGCCGACGTGGTGAAGCTCGATGCCAACAACCGCCGGCTGGTGGCGCAGGGCCTGCGCCGCATCCGCGCCGGCGCCATGCCAGCGGGCGTGGCGGCGCTGTTCAAGGCCGCGGGCCGCAACGCACCCGTGGCCACCACCTTCGACTTCGGCTTTGCGCTCGGGCCGCGCATCAACGCGGCCGGCCGGCTGGCCGACATGACGCTGGGCATCGAATGCCTGCTGACCGACGACGCGGGCCGCGCCGACGAGCTGGCGCGCATGCTCGACGGCATCAACCGCGAGCGGCGCGACATCGAAGGTGGCATGCGCGACCAGGCATTGCTGCTGGCCGAATCGCTGTTTGCTACCGATGGCGAAGGCATCGAGGCGGCGCCGGCCGCCATCAGCGTGTTCGACGCGGGCTTTCACGAAGGCGTGGTCGGCATCGTGGCCTCGCGCATCAAGGACCGTTTTCATCGTCCAACCTTCGTGTTTGCCGCGAGCGGCGCGCCCGGCAAGGAGCACGAGCTCAAGGGCTCGGGCCGGTCGATCCCGGGCTTTCATCTGTGCGATGCGCTCGACCTCGTGGCCAAGCGCCATCCCGGCGTGCTGCTGCGCTTCGGCGGGCACGCCATGGCGGCCGGCTGCACCGTGGCGCGGGAGCACTTCCAGACCTTCGAGAAGGGATTGGCGGAGGTCGCCGGCGAATGGCTGGCCGTGGCCGCGCTCACGCGCCAGATCGAGACCGACGGGCCGATCGCGCGCGAATACATGCGCATCGACCTCGTCGACACGCTGCACCGCGAGGTCTGGGGCCAGGGCTTTGCGCCGCCGACCTTCAGCGAGGAGGTGGAAGTGGTGTCGCAGCGGCTGGTGGGCAAGAAGCACTTGGCGCTCAAGCTCAGGCACCAGGGGCAGCCGATCGATGCGATCTGGTTCAGCCACACGGAGCCGTTGCCTGCGAAGGTCAAGCTGGCGTTCCGCCTCGATGCGGACGAGTGGCAGGGCGTGCGGCGGTTGCGCTTCCTGGTCGAGGGCGCGGAGTTCTAGCTGCGCCGGGCGGCGGCCGGCCTGCCCGAGCGCAGGTGGCCGTCGTTACTCTTTGCAAGCAAATCCGGAAACCGCACGACATGGCGGGCGTGCATTCGGGACGGACTCCTACGCAAGCCGGGCCGCGAAGTTCTACGGTGATTCCTTGTGGGGCGCCTATGAACTTCATTCGCCAACTTCAGGAGACCGACATGGAAACCACAGATCTTCGTCCGCTCGCCGTGGTGACGGGCGCCTCGTCCGGCATCGGATTTCAACTGGCGCTGCTCGCGGCGCGCAACGGCTTCGACCTGCTGATCGGCGCCGACGAGCCGCTGGAGCAGGCCGTGACCGAACTGCGCGTGCTCGGCGCGAACGTGGTGGCGGTGCGCGCCGACTTCGCGACGCGCGACGGCGTCGATGCGCTGCTGGCGGCCGCCGAGGGCCGCCCCGTCGACGCGCTGTTCGCCAATGCGGGTCACGGCCTGGGGCACGGTTTTCTCGACCAGGACTTTCATGACGTGCAGCACGTGATCAACACCAACATCACCGGCACCATCTACTTGGTGCAATGCGTGGGGCGCGAGATGCGCAAGGCGGGCCAGGGCCGCATCCTGATCACCGGCTCGATCGCCGGCTTTCAGCCCGGCAGCTTCCAGGCGGTCTACAACGGCAGCAAGGCCTTCATCGATTCCTTCGCGATGGCGCTGCGCAACGAGCTCAAGGGCACGGGCGTGTCGGTGAGCTGCCTGATGCCGGGCGTGACCGACACCCACTTCTTCGCGCGCGCCGACATGCTCGACACGCGCGTCGGCCAGCAGAGCGACAAGGCCGATCCGGCGGAGGTGGCGAAGGCCGGTTTCGACGCGATGATGAAGGGCGAGAGCGGCGTGATCGCGGGTTGGCGCAACAAGATGCAGGTGGCGCTGTCGCGGGTGATGCCGGGGCCGAAGCTGGCGGAGCAGCATCGCAAGCTGGCCGAGCCGGGGGGTGCGGAGCGGAAGACGACGCTGTCGTAGCCGCTGTCGCCGTCGAGCCACCCAAGAAAAAGCCCTCCGGGCGATGAACACCAGGAGGGCTTTTGGGTTTGGTGCCGCTTGTCGGAATCGAACTGACGACCTTCCGCTTACAAGGCGGGTGCTCTACCAACTGAGCTAAAGCGGCTGAATTTTCAGTGCGTGATTCTAGTGGCGCAGCGGGCTGCGATTACTTGATGCGCTTGAGCGACGGCCTCGCACCGCCACCGGCCGGAGGCCGCGGCGGCTCGTCGATGGGGTCGATGGCCGAGTCGGCATTGCCCGCATCGATCACTTCACCGGCATCTTCGCCCGTCACCAGATGGACGACCTTGCCGGCATCGCCCTCGGTGCCGCGCGAGGCGTCGCGCAGCGGCATGCGTGCGGGGCCGGTGGGCGTTGGCACTGCCGACGGCACATCGCCGTTGTCTGCTGCAGCGGGTGCCGGCGCCGGAAACGCCATGCCCTGCCCGTTCTCGCGCGCATAGATCGCGATCACGCGCCCCACCGGCACGCTGATTTCGCGCGCACTGCCCGCAAAGCGGGCCTTGAACCCGATGAAATCGTTGCCGAGCTTGAGCGAGCTGGTCGCGTCGAAGCTGATGTTGAGCACGATCTCGCCGTTCTTCACGTACTCGCGCGGAACCTGGACGGTGTCGTCGACCTGCACCGCGACATAGGGCGTGAACCCGTTGTCGGTGCACCATTCGTACAGCGCCCGGATGAGGTACGGGCGGGTGGAGGACGACTCGAGCGCGTTGATCATGAAGGACAGCGGAGAACGGTACGGTTGGCGCAGTCTTACTTGCGCATGACCTTTTCGGAGGGCGTAAGTGCTTCGATATAGGCCGGGCGCGAGAAGATGCGTTCAGCGTACTTCAGAAGCGGTGCCGCGTTCTTGCTGAGGTCAATGCCGTAGTAGTCGAGGCGCCAGAGCAGCGGCGCGATGGCCACGTCGAGCATCGAGAAGTTGTCGCCCAGCATGTACTTGTTCTTGAGGAACACGGGTGCCAGCTGCGTGAGGCGGTCGCGGATGTGCGAGCGGGCCTTTTCGATCGCCTTCTCGATCGCCTTCTCGTTGCCCTTGGTGGTGCGGTTCTCGAGCGTCGAGACGTGCACGAACAGTTCCTTCTCGAAGTTGAGCAGGAACAGGCGCACGCGGGCGCGGTCGACCGGGTCGCCGGGCATCAGCTGCGGATGCGGGAAGCGCTCGTCGATGTACTCGTTGATGATGTTCGACTCGTACAGGATCAGGTCGCGCTCGACCAGGATCGGCACCTGGCCGTACGGGTTCATCACGCTGATGTCTTCGGGCTTGTTGTAGAGATCGACGTCGCGGATCTCGAAGTCCATGCCCTTTTCGAACAGGACAAAGCGGCAGCGGTGAGAAAAGGGGCAGGTCGTTCCTGAATACAAGACCATCATGGCGAGAGACTCCTAAAAATCAAAAAGAGTGGGTCGCGTTGGCAACCCACTCTGTGGGACCGGATGCCCGAAGGCGCCCGGTCGACGTGGACGGAACTACTTGACGTCTTTCCAGTACGAGGCGTTCAGTCGCCACACGAAAACCACCGACATGGCCAGGAACAACAACACCCAGACGCCAATACGGATGCGGGTGTTCTGTGCAGGCTCGGCCATCCACTGAAGGTAGCTCACCAGGTCGCCGACGGCATTGTCGTACTGCACCGGCGTCAGGGTGCCCGGAGTGACTTGCTCCCAGCCCTTGAACACTTCGGTTTCATGACCGTGCTGCTCGACCTTGGTGTAGACGGGACGGCGCTCGCCCTGCAGTTCCCACAGGGAGTTCGGCATGGCAACGCTCGGGAACACCAGGTTGTTCCAGCCGGTGGCCTGGGTGTCGTCGCGGTAGTAGGTGCGCAGGTACGTGTAGAGGTAGTCGGCGCCGGTGCCGCCGTGGCCAGCACGCGAACGCGCGACCAGCGTGAGGTCGGGCGGTGTGGTGCCGAACCATTCCTTGGCCTGGCGCGGATCGATGTTGGCCTTCATGGTTTCGCCGACCTTGTCGGTCGTGAACAGAAGGTTGTCCTTGATCTGCTGCTCGGTGATGCCGATGTCCTGCAGGCGGTTGTAGCGCATGAAGGCGGCCGAGTGGCAGTTCAGGCAGTAGTTGACGAACAGCTTGGCGCCGTTTTGCAGGGCGGCCACGTCGTTGGTTTTGGTCAGCGCCTTGTCCCACGCAATGCCCTCGGACTCGGCCGATGCCGTCGCGGAAAAGGTCAGGCCCAGCGCCAGGCTCAAGGTAGCCAGGACCGCGAGCCAGCCAGAAATTCTTTTCTTCATCGTGTTTCTCTCAAGCTCTCTTGCGCTTCTCATCAATGGGCGGCGAAGACCACGCGCTCGGGCAGGGCCTTGAATTCGCCCTTGCGGCTCCACCATGGCATCAGCAGGAAGAAGCCGAAGTAGAAGATCGTGCCGATCTGCGAGATGGTCTGGGCGATGTCGAGGGCGAAGGAGCCGATGACGAGGTTGCCCCAGACGCCGGGAGGCTGGATGCCCAGGTAACCCAGGATCAGGAAGAAGAAGACGAAGAAGCCGTACACATACTTGTGCCAGCTCGGACGGTAGCGGATCGACTTGACCTCGCTGTGGTCGAGCCAGGGCAGGAAGAACAGGATGATGACCGAGCCGCCCATCACGACCACGCCCCAGAACTTGGCGTCGAAGGACTTGAGCAGGAAGATGGCCACGGCCGCCACGACCACCAGCGCGATCTTGAACGCCACGCCGGACTTGCCCTTGACGAAATTCAGGATGGCAGCCAGAGCGATGATCAGCGCGAACACGTTGACTATGTCGTCGGTGGTTGCACGCAGCATCGAATAGAACGGCGTGAAGTACCAGACCGGGGCGATGTGGTTGGGCGTCTTCAGCGAATCGGCCGGGATGAAGTTGTTGTACTCGAGGAAGTACCCACCGGCTTCCGGCGCGAAGAAGATCACGGCCGAGAAGATCGTGAGGAACACCACCACGCCGAAGATGTCGTGCACCGTGTAGTACGGATGCGACGGAATGCCGTCGAGCGGATGGCCGTCGGGGCCGCGGTTGGCCTTGATCTCGATGCCGTCGGGGTTGTTCGAACCCACTTCGTGCAGCGCGATCAGGTGGGCCACCACCAGGCCGAGCAGCACCAGCGGCACGGCGATCACGTGGAAGCTGAAGAAGCGGTTCAGCGTGGCGTCGCTCACCACGTAGTCGCCGCGGATCAGCAGGGCCAGGTCAGGACCGACGAAGGGAATGGCGGCGAACAGGTTCACGATCACCTGGGCGCCCCAGTAGGACATCTGGCCCCAGGGCAGCAGGTAGCCCATGAAGGCTTCGGCCATCAGGCACAGGAAGAGCGCGCAGCCGAACACCCAGATCAGCTCGCGCGGCTTGCGGTAGCTGCCATACATGAGGCCGCGGAACATGTGCAGGTACACCACGATGAAGAACGCGGAGGCGCCCGTCGAGTGGATGTAGCGGATCAGCCAGCCCCACGGCACGTCGCGCATGATGTACTCGACCGATGCGAACGCTTGGTTCGCGTCGGGCTTGTAGTGCATCACCAGGAAGATGCCGGTGACGATCTGGATCACCAGGACCAGCATCGCCAGCGAGCCGAAGATGTACCAGAAGTTGAAATTCTTCGGTGCGTAGTATTTGCCCCACTGGTCGTTCCAGAGCTTGGTCAGCGGGAAGCGGTTGTCGACCCAGTTGAGCAGCTTCTCGGCGGCCGGCGCGTTGGGGGAAATTTCGTGGAATTCAGCCATGTTCTTCTTCTGCCTCAGGCCTTCTTGGAGTCTTCACCGATCAGGAGCTTGGTGTCCGACAGGTACATGTGCGGGGGCACAGGCAGGTTGTCGGGTGCGGGCTTGTTCTTGAAGACACGGCCGGCCAGGTCGAACGTAGAACCGTGGCAAGGGCAGAGGAAGCCGCCTTCCCAGTCGCTCGGCAGCGAGGGCTGCGGGCTGGCTTGGAAGCGGTCGCTCGGCGAGCAGCCGAGGTGGGTGCAGATGCCCACCACGACCAGCACCTCGGGCTTGATTGAGCGGTGCTCGTTCTGGGCGTACTTGGGGGTGAACTCGTCGGGGTGACGCTTGGACAGCGGGTCGGCGAGCTGGCCGTCCAGCTTGGGGAGTTCGGCGACCTGCGCGGGGGTGCGCTTGAGGATCCAGACCGGCTTGCCGCGCCATTCGACGGTCATTTTCTCGCCGACCTTGAGGGCCGAGATGTCGACTTCGACGGCAGCGCCCGCAGCCTTGGCCTTCTCGGAAGGCTGGAAAGTGCTCACAAAGGGAATTGCGGTGGCTACGCCGCCCGCTATGCCGGCACAGCTGGATGCGATCAACCACGTCCGCTTGCTTGTGTCGATCCGGGGCGAGCCGGAGGTCATGTCACTCATGGGGATCCTCTTGTCTTCTTCGCTGGAGCAGGGGTCAACTCGCGATTGTAGCGGGCCGCTGAAGGGATATTCAATGGCCGCCATGCGCGTGGCCGACGGCTGGGTGCGCGGCATGGCGCGCGTATGGCGCGCGTGTGGCGCGCCCGCCGCCTGGCGACGAGGACTGTCGCCGACCGGACTTCAGTTCAGAAGACCGTGCTGCGTCGCCTCGTGAACCGCCTGGGTCCGCGACTTGACGGCCAGTTTGCGGTAGATGCTCTTGGCGTGGAACTCGATCGTGTTGACCGACAGGTAGACCGCTTCGGCGATCTGCCGGTTGCTCCACCCCTGCGCGATCAGGCGCAGCACCTTGAGTTCGCGCGGCGACAACAAGGCCGGCGTGGGCCTGGGCGCGCGCTCCTCGACGCGGATGGGCTCGATGACGACCCGTGCTGTCTTCGCGGAGGCGGCAATCAAACCGAGGATGCGCCGCGCGACGCGCGAATCCATCGGCGCACCACCGCGCTCGATCGAGCGCAGCAGGAAGCCGAGTTCGACATCGTCCGCCTCGGTCAGCAAGTAGCCGATGGCGCCGGCGGAGATCGCGGCGTTCACCAGATCGTGATCGTCGGCGGCCGACATGGCGATGGTCTCGATGTGCGGATAGGTCTGGCGCACATGAAGGATCAGCAAGACGCCGTCGCTGCATGGCAGGCGCATGTCGACCAGCACCAGGTCGTAGGGCAAGGCAGCGAGCAGGTTGCACGCCTCGGCCCGCGTGGACGCGACCACGACGCGGCGTCCAGGCGCCAGGTTACCCAGTATGCGGCGCATCCGGTCGGCCACTGCAGCATCGTCTTCGACGATCAATGCGCCATGGAAGGTGCTGCTGCACGACATGTGAGAAGTCAGTGCCGACGGCACCGGCCGCAAAGATTGGCAAGCGAGATTCATGACCGCTCTCCCCGCGTGACGCAGCGGACCGGGGCCGTGCATGCACTGGCAATACCCAACAACGAATTGATCACGCGTGTATCCCTCTGGCCACCCTTGGGTAACCTCCAAATGTTGACTTTGGTTTCAGAGATCGCAGGAACGATGCCTGCGGGACAACGTGCGAAGGCGAACAGTGCCGTCGTTGTCGGTAGTACTTTGATTTCATTGGGAAATTCATCCCGAACAGGTGCCGCAAAGGCCCCTTGACACGGCCTCTTCGACGCCGTTTTTGCGTCGTTGTTACGTGCGGGTTACTGCGCGTGTTACGTAGCGTCGCGCCACGCGAGACACCCGAAAACACAGCCCCTCAACGCGACATCACGTGTTTCCGTGATGCCCGGGAAGCCGCATGGGCGTTGGCTTTGCGGGCGATGCACTGGTTTGTGCGCGGCTCATCCATCGAACTGCATAGACCCAGAACTACGGATACCGGTGATGTTCACCGGGCCCCTCGATTCCTAGCATCGGTTGCATTGGGTAACTCAATGAAACCCAACCCTACTTCCGGGCAACGAGGAGATGTCGGAGCCGAGAAGTTGTCAATTTTTTATCTAGGAACAAAGTCCAAATGACTACTCCCAAGCGCTCCGCTATCACCCGTACTTCCCGTGGCGCGCGCCATGCGGGCATCAGTCGCGTTCTGGCCTCTGTATTGGTAGGCGCGGGGTATGTGATGACGCTACCTGTGGCGCACGCGCAGGTGACGATCGGCGGGGCGGAAGTCAACGCCGGCAACGTCGGCGGCGTAATAAACAACGGAAATGGCGGCGGCGTACTGAATGCCGTCGGCGGCATCACCACGACCACGCTGTCGGCGGCCAGTCTCAGCAGCACCAACCTGACCGCCATCAACGGCACCATCCGGACACTGAGCGCCACCAGCATCAGCTCCACGAGCCTGAGCGCCGGCACGGTGACTGCAACCAGCATCAGTTCGGGCAGCATCTCCGCGACCA
>CAMATD010000090.1 GCA_945860785.1 Variovorax sp. YR752 | reverse complement strand
CGGCCGGTGTGTCGTCGCGCAGCGCCGCGACCAGCAGCGGCGTGTGCGCCTCGTCTGCTAGGTCGCCGAGGTCCATCACGGCGATGCGGCGTACTTCGGCGTCGGTCGAGGCGAGCTGCGCGGCAATGGCTTGCAATTCAGGGTCGTCGAAGGTCGTGGGGTTCATGTTTCTTCTAGATGGCGAAGCGCAGCTGCGCGGCGGTCGGGGCGCCGAGCGGGGTGAGGCGTTCCAGCGGCGCACTGGCGGCCGCGTGCGGATGCAGCAGTTGCAGGCAGTGCCGCTTGAGTGCGGTGAATGCGGAAGAGGTAACCAGCGACGGATCGCGCGGCCGCGCGAAGTCCAGCGCGAACTCGGCGACGATACGGCCCGGCCTCGGCCCCATCACGAGCACGCGGTCGCCGAGGAACAGCGCCTCGTCGATGTCGTGCGTGATGAAGACGATGGTGGTGCGCACGCGTGCCCAGGCATCGAGCAGCTGGCGCTGCATCATCAGGCGGGTCTGCGCGTCGAGCGCGCCGAAGGGCTCGTCCATCAGCATCACGCGCGGGTGGTTGATGAGCACCCGTGCAATTTCCGCGCGCTGCTGCATGCCGCCCGAGAGCTGCGAGGGATAGAAGCCGGCAAAGTCGTCCAAGCCGACGAGCCGCAGCATCTCGTGCGCCCTGGCGTGGCGCTCACGCCGGCCCACGCCCTGCATCTTCAGTCCGAAGGCGACGTTGTCGAGCACCTTCTTCCAGGGGAAGAGCGTGTGGTGCTGAAAGACCAGCCCGCGGTCCGGATGCGGCCCGCGAACCGGTTCGCCATCCACGTGAATGACACCGCTCGCAGGCGTCAGGTGGCCGGCCAGCGCACCCAGCAGCGTCGACTTGCCGCAGCCCGAGGGCCCGAGCAGGCAGACGCACTCGCCGGGCTCGACGTGGAGCGTGATGTCCTGCACCGCGTCGAAGGCCTGGGCGCCCTGGCCCAGGCGCACCCGCAGGTCGTCGATGGCGATGCGGCCGGTTTGCACGTCGGCCTTCACGATCTTTTCTCCTGCACCGAGCGCCAGGGCATCAGCGTCTGGCCGGCCCATCGCACCAGCGCGCTGCTGCCCATGCCGAGCACGCCGATGAAGAGCATGCCGACCACGATGTCGGCGTAGTTCTGGATCGTGTACGACATCCACGTGTAGTAGCCGATGCCGAACTGGCCGGAGATCATCTCGGCCGTGACTAGGCAGAACCACGCCGTGCCCATGCCGATGGCCAGCCCGGTGACGACGCTCGGCAGCGCGCCCGGCAGGATCACCTCGCGGAACACCGCGAGACGGCCGGCACCCAGGCTGCGTGCCGAGGCGACGAGTCGCGCATCCACCGCCTCCACGCCGTGCACGGTGTGGAGCAGCACCGGGAACAGCGCGCCGACGAAGGTGATGAACACCATCGACGCTTCCGACGACGGAAACATCAGGATGGCCAGCGGAATCCACGCCACGGCGGGAATCGGCCGCAGCACTTCGAGCGGCGGCAGCAGCGTGTCTTCGGCCCAGCGGGCGCGGCCGATCGCCAAGCCCAGCACCACGCCCGCCACAGCGGCCAGCCCGAAACCGATGAACACGCGACGCAGGCTCGCCCCGAGGTGCTGCAGGACCAGCGGCGATTGCAGCAGGGACCAGGCCGACTCGGCCACCTCGCGTGGCGGCGGCACGTTCTGGAAGGTGATGAAGCCCAAGTTCATGCGCTGGCGCGTGGCGACGTGCCATACGAGGATGTAGGCGAGCAGCGCGGCGATGCGCTAGGTCGCACGCGGCAGACCGGCGCGCAGGTTGGCGGTGGTGGAGCTGGCCATGGTCAGTGAGGATGCGAAAGGTCGCAGGGCAGGGTGGACGGGGCGTCAGCCGGCCAGCGCGGCGCGCACGCCGGCAAAGTCCGCCACCTTGCCGCCATGCTTCGCGGCCCAGCCCTCGGCCTGGTCCTTGAGCAGGAAGGCATCGACGTCGCCCTTGGCGCCGAGCACGAACCATGCGTCGGCTGCCAGCAGCTTGTTGCCGCTGTTGCGGTCCTGCGCATAGACCACGCGCGCCTTCCTGCCCGTCTTCTCCAGCTTCTGCAGATCGCCGAAGGCGTTCTCGGGCGAGGCGTAGTGCCGCACCAGCGGTTCGCCGGCCACCCAGACCTGGGCCACGCGGCTCAGGTCGGCGATCGGCTTGCCCGTGGCGGCGTCCTTGGCCACCAGCGGTGCACGGGCGTAGTTCTTCAGTTGCTTCTCGTAGTCCAGGCCCGCTTCCTGGAAGGCCGTGCGGACGTAGCTGTCCTGCACGAAGGCATTGGCGTCGATGTCGCTGTCGGTGCGCTTGAGCAGGCGCAAGGTCTCCAGCGAGGTTTTCACCGCCTGGCGGTACTCGGGCTTCCAGCTCAGGTCGCGCGTCTGCAGGCCGAGCGGGCCGTGGAACAGGTAGTTGACCTCCGCCTCGATGCCCGTGACCTTGGCGATTAGCTCGCTGTACTTCTCGGGCTCCGCGGCCACGAGGCGGTCGGCTTCGAGCGCGGCGCGCAGGTAGGCGGTAACGACCTCGGGGTACTTCTTCGCGTAGTCCTCATCGACCAGGCTGCCGTGGAAAGTGGGCGCGTTAGCCTGCGAGCCATCGTAGATCTTGCGGGCGAAGCCGCGGTACGGAAAGAGTTCTGCGAACGGCACGAAGTCCGCGTGCGCCTCGACCTTGCCGGCCTGCAACGCAGGGCCGGCCACCTCGGGCGCCTGGGTCGTGATGTTGACGTCCTTCAGCGGGTCCCAGCCCTGGGCCTGGATCGCGCGCAGCAGCATGCCGTGCGAGGTCGAGGCGAAGGGCACCGAGATGGTCTTGCCCTTGAGTTCGGCCAGCGATTGCACCTTCGAATCCTTGGGCACGACGATGCCGTTGCCGCTGCCGGTCGTGCTGCCGGACAGCACCGTGATGAAGATGCTCTTGCGCCCGGCTTTCTGGAAGGCCGCGCCGTTGAAGCTGCCCGGGAAGTCGGCCATCGAGCCGAGGTCGAGCTTGCCCGCGACCATTTCGTTGGTCAGCGGCGCGCCGGAGGTGAAGTTCTTCCATTCGATCTGGTACTGCGCGTCCTTGTACTTGCCGGTGCGCGGCAGGTACTTCTCCAGCAGCTTCAGCTCGCGGATCAGCAGGCCGCCGGTGGCGCAGTTGATCGTGGTGTCCTGCGTGCCGATGGCGATGCGGATGGTCTCGGCCTGCGCGGCCGGCAGTGCCAGCAGCAGGCCGAGGGTCGCGCCCCACAGGGCCAGTCTTCTCGTGGTCTTCATCGTGATTGCTCCGGTTGAAATGCGGTGGCCGCGACTCAGCGCAGCAGATAAGGGATGTCGACGGTGACCGCGCCGGTGGGGCAGTCCTTCTCGCAGGGCATGCAATACCAGCACTCGTCGAACTTCATGTAGGCCTTGCCCTTGCTGAGGTCGATCGCGAGCACGTCGAGCGGACAGACATCCACGCAGACGGTGCAGCCCTTGTGGGCGATGCACTTGTCCTCGTCCACGCGCACGGGCACGCTGGTGGGGTTGAAGGCGAGGGGCATGTGGGGTTCTCTTTTTATGTGGGGAGGTGTCAGGCCGCGACCGGCTCGCGCGCGGCGGCGGGCACGCGCAGGTGCTGGTAGGCCGACATCTCATGGGTCTCCAGCGGCACGATGTAGGGATCGACAGGGCGTTTGAAGCTCACCATCGCGTCGCCCTGTTTCTGCAGCTGCGTATGGCAGAACCAGTCGCGGTCGTTGCGCTCGGGGAAATCCACGCGGTGGTGGTAGAGCCCCAGCGGCTTTCGGTGCGGTAGAGCGAGGCGCGCGCGGCCATCTCGGCGCAGTCGCGGATGGCGTGCACTTCCATCGCGCGCATCAGTTCGTGAGGGCCGGGTGCGCTGAGCTGTTCCAGGTCTTCGTGGATCTGCTCGAAGCGCGAGAGGCCGATTTCCATCTTGCGCGTCACCTTGGGCGGCTGCAGGTAGTCGTTGACCATGCGGCGCAGCTTGTATTCGACCTGCGCGGGCGGCAGGCCGCCGCTGCGAAGGAGTGGCGCGCTGACGCGGGCGTGCTCGCGTGCGACTTGCTGCTCATCGAGCGCAGGCAGCTCGATCTCCGCGCAATGCCGCGCCGCACTCTCGCCCGCGAGCCGCCCGTAGACGAAGGCGCCGAGCATGTAGTTGTGCGGCACGCAGGCGAGGTCGCCCGCGGCGTGCAGGCCCGGCACCGTGGTGCGTGCATGCTCGTCCACCCACACGCCGGAGGCCGAATGGCCGCTGCACAGGCCGATCTCGGAGATGTGCATCTCCACCATCTGTTCGCGGTAGTCGGTGCCGCGCCCGGCATGGAAGCGGCCGCGGCTCGGGCGCGCGTTGGTGTGCTAGGATCTGCTCGATGGTGGCGATGGTTTCCTCGGCCAGATGATTCAGCTTGAGGAAGACCGGGCCGTTGCCGCCCTGCAGCTCGTTGTAGAACTCCATCATCATCTGGCCGCTCCAGTATCGCACTCGATGAAGCGCTCGCCCTTGTTGTTGGTGGTGTGGCCGCCGAAGGGGCCGGTCACATAGGCGCAGGCGGGGCCGTTGTAGTCCTTGATCAGCGGATTGATCTGGAAGCACTCGATGCCGGAGAGCTCGGCGCCCGCGTGGTAGGCCATGCTGTACGCGTTGGTCGGGTTCTCGTAGGTGCCGAAGAGGTAGCCGGAGGCCGGAAGGCCCAGGCGGCCGGCAGCGCCCGTGGCGAGCACCACCGCCTTGGCGCGGATCACGTGGAACTCGCCCGTGCGGCAATCGAAGGCCATGGCACCGGCGATGCGGCCGTCGACCGCGGTGAGCAGCCGCGTGACCACCAGGCGCTGCGACATCTCGACACGCGTGCGCTTCAGGCGCCGGTACAGCACGTTCTTGATGTTGTGGCCCTCGGGCATCGGCAGCACGTAGGTGCCCATGTGGTGTACCTTGCGCATCGCGTAGTCGCCGGTCTCGTCCTTCTCGAACTTCACGCCCCAGCGGTCGAGCTCCTCGATCATCGAATAGCTGTTTCGCGCATAGGCCATCACCGTCTTTTGATTGACGATGCCGTCGTTGGCGGTGGTGATCTCCTTGACGTACTGCTCGGGCGTCGCAAAGCCCGGCACCACCGCGTTGTTGAGGCCGTCCATTCCCATCGAGATGGCGCCGCTGCGCTTGACGTTGGCTTTTTCCAGCAGCAGGACTTCGAGCGCAGGGTTGGCTTCTTTCGCCTTCACTGCCGCCATCGGGCCGGCCGTGCCGCCGCCGATGACCAGCACGTCGACGGTGCGGGTGAGGATGTTCATGGGGTGGCCTTCGTGGGGTGGCTGCGGGCGATGCGCAGCCGGTGCTGGAAGGCATCGCCGCGGAAATAGAGGTCTTCGAAATCCAGCGGCGCGCCGTCGGCCGTGTGGGTGAGGCGTTCCACGCGAAGCACGGTCGTGCCTTCGGGCACGCTCGGCGCACGCGCCAGCACCTCGTCGGCCAGCATCGCGTCGATCTGCAGGTCGGCATGGCCGAGCGCCAAGCCGTAGTCGTTCTCCAGGATCAGGAAGATGTCTCGCGCGGCCAGGTCCGCCTGGCGAAGCCGCTCGCCGATGGCATGCGGGAGATAGGTCACTTCGTAGGACACCGGGGCGCGGTTGAGGTGACGCACGCGCTTGATCTGCGCGACCGGCGTGCCCTCGGCAAGACCCAGGTGCTGTGCCACCCGCGGCGAGGCGGGCACGGTCTTGTGGCTCGTGACCTGGTTGCGGATCTCGTAGCCCATGAGCACCATCGCCTCCGCAAAACCTTCGAGCTGGCCCAGATGCTGGAACGCCTTAGGCTTGGCGACGAAGGTGCCCTTGCCCGGAATCTTGAAGATCAGGTTCTCGCGCTGCAGGTCGCTGAGCGCCTGGCGCACCGTGATGCGGCTGACCTTGAACAGCGCGACCATTTCGCTTTCGGAGGGCAACTGCGCATGCGGCGCGTAGGTGCCGTCGAGGATGCGCTCGCGCAGCGTCTCCCGCACCTGGGTGTAGAGCGGGACGGGGGAAAAGGCGATGGGCGCTAGCGCCCTGGCGGTGGACATGCGGCTGACCTGTTATGACCGGTTGGATGAGGCCGGATGCTAGTCAGCGATGCTTGTGCCGTTAAATAACGAAAACGTGCTTTGATATGCGGGAAGCGGTGGGCTGGCGAAAAAATTTCAAAAAGCCGTGAGGCCGGCGAGGCTGCATCTCGCCGAAGAAATGCCGCAACGAGCGAGCCGGACACGCCGCCGAGAAGGGGCGTGTCGCGCGGTGCGCTAAACTCCGCGCCGCCTGCAGCGGGCTTCAGCCGCTGCGCCGCCATGGGCAACATGGCGAAGAAAACCATCCAAAGGAAATTCAGTTGAACCGTATCGAACTGGTCGAAAAGATCGCCGCCGCACATAACGTCAGCAAGGCCGAGGCCGCCCGCATTCTGGAAACCGTCACGGGCTCCATCGTCGCTGCAGTGAAGAAGGGCGACCCCGTCCAACTCATCGGCTTCGGAACCTTCAAGCAAGTGGCTCGCGCTGCGCGCACCAGTTTCAACCCCCAGGCCGGCGCGAAGATCAAGATCGCCGCGCAAAAGGTGCCGAAGTTCGTGCCGGGCGCTGCGTTCAAGGCAGCCATCGACCCCAAGGCTGCAAAGCGCAAGGCCGACAAGGCAGCAGCAAAGCCCGTGGCCAAGAAGGCTGTTGCACCCAAGGCTGCGGCCAAGAAGGCAAAGAAGTAAGGTGATGGATGCAGCCGCAAGGCTGCTTCCGCGAGAACGGCCCTTCGGGGCCGTTTTTCATGGGCGGCGTACCGGGCGCCTACCAGCGGGCCGTGAGGCCCGCCTTGACCGACACGCTGTGACTCTTTCGGCCCCCGACGGAGACGTTGTAGTCGCCGATGGCGAAGGCCGACACGTTCTTCCAGACCTGGCCCGTCACGCCGACCCCGAGGTTGGCCCACGTGCCGCCCAGGTCGGTCTTCAGTGCCACGGCATTGCCGCCGGCCAGGTTCGCGAAGGTCGTGGTCGCATCGCCTCCGGCGCCTTGCCAAAGGTTGGCCCGCGCCCAGAAAGTCATCTCCTGCGCATTCGCTCCCTCGCCGAAGAATGTGGTCTTGCTCACCTTGGCGTCCACCCGCGCATAGCTCATGTTGCTGGCTTGGTAGTCGATCCGCCCATAGGCGTCCGCGCCGCCATGGAGGGAGATGCGCTGATGGATCAGCTGCGCCTGCGGCGTCACGGACCAGTCGTTGCCGAGATCGAACCTGTAGCCGCCTTCCAGTGACGCGAGATAGCCGGAGCCGCTCGACCTGAGCGTTTGCCCCTGGAGGGAAGAGGTGCTGACCGGGTCATAACGCGTGCCTTGAAGAACGACATCGGTGTACCCGCCCTGCGGCGCATGATGGGTCCAGTAGGCCCCGAACGCGTAGCCGTCCAGCTTCGCGGTGCCGGCGCGACCGCCGACGATGCTGTTGTTCACATCGGCGTCGATGCGACCCGCCCCCACATACACGCCCACGGCATCGCGCGCATCCTCCGGGCTGCCTTGGCGCCACACATCGAGCCCCGTCTGGAAACCACGCATGTTGAAACTGTAGGAGGGCCCATGCGTCGCGAATGCGCCCGGGTTCACGCGCCCGAATTCTCCAAAGGCCCGCCCCCAGGCCGGACCGGAGGCCGAGGCTGCGTTGCCGATCCGCTCGTCCAGCGTGGCTGCCATCGCGAGGCCGAAGCGGCTGGCGAGCGACGGTGCGGCCATGTCGACGAACACTTCGTTCCGGTAGTTCGGAACCACCATGACGGGTGGTGTCGGCGGTGCAGGGGCCGTGGGATCCGTCGGCGGGGTGGGCACCTCGACCGTGCTGCGCAGATAGAAGTTCTGGTCGTTCGTGTTCCCACCGGTTGCGGCATTGCCGCCGCGGTACAGCAGGTACTCGTAGGCACCGGCGGCAACGCGCGTGCCGAGACGGAAGGCGCCGACCGACGTCGTCGCGCCGTTGACCGTGTCCACCAGCTCGATGCCGTTGCCCGTGGTCATGGCCCCCATCGTGGCGGTGTTGCCCAGCACGATGGCGGTCGAGCCGGTGGCCGCGCCGCCGTCGAGCACCAGCAGGTCGGACTTCAGCGCCTGCGTGTCCACGTCCATGCGCAGCGTTCCGCCGTTGGAGACGTAGGTGCCCGTGATGACGGTCCTGTCGCCGACGGCGCCGTCCTGCATGCTCAGCACGCCGTTGTTGGTGAAGGAGGCGAGCCTCGAGAAGGTGGTCGTCTCGGCCAGTGCGGCGTTCTGGGCGGCGACGATCGTGCCGCTCGCGGCATTCACGACGGCATTCGTCGTGCCCGCCCCGAAATCGTTGGTGCCGCCCGAGGTGTTCCATCGGCCCGGGTTGGTGAAGCTGTTGCCCAGGTCGCCGAGCACCACCGTGCCCGTCACGAGGCCGGTGCTTTTGATCGCGAGGTCGGACGACGCGCCCGACAGGTTCTGGACCGTCCCCGCGTTGTCGATCTGCGCGGGTCCGCCCGCAAGCGAGATGCCGGCCACGCTCCCCATGACCGTGCCGCTGCTGTTGACGGCGATGGCGCCCGTGGTGCTCTGCGTCGAAAGCCCCGCACCGCCCAGCCCCTTCAGCAGGCCCGCGTTGGACACCTTCAGCGCACCGGAACCCGCCGTGCTCAGGCTCGCGCCATCGGTGCCGCCCGTGATGTCGGCGTGGCTGTTCAGGAAAACATCGGCCGCATTGCCCGCGCTGGTGATTTCCGCCCGCACACCGCGACCCCGGGCCGCATTGATCGTGCTGCCTTCATCGATGCGGATGGCGTTCGTCGCTGCCGTGCCGGATGCGGCGTTGCTCGTTGCCAGGATGCCGTCGGAGTCGGCCGTGATCACGGCGCCGCCTGCCGTCTTGATATCGATGCCGCCAGTTCCGCTGGCAGTCACCCAGATGCCATGCCCCGCGGTGCCGCCGGGGTTGTTGGGGCCGATGACATTGGTGCCGGTCAGGTTGCCGGAGGTGTCGATCTTCACCGCGCCGGGGCCCACCGAGGTGCGGGAAAAGATCGCATTGGTTCCGCTCATCGAACCGGTGCCTGTGGTCACGGTCACGTTGCCGCCGCCATCGGCATCGGCTTCGATGGCGTTCCAGGACGCGGCGTTGATGGTGCCGGTGGTGACTGTGGTGACTGTGGTGGGGCCCGCAATGCCGGTGAGCGTCGAACCGTCGCCGCCCGCAAGCGCGAGGATGCCGAAGCGACCAGCTGTCAGCGTGACGTTGTTGCCGACGTTGACTGTCGTTCCACCGATAAGGCCGGAGACGGCGCTGATCGCTTCTCCCGTCGTGCCCGTGACGTTGGCATTGACATTGGCCGTGCTCTTCCCGGTGGCCGCGGTGCCGAGGGACAGGCCGTTTCGTTGACCCGTGACCAGCCCGTTGGTCGTGACCAGCACGTTGCCGCCCTTGCGCGCGGTGGCTGAAACGCCGTCGAGGACGCTGCCCGTGACCGTGTCGTCGGTCGTGACCGTCGTGTTGCCGATGCCAAAGACGCTCGCGCTGATGCCCGTGCTGGCGCCTGCGACGGCGCTGTAGGCATGGATGTCGATGTTGCCCGGGTTGGTGTTGTTGCCGACGGATGCGGTGATGCCGCTGCCGCTGCCCGTGGACTGCACCGTGCCGTGCGTGTCGATCTTGATGTCGCCGCTCGAAGTGCCGCTCACGCTGGCGCTGATGGCGGTTCCGTTCGTGGCCTGGACGGCGCTGCCGACGCCGGTTGTGATGGTGATGCCGTTCGTTCCGGCACTGGAGGCCGCGAGCGCGTTGCCGTTCGTGGACGTGATGATGACGTTCGAGCCGATGACCACGCCGATCTTGCCGGTGCTCGGGGGGCCTGTGCCCGAGGTCGTCGCCGAGATGCCTGTCTTGCCGGTGATGTTCGCTGTTGCGCCGATGGCGATATCGCCGCTTGTCGTGGTCGCGCGCAAGCCGTTGCCAGTCGCCGACGTGGCCGCGGCATTGACGTCGACCGTGACATTGCCGGTGCCCGCATGGGTGGCCCGGATCGCATCGCCGGTTGCGTTGATCGCACCGTCGGTGGCGATGCCCATCGCCGCGGCATTGCCCGCATTGCTGATGTTGGCGAGGATGCCGACGCCGCCCACGGGCGCGACGGCGCCGACAGTGCCTTGCGCATTGACGGTGATGCCGCCTGCGGTGCCGCTCACCACGGCACTGACGCCCTAGCCGGTGCCCGCGGCCAGGTCGGTGCCTGCCGCCGTGTTGATCGAGAGCCCGCCCGTGCCGGCGTTCGTCGTCGTGATGGCGTTCGTCTTGCCGCTGATGTTGCCGCTGGACTGGACGGTGACGGCACCTGTGCCAGTGGCTCCCGTGATGCTCAGGTCTACACCCGCACCGCCTGCTGAGCTGACGGTGCCCGCCGAATTCAGGCTGACGTTTCCGGTTGCAGACTAGCCTCGAATACCGGCGCCGGATGCACCCGTCGCACTGACGGTACTGCCCGCACCGATCACGATGGCGACGATGCCTGCGTTGGCGGCCGTCGCGGAGATGCCGGCGCCGCTGCCTGCGGACTTGATCGTGCCGCCGTTGTTGTAGGTCATGGAGACATTGCCCGAGTCTCCCGCCGAACTCAGGTTGACGCCAATGCCGGTCGAGGTGATGTTGGTGACGGCGGCGCCGTTGGACCCGACCGTGATCGATGCGCCCGCCGTTCCGGTCACGCCGAGACCGGTCGTGGTGATGTTGAAGCTGCCGAGCCGCACGTCGAGCGCCGTGGGGCTCGAATAGCTGACACCTGCCTTGTCGGGCGCGCTGCAGGTCACAACACCCCTCACAGGTGCGCCGCATTCGTTCGCGGCGAACGCCGGAAAGATGCAGAGCGGCGCGGTGAGAAATCCCAGCGTCAGATGGATGCGCTTTTGCTTCTTCATGCATCGCCCTCCTCGGGGAAGCGTGCCTGTTCGGCACCGGTGCAGTGTGCGCTACATCTGACGCGGGGCGCTAAGAATGCGATGAGCGGGAAGGACCTCGTGGGGGTGTTGTGCGGGATATCTCGCAAACAAAGGCTCTCGGCGGACGGTCGAGGCTGCGCCACAGCCATTCGGCGGGGCCGAACCGATAGCGGGCCAGCCACCAGCAACTGAATGCGGCCTGCAGCGCGAAGATCGCGATGCTGCAGAGCGCCACGCTCACCGGCCCGAACTGCGGCCCGAGCTTCAGGCCGATGCCGTAGAAGAGGCCAAGGCCGAACAGCGTCTGCGCGAGGCAGTTGGTCAGCGCCATGCGCCCCGCAGGCGCGAGCTTGCGCAGCCAGTGTCGCCAGCCTGCCCGCTGGAACAACAGCACGAAGGCGGCCATGCAGAACATGCCCTGCGCGAGCGGCGCCGCGTGGTGCAGCAACGGCAACAGTGTTGCGGCAAGGCTGAAGGCAAAGGTCGCGGCAAGAAGGCGGACCCAGAAGCGCCGATGCGCGATCGATTCCTGGAGCACGCCGCTTCGGCCGATGGCCATGCCGATCAAAAGGCCACCGAACACGAACAGCGGCAGCCACCATCCGGCGATGCGCATGTCGCGCGTGAGGTTGCCGTCCAGCACGGGCTGAAGAAGCATCGGCATTACCACGGCAACCAACACGCCGAACACGGCCAGCAGCATCGACATCCGCCGCACATGGCGCCATCTGCCCTCGGAACTCTCGCCGGCGTGGCGCATCTGCATCGCGAAGCCGACGCCGAAGAGCAGCGAGAACAGCGCAATCGACCGGATGTCGACCATCGGCACGCCGAACAAGGCGAAGCCGCGCAGCGCGTCCAGCAGTTCGAGGCGGCGAACGCCCGCCGATGGTGCCGGGAGCGGGCGAGAAGACGCGCGGATCGGGGTAATCACCAGCCCGTCTGGTGTCGAATAGCGCGGCTGCCTTGCGGGGTCGAAGGTCATGGAAGTACGCCTTGGTTGTTCCGCTGCGATGCTATGAATCACCATTGCACGAACATTGCGTTTCTTCAGTCGGATGCGGGCCCGTTCCTCGACAGCCTGACTTCACGTAGGCCGTCTTCCCAAGTCGGACTTACCGCGTTTTGGCGGACTTAGCATGGTGCGGATCTGCCGTCACAGGCAGAGATATTTTTGTCGGTCTATGTTTTTGCAAAGGAATCCGTCATGAACACCATGAACCTCCGCACGCTCGCGCTTTCGTCCGTCGTTGCAGCGTGCAGCATTGCCTTCGTCGGCTGCACCACCACGCGGCCACAGGATCAGGCCAGCAGTGTTTCTTCGCGCACGTCCATCGACGCGCAGGTCGATGCCTCGTTGTCCAAGCTGTACGACTCGGTGAGGGGATCGCGTGAACTGGTCGCCAAGTCGAGCGGCGTGCTGGTGTTCCCGGCCGTGGTCGGGGCCAGCCTGGGCGTCGGTGCCGAATACGGACGCGGCGCATTGCGCGTCAACGGCCGCACGCAGTCGTACTACAGCACCACCGCGGGTTCGGTGGGCTTCCAGGCCGGCGCGCAATCGAAGGCGGTCATCTACCTGTTCACCACGCAGGCGGCGCTCGACAAGTTCCGCAGCAGCAAGGGCTGGACAGCCGGCGCGGATGCCACGGTGGCTGTCGCGACCATCGGTGCCAACGGCAATGTCGACACCAACACGATCCGCCAGCCCGTGGTGGGCTTCGTGATGACCAATGTGGGTTTGGAAGCCGGTGTCTCGCTGTCGGGCGCGAAGATCACCGAGATCCAGCTCTAGGCAGTGGCGCGGGGCTTGCGCCCCGCCGTCAATTCGCCAACTGCGCCGCCAGTTGCCTTTGCAGATCGGCGACTTGCCTGCGCAGGGCGTCGTTCTCGGCCGTCAGTTCGGCCACGCGCTGTTCCAGCAACTGAACCGCATCGGGCTTGACGGCCTGATCGTCCGACTCGGATTCGGGCGACTCCTCGCGCGGCTTGCGCTTGGCCTCGCGAACGCGCTTGGCGGCCTGCTTGAGCTCGTCCTTGCCTGCGTTCGCCGCCGTGACCTGCTCTTCGGCGGGCAGGCTGGCCACGGCCGCGGCCGTGTTGATCGAGATCACACCCGACTTCACGGCCGCCACCAGTTCGGGCGCCGCCTGCTTCTGGATCTTCTCGATCATCACGACCTGGTTGCTGCTCAGGCGCGCGGCCCGGGCGATGGATTCGCGGCTGCTCAAGGGAGCGGGCGGGGGCAGGGCAGGGGCGCTGTCGGCGGACGATTCGGTGGCAGGCGTGTCGACGTCGAAGGGGGCGTCGTCCGACGAAGGCGTTTCGGACAGCGCGCGGGCGCGGCGCTCGTCGACGATGTCCTTCTTTCTCAGCGCCAGCACACCGCGCAGGTAGTCGGAGATGCTGCGCCGGCCGAGGTGCTGGTCGATCATCCAGAGGTGCACGTCCTCGATCGTCTTGAAGCGCGTGTTCTGCACCGTCTGGAACGGAAGGTCGTGCTTGCGGCAAATGCCGTAGCGGTTGTGGCCGTCCACCAGCACGTCGCCCCACAGCACCAGCGCGTCGCGGCAGCCTTCGGTCAGGATGCTTCGTTCGAGCGCTTCGTGTTCCTCCGGAGTCAATGGATCGATATAGGCTTTGAGTTCTTCGTTGACGACGATGTTCATGAGGGAGGGATCGGGGAAAGGGGCGGAATTTTAGATGCGCGCGTCGTGCGCACTTCCAGCGGTCGCTCCCATTGCAACGGCGCTGTTTCGCGGCACACGATTCGCGCATCGGCAGAACTGCAGACGGCCACCATGTGATCGGGCGTTGGCTGCAGTTGCCGGAAATGCCAGCGCTGTGCGGTGTCGTCGTGTGCATCGTCGAGCGCGAACCCGATGTCGCTGGGGGCGTCGAGCGCAAAGGCGAAGCTGTCGAGCGGTATCTGCAAACCCATGCCGCGCGCCTTGATGTAACTTTCCTTCAAGGTCCACAGTTCGAAGAAGCGATGCGGTTGCAAGGCAGCCGGCAATGCGCCCAGCGACAGGGCCTCGGCCGGCGCGAAGTAGTGACCCACGGCCTCGAGTACGGCGGAGCGGCGGGTGTTCTCGACATCGACGCCCAGCTCGATGTTTCGTGCAACCGCCAGCACGATGAGGCCGGCGGTATGGCTCAGGTTGAAGTCCAGGCCGCGCGTCTCTTCGATCTCGGGGCCATCGATGCGAGGACGGCCGAAGGGCCCGTTGGCGAAGCGCCAGTCCTTCGGTTCGAGGGGCGCATAGCGCGACAGGACCGAGCGCACCAGCACCCGGGTCAGCAGGTAGCGATGCCGGTCGCGTGCGAAGTGGAAACGATCTTTCTGCTGCAACTCCTGCGGCGTCAACAGCGCGCGATAGGTGGCGTCGAGCGCAGGATCGCCGGCCTCGCCATGGGGGCAGAACCAGAGATGGATATCGCCCGCAGGCAGAGGGAGGAGGTCGCCGCGATCACTTTTTCCAGATGCTCGCACGAAGCGAAGTGGGCTATTATCGCGACCCCCCTGTGCCGGGTTCCGCGTTCTCTCTCGGATCGCTTGGCCATCTGATCCGCTGCGGCGGATTTCCTCGGGGGCTCCTCATGTCGCTTGTTTGAGTGTCGATCCGGAAGGGTCATGCAAATGCCTCAAAACCCGCCTATAAATAGAAATGATTCTTATTACTATTTGTGCGTCGAAAGTAGTAAGTCGGAGCTGCGACCCGTTTCGGCTCGCTCACCGGAGGAAGAGGTCTTGAACATGGCATTGCCGCATTCGTCCGAGCCTTCGCTCGCAGAGGTTTTCATCGCCCATCGTGCGCAACTCTGGCGTGTCGCCCGAAAGATCGTCAACACAGCGGATCTGGCCGACGACGTCGTGCAGGACGCCTACCTGAAGATCGCAGACGGCCCTTGCGTCCGCCAGGCCGACCGTCCCATCGGCTATTGCTGCCAGGTGGTGCGCAACATGGCGCTGGACTACTGCCGCCGCCATCGCGTCGAAGCCAGCTATCGCACCTTCGACGTGGACGTTGAGCTGCTCGACATGCCGACAACCGCCTCGACGCCCGACCGCATGATGTGCGAGCGCCAGGTGATCACTGCGATCGACAAGGTTCTTTCCGGGCTTGCGCCCCGCACGCGGCTGGTGTTCGAGCTCTACCGTCTCGAAGGCCTCACGCAGCGGGAGATCGCAGCGCGCCTGGGCTGCGCGCTGGGCCTCGTGAACGGCCTGATCGCCGAGGCCGCCACGGCCATCAAATCGTGCGGCCACCTGCTGCTTGAGAGCGACGCGCGCTAGGCGTCTGCCACCCTGCGGCAGGATTGCGCCGATTTCCCGAGAGAATGTGCGCTGGACCGGCCGGGTTCGTTCAAGTCCCGGCCCCGACGGACAACGCGAACAGCTTCACGAATGACACAGGAAACGGGCGATCCCATCTGGAACACCGCATGGGACTGGGTGCAGCGCGAGCACGACAGCGAGAGCTTCGATGACGCAGCGCGCACTGCAATGACGGCCTGGCTCTTGGCGGAGCCTTCGCATCGCCGCGCCTACGACAAGGCCGCGCAACTCTGGCTGCTCGCGGGCTTCGTTGCGCCGGTCAACGATTTCGGCGACGACTCGCCGGACACCGACGCCGAGCCCCGAGCCGGCAAATAAATCCGGATCCACTGCGAACGCGCCTCGTGCTGCGCGTTCCTGTCCGGCGCTTCCCGGCAGCGCCGGGCGAATGCGTTCGCGCCACACGCGCCGCGAAATGAACAGATCCGTCCCTGAAGCGTCCTGTTGGCAGGGGCGCCGTGATTCCACCTGATCCAGGACCGGACATCGGGCGCTTCTTTCTGTTCAATCACATAAGGATGCACCGATGTCGACGAGTTGCTTGGACCGTGAAGACGAGACTTTCATCGTTCTGGTCAATCACGAAGACCAGTACTCCATCTGGCCGCACTGGAAGGCCGTTCCCGGCGGATGGACCGCCGTCGAGGCGGTCCGGGGCGACAAGAAAACCGTCCTTGCCTATGTCGAGAGCAACTGGACCGACATGCGGCCGAAGTCGCTGCGCGACTGGATGCAGCAGCAAGAGCAGCAGGTCGCGGGGGAGCGCGGCCGGTTGATGGTCATGCGGGCGCCTCTCTCGCTTCTGTGCCTGCCTTGCGCCGGCGCGAGCGCGAGCGCCACCATGTACCTGCGCTGGCGCCGTTTCCTGCCGCCGTGGGTGCGGGTCGTGCCCGTGGAGTTGCCGGGGCGCGGCGCCCGGATGGGGGAGGCCTTCGTCGAGAACTTCGATGCCCTCGTCGCGCGGATCTGCGCCGAGCAGGCCGAGGCGATGCGCGGCGACTTCGCGATCTTCGGGCACAGCATGGGCGCGCTGCTGGCCCAAGGCGTGGTCCTGACCGGTTCGATGGCAAGGAAGACGATGCATCCCTGACCGCCGATCTGCGAAAGCAGGGCGGTACGCCCGAGGAAGTGTTCGCCAGCGCCGAGCTCATGCGCATCACGCTCGACGTGCTGTGCGCCGACTACCGGGTCTGCCGCAGCTTCGCCTACGACGAGGCGGCGGGCGAGCCGCCGTTGCCGCTGCCCGTTCATGCCTTTGCCGGTCGGCAGGACGACATCGACGCGCAGGCCATGTCGGCCTGGTCGGTCGAAGCCGGCGGGGGCTTCACCCTCGACTGGTTCGAGGGCGGGCATTTCTTCATCCGGCAGCATGAGGCCACCTTCCTCGCGGCCCTCGCACGGCGGCTCGGCCAGGTTGTTTCGGGAGCCGGCCTTGCGCCCCGTGCCATTGCCTGAATCGTTGCTGGCGGGCGTCGGACCACGGGTTCTCCATTCCATCCGCGCCCCGTCCGGCGCGGGCGAACACATCTTGAAGCCGCGGTGCGTCTGCGCCGTCCGGCAATGCGCCCGCGCTGCAGCGCGGCGCGCGAAGGGTCGATATGAATGAATTGCTCGCGACGGAAATCGCCGCCCAGCGGTCGCGCAATTTCGTGGCGCACCTGCGTGCATTGGCCGGCCGGCGGCCGGACGATGTCTGGCTCACCGTGGTCGACGAGGTCGGCGGCGTGTACAGCGAAGTGCCTTTCACCTATGCCGCCTTCGAACGGCGCGTTCGCGCACTTGCAGCGCGGCTGCAGCAGCAGGTCGCCAAAGGCGAGCACGCACTCGTCATGCTCGACAACGGCGACCACTATGCCGTGAGCATGCTGGCCTGCTTCTACAGCGGCGTGATCGCGGTGCCGGTGTTTCCGCCGGAATCGACACGGCCCCAGCACCTGGCGCGGCTCACGGGCGTGGCCGCCGATTCGCAGGCGCGCTGCGTGCTGACGTCTGCGGCCTTCAGCACCGCGATGGCCGCGGCCGGCAGCCAGTTCGGCGACGTGACCCTCGTTGCCGTCGATGCGATCGACGAAGCGCTTGCCGATGCATGGCAACCCTTCGAGCCGGCCGACGACGACATCGCCTTCCTGCAATACACCTCGGGCTCGACCTCTGCGCCCAAGGGCGTCATCGTCACGCACGGCAACCTGATGGCCAACGAACATGCCATCCAGGTCGGCATGGGCATCGGTCCGGACGACAAGTTCGTCTCGTGGGCGCCGCTGTACCACGACATGGGGCTGATCGGCGGGCTGATGCAGCCGCTCTACAGCGGCATTCCGCTGGTGCTGACGTCGCCGCGCTATTTCCTCGAGCGCCCGGTGCGCTGGCTGGAGCTGATCTCGCGCCACCGCGCCACGCTCGGCGGCGGTCCGGACTTCTCGTTCCGCCTGTGCCTGGAGCGCGTGAAGGATGCGCAGATCGCGCAACTCGATCTCTCGAGCTGGCGCGTGGCCTACACCGGTGCCGAGCCGGTGCGCGCCGACACCGAATTCGACTTCATCGAGCGCTTCGCTCCTGCGGGCTTTGACCCGGGCGCGGTCTACGCCTGCTACGGCCTGGCCGAGGCGACGCTGTTCGTGACCGGCGGCAAGCGCGGCGCCGGCATGGTCGCGCGCGGCTTCGGCGCCGACGGCCTGGCTGCCGGCGTGGGCACGCCGAGCGAAGACGGCACGCTGCTCGTCGGTTGCGGCGCGGTGGCGGTCGAGCACGCGGTCGAGCACGCGGTCGAGCACGCGGTCGAGATCGTCGATTCCGCCACGCTGTCGGTGGTGGCGGAGCCCGGCCGCATTGGCGAAATCTGGGTCAGCGGCGCGAGCATCGGCGCCGGCTACTGGGGCAAGCCGCGCGAATCCGCCGAAACCTTCTTCGAGATCGCCGACCGGCGCTGGCTGCGCACCGGCGACCTGGGCTTCGTCTACGACGGCGAACTCTATGTGACCGGCCGCATCAAGGACCTGATCATCGTGCGCGGCCACAACATCTATCCGCAGGACATCGAGCGCGTCATCGAGGCCGAGGTGGATGCGGTGCGCAAGGGCCGCGTCGCGGTCTTTGCAACCCACGGGCCGAATGGCGAAGGCATCGGCGCCGCCGCCGAGGTGTCGCGCAGCATGCAGAAGCTGGTGCCGCCGCAGGTGCTGGTCGAGGCGCTCAGCGCCGCCGTCAGCGAGGTGTTCGGCGAGCCGCTCTCGGCCGTGCTGCTGCTCAACCCGGGCGGCATGCCCAAGACCACCAGCGGCAAGCTGCAGCGCAGCGCCTGCCGCGCGGGCTGGCTCGATCGCAGCGCCGATGCCTATGTGATCCACGAGCACGGCGCCTTCGTCAAGGGCGGCCCTGTCGAGGCGCAGGCTGAAGCGCCTGTGCTCGACGAGGTCGAGCGCGCGGTCGATGCGATCTGGCGCGAGGTCTTGAAGGCACCGTCCGACAAGCCGTTTGCGCGCGACGCCCACTTCTTCACCCGCGGTGGCAGCTCGCTCACCGCCACCCAGGCCGCGGCACGCATTTCAGCGCATTGGGAGATCGATTTCCCCGTGCGCCTCATGTTCGAGCAACCACGGCTGCGCGAATGCGCGGCCGCCGTGCGGTAGCGGGTCGCCGATGGTGTGCGCGGGCGCCCGGCGCCGATCGCCGTATTGCCGGCGCCCCGCAGGCAGCAGGCGCTGCCGTTGTCCCACGCGCAGGAGCGCCAGTGGTTCCTGTGGCAGCTCGATCCGAAGAGCGCGGCGTACCACATGAGCGGTGCACTGCGCCTGGCGGGCTCGCTGAACGCCGACGCGTTGCGCGCGGCGCTGGACGACCTCGTGGTGCGCCATGAATCGCTGCGCACCGTGTTTCGCGCCGGCCCCGATGGCGTGGGCATGCAATGGATCAAGCCCGCAGGCGCGTTGCCGCTGGAAACGATCGACCTGCGCCACATGCCTGCCGACACGCAGGACGCCGAAGTGGCGAAAGAGGCCCGGCGCCTCAAGGCCGAACCCTTCGACCTTACGCAAGGCGGTCTGTTGCGCGTGGCGCGGATCCGCACGGCGGAAGATGCCCAGGTGCTTGTGGTCGCGATGCACCACATCGTCTCCGACGGTGCGTCGATGCAGTTGCTGATCGACGAGTTGGCCGCGGGCTATGCAGCGCGCCTGCGAGGCCAGGCGGCGCAGCTTCCGCCCGTGCCCGTCCAGTACGCCGACTATGCCGTCTGGCAGCGCGAGTGGCTTGCGGCCGGCGAGGGCGAGCGCCAGCTTGCCTGGTGGCGCGCGCAGCTGGGCAACGACCATCCGGTGCTCGAACTGCGAACCGACCGCCCGCGCCAGCCGCAGGCCGGCTATCGCGCGGCACGCCACGGCTTCCAGCTGCCATCGGCCTTGCTCGGTGCGCTGCGCGGCCTTGCGCAGACCGAAGCGCCACCTTGTGCATGGTGTTGCTGGCGGGCCTGCAGGCCCTGCTGCACCGCTACACGGGCCAGGAAGAGATCCGCGTCGGCGCTGCGATCGCGAACCGCAACCGCATGGAATTCGAGCGTGTCATCGGGCTGTTCGTCAACACCCTGGTGCTGAGCAATCCGATCGATGGCCGCACGCGCCTGTCGCACGTGCTGGCGCAGGCCCGCGAGGCGGTGCTGGGCGCGCAGGCGCATCAGGACCTGCCTTTCGAGCAACTGGTTCAAAGCCTGCAGCCCGAGCGCAGCATGAGCCACAGCCCGCTGTTCCAAGTGATGTTCAACCACCTGTTCGAAGACCGCCGGGCACTGGAGCAACTCGGCGGCATCGCGGTGGGCGACCAGGAATTGCCCGATCTCCAAGCGCAGTTCGAGCTGGTGCTCGAAGCGCGCGAGCGGCCCGACGGCCACCTGGGGCTCGACCTGATCTACGCCGCCGAGTTGTTCGATGCCGAAACCATCGAGCGCATGGCCGCGCACTACATCGCAGTTCTCGGCGCACTCGCCGGCGGCGCTGCGCAGGCGGTGGGCGATGTCGATCTGCTGGCGGCGCCCGAGAGGGCGCAGCTCGTGCAGTGGAGCGTCAACCCGCACCGCGAGCCGCAGCCCGAGCCGGTGCACCGCACGCTCGAGCGGCACGCCGCGCAGCAGCCCGATGC
>CAMATD010000089.1 GCA_945860785.1 Variovorax sp. YR752 | reverse complement strand
ATGAAGCGCCGGCTTGCGGCCACTAGCAGTCAGTCAGCACCGCTGTAGGTTGGATGAACACAACGGAGTACATGCAAATGCCATTGAGGAGACTAGCGATTCTGGCCCTGTTTGGCGCACTGCTGAGCGACTGCGGTACTTCCGCCATTCTGAAAAATGATGCTGAAGGGCCTGGACCTGATGAATCAGTGCTTGTAGTTGGCATTAAGACGCGGCCCAACGGCCCAGAACTCTATGGGATGCACTTTATTGAGGCGACCTACTCCGGTGAAACGGTGGATTTTGGACGGGAAACGGCTTTCCCTGTAATAAGCGGCAAAGGTAGAGACGGCTATCTCGTCGCTAAGGCGAAAGCCGGACAGGTGCTTGTCCTAGCGCGCATTTTCGCTACCACCAAAATGGGAAAGCTAGAAAGTTATCTCGCCTACTGCCGCGTCCGAGTCATGGTCGCCGAAGTTCCAAAGGGGCAAGTTGTCTATTTGGGTGACATTGAGCTTGCGGAGGGCGATCGACAATTGCTTGTGCGGTATGGCGATGATCTGGTTTCTGCGCAGAAACACATGCGAACGAACTATCCCCGATTGAACAAGTTGGAGCCGCTGGCTACAAAGTTCATGCGTACAAAGTGCTAGCGACTCGGCGGAGTTCGTGCTGTCGCTCAACCTGCATCGCAGGCACCTCAGTGAGTCGCAGCGGGCCGCCGTGGTCGCCACAACCTACTAAGGTCTCGGCCAGGGCCCGTCGAAGGGCGCTGAACGCCCGCTTTGGGCGAAACTGAACTTCGGCTTAGGGCCCACTCCAGACGTTCGCCGGTGCGCGAAAGCAGTCCTTCGCTTTAGGTAGCCGCCGCACTACCACCGATACGCATGAATGACTGCGGCGCGCCGGGCAGTGACCAATTCGAGCGAGCGCGGCAAAAAGACGTTTGTAAAAATCTTGTTACTGAATACTATCAGTGGGCAGACGCTGCTCCCTGCGCTCAAAAACAACTCTTTGGAGAAAACTTGAATAAGCTGCTCTATACAATTCTTTTGCTTTTGACGCTTTCCGCGTTATACGCTACCTGTCAAAAAATTGAATGTTTCGGATATATCACGCTCAGAGTCAACCAAGGTAACGGATTTGCGTCCTAGTAGCGAGAAGAAATTTGAGAATTTTAGCTTGGTGGTGACAAGCGACGCATACGGGACTTATCGTATTCCTGATGCCTCAATACAGCCCTCGCCAGCCCGGTTGCTTCAGCATCGAGCATTTGAAAAGTTTGGCGAAGGTGCTAGTCAGGAAATTAAACTTTACCATTTGGTCGCCTACAGCAACGTGCAAGCAGGACTTCGTCAGACTGCGGCGGCGGCTGCCATAGGCGGAGCACTTGGTGCGGCGGTGAGCGGCACACCTCCCAAGAGTATGTCTGCAACGCAATCAAAAGTAATTGACGGCGCAGCCTTCGCCACTCCGTCTGGAGAGGAATACAAGCGCGCGCTTTCCTCGGCGCAGGAAAACCCAGGTCGAGGGGCGATGCACATTATTTATATTGAAACAGAGGTTAACGGAAAACGAGTGTTCTCCAGAACAATTGGCCCGTTTGCCGCAACAGAGGGAGTCAATCCGCCTGCGACCTTCTTGGAAGCAGCTGTGCAGTTTCACTTGGCTCAGTATTCGCGGAGTGTGACCTCCGCTCAATAATCGTTCTTTGCGCGCCGCGAACGTCCGCTATTCCACGAATTCTGCGGCGCGGCCGACCGACCGGTTTTGGTCGACTGTCGCCTCTCCTTGACATCCCCTAATTGCGCATGGCCGCAGATGGTCGTAGCCTGGTCGAGCCAGGTCGTGAATGCACGACATGCTGCCTGGATGGAAGCGACCGAGGTTCTGAAGGACCGCAGTTGTGTCGACCCAATGGGGCGATTTAGTACGTTTACGCCGTCGCCATCCGCGCAGAAAATGAACGATTTTCCTTCTCGGTCAAACATCTCGCCCCAGTTGGTGAGGAAGCTGAACAGCCAATATGCGCGAGCATCATGGTGGCATTCCTCGGGCGTCCGGTCGTCAACCACCTCGACACCGTCCTTGAAGCCGTACAAGACCGCATCCAGGCGATTGAACAGTTCCTCGTCGCTTTTCCCCTCGAACTCTGGTAGCCAGAGGTCTGGCAGGGCCAGACAGAGCGACTTAAAGGGGCTGAAGGGCAATCCGCTGTGCAGCTCAGAGAAATCGCCCAGCGGTACCCCGGCACACCATACGCGCATCCGCCCCCAGACCGAGGAAGGCAGTACTAGGTTCGGCTCCACCATGGCTTCAATTGCGAAATCGTGCTTCTCATTAAAAATCATCTGTTGATGCTTCCTCGCGAGGTTCAATCTTCCAGAGCCATCTGGCCGCTTGTCGAGCGTCCGCTCCGAGGCGAATTCTGCCGCACCCGCAAAAGTCGGCTCTTGGCCGGGTTCGGACTATTGACCTCGATCATTGAGCTGCGCTCTACGTCTTGCTTTTCGGATTGCAGGCGAAGTCTTGAAGCTGCTGATAGAACGCGCCCGGCGTTGATCGGATGGCTTTCCATGATGCGCTGGTAGATCGGTTCGCCACTGGCCCCTGTTCGCCGCGCAGCTCCATCTCTTCGATGCTCCGAAGTTAGACGGTCCCGTTTGGGCAGTTCACTTCATACCGAGATCGCGCGGCTCGCTTACAGGCCAGCGGGGATATGCAGCCGGCCATATGGGTACTCCGTATGTTGCAATACCTCTGCTACGCCCGATCCGGCATTTTTCTCGAGTTTGAGGAATGAGAGGTTGCCATCGCCGTCCTTCATTGCTGGCCCCCACGTGGGGCCCAGCAGCTTCTGGACCTGCCTCTCCTGAGCTGGCGATCCGGCTTTAAATCCCTTCGTCAAGGCGATCGCGTCAGATCGCAGTCCAGGCGTCGCCTTCAGAGTCTTTTCAAGGGTTTGAGCGCATAGGCGCGAGACGGGAATCGAGCTCGTCGATTGAACGTACAACAGATGCCAGCCGAATTCGGTCTGAACCGGTCCGCTTATCTGACCGTTCGACACGGAAAAGGCTGCCTTCTCAAAAGGCCGCACCATGGTTCCCTCTTTAATCAGGCCGAGATCACCGCCGGCCTGGCTAGAACCTGGATCGATGCTCTTCGCCTTTGCCGCCGCTTTGAAGGCCGCCAGAAGTTGATCTTTGGGTACACCACGCAGAGATGTGTAAATGTCCGACGCCTCCGTTTGAGTGCGGACCATCACGTGGTAGACATGAGCCTCATGGTAGCTTTCCCGCTCGTCTATGTAGTTGGGGGGTATCTGCGCTTGCACGCTCGATGTCGCTGTGAGCACGGTGAAAACAAGAATTCTGCAGTTCATTTGCTTTAGCTTTTTGTGATCTTGTTTCTGTGAACCACCTGGGCCGGATGTCAGAGGCCAAGGTTTGACCGTCCGCTTTTGGCCGACTGTAGCCGCACGGGCAGTCGGCGCAACGGGCCCGAAGCGGTAGTTAGGCGAGCTTTCGCCGACCACTTCCAAGTAGCGACATGAAAAATGGCGAAGGCACAGGCAACCTTCTACTTGATCGACAGTTCAGAGTAGTCCAATGCAGTGTCGCCGTCTGCGTTTGCAGTTCAGCCTGGGGGCGGAATCGCCCGCAGGACGTCCCGGAAAACGCCAAACTGCAATTTGAACGTTTGCGGGCTGTAGTCTTGGTAGTAACCTGCCGTCACCGCGACAACGAGATTGCGCTCCGGGACGATGCGAATTGACTGACCGCCTCGACCCAGTGCGCCAATCCAGTTCACCACACCCGCGTTGGTCCGGGCGCGGCCGAGCCACCAGAGATACTCATAATATTGATCGTCCGTCGCCTTGATCTTTGATGTCGTTGAGGTCTCGATCCAATCTCTAGAAACGATTTGACGGTCGTTCCACCGCCCGCCCGCGAGCACAAGCTGTCCGATCTTCGCCATGTCGCGCGGCCGCAAGCGCAATCCCCCTCCAGCATCGGTATCCCCCTTGACCCGGCTCCACTCCACGTCGGGAATGCCCAGAGGCTCGAACAACACTTCTCGGGCAAATTCGTCCAAGGGGCGTCCGGTCGCCTTGTGAACAATGGCGGACACGAGGGTCAGCGCGCCGGTGGTATAGAAGAACTCTTGGCCTGGCGGCGCAGTTGACGCCAGACCGAGGACGTAGCGAGACGGATCTGCCGCCCTATGCATGCGCGACTCGTCGTTATTCTCCCCAGTGGCCTGGGTTGCCTCCACCCACTGCAGACCCATTGTCATGGTGAGCGCGTGCACCAGTTGGATGCGATCCTTCTCGGGGGAGCGCAAGTCTGCGAACTCGGGGAAGAAGTTAAGAATCGGTTCGTTGACGCTGCGGATCAGTCCCCGATCGATTGCGATTCCGACTGCAAGCGACGCGACGCTTTTTGAAACTGACTTCACGCTATGCAGGGTGTCGGCATCAAAGATGACATCTTTCACCCGGCTGCCAAAAAAGAAGCTGGGGACCTGGTCGGAACCGCTGAAGTACCGTTCGAACACCAGCTTGCCGCTGCGGGCGACCAGCACGGCATGTATGTTGGATGAGGCCGCGAGTTGATCAGCCATCCTGCACAACGCACCGCTGTCAATGAGCTTGTCGCCATCGTTGGCGGAGATCGGCCACCCATCGTCTCGCGCGCTTGGAGCACCGCAGCCATTGGGCGGGTCCGCGAACGCTGGTAATCCAGCGAGCGATGCAAGTGCCGTTCCGCCGAGAAATGAAGCAACCTGGCGCCGTTTCATATTCCATCCTTTGGTTCAGCCTGAAGCAGACGCTGGCTATGCAGGGTCAGCATCGATACTTGGTTGCCCGGAGCAATGAATGACCGAAATTGGCCGACTGTAGCCGGTCGCCGGCTCGGAGCTCTGGGCCCTTAGCGGCCGTATGCCGCCCCCCAAAGCAGACCTTGCAATCGTCGAAATTCGTCCGGACCACCGAATCGACAAGTGTTTTAGGCGTTCACAACGTACGTGCCCGCAGCATGGTCGCCTAGGCGCCTGTTTTCACGGCCGAGGGCAAATAGCCAATCAATGAAGCCCAATCCATTAAACGCGTTACGGATTAACGAGCGCGGCAGGCTGCATGAGTCACCTGTAGACCTCTCCAAAACCTTGATTTTTAGCAGTCGCTTCCCAAAACTCTGACCGTTCAGGCCATCCTTGAAAAACAAGTATGCCAAGGCCACCGCGAGAGATGTGTATCCAATTAAATCAGAGAAAATTTTCGGGGTGTACAGATATATTGGACAATTCACACCGAACAGGACGAAGCACAGTCCCGCATAGTCGATTGCTGCTGCCACAAATCGCCGCCACAACGGCGCCAGCAATGAGTGGTCGAGCGGGCGTAGCGCAGAGGCGCCGGCGGGCACCGTAGAGAAAGAGTGCTCAACATCCCGAGAAGCTAATTCAGCTTCTAGCACGACCTTGGCCTCAGGCGTAAGCTCAGTCGAGCGAAGACGGATCAACTCGTCGGTCTCCAAGCGGTCGTAGTGTTGCCTAAGATATGTGACGTCCATGTTTCCCCCCATCAATTTGAATTCTGAAATGCTGTCACCCAAGACTGCACTTAGTCGATTGTTGTCTAAGACTTGGTCAGTGCGCAGGCGCTTCGAGGGTCGAGGGCGACCGACCGCTTCTGGCCGACTGTAGCCTCACGCACGGTCGGCGCAAAGGGGCGCGGAGCGGTCGGCGAAAAGCAGGCCTTCGGAGCCGCTATGGCGCTAGCGCTTTCTTCATGTACGCCGCGTAGAAGCCCTGGATGTAGTCGTCGATGCGCCCGAACTCTTCGTAGCCCTGCTTGAGGTAGAACGCGCGGGCTTGCCATTCGAAGGTGTTCAGTGTCGCGTTGCGGGCGCCCAGTTCGCCGGCTTTCTGTTCCGCCATCGCGCGCAGCCTGCGGCCCACGCCCTGGTGCCGCGCCGCATCGTCGACGAACAGCAACTCCACGTTCAACCAATGCAGGAAAACAAATCCGCGCAACCCACCCACGAGCCCACCACCATCGTCCTTCGCGCTGACCCAGACCGGCTGCAACTGTCCGTACTCGCCGACAAACCGGTAGTTGAACTGCCGCATGCGGCGACCCAACTCGCCCGAGTGCACTTCCTCAGCCGTGGGGGTGTAAATCTCAAAGTTGCTCATGAGTGGAAAGTCGGCTTCTGGCCGAACGCGGCAGTTACTTTGGGGCGAAATGTGCTGCTAGTCCATTGACCCAAGGCACTTCGCGCTCCTCCGTCATTGCTTCTACCTCGTCATTGGTGAGCCAGAGCCCATGAGCGTCGACCCAGGAGCCCTGTCCGGTGTCCAGTTTGACCGCCTTCGCGATTCCGCAGACGTCACCTCTCATCACTAAGTCGATGGGAGCCACCTCCGTGCGGAAAACAACATTCGCAGGGAGAACGGGCGCCCCTGAACAATGGAGTTCATGGCTCCGGTGGCCATCTGGTCTCTGGCAGAGAGCTATCTGATACTGCTTCGTCCTGTCGACATCAGTGCGCTTCCACATCGGTGTCCTCCCGCGGTGAATGACCGGTTGCGACCGATATTGTGCCGGCCCGGCGAACGACGGGTTCTGGCCGGCTGTAGCCGGACAGGTTGTCGGCGCAAAGGGGCCCAAAGCGGACCTCTTCACTGCCCGCCGCCATACCCCGCATGAACTGCAGCGGTCCTCACAGCAACTTCGAAAGACGGCTCCAGCGCAGCCTTGCACAAATCTAGTGCAGCAAGCTGTCCACACCCTCTTGATTCGGATAGCACAGAAGATCGATTTCGTGCGTGCGGTCGAACCTGTGCGCGGCGACGCAGACAGTTGATGGCGACGGCAGTAATCAGTGCGTCAAGCGCAAGAGGAGCACAAAATGCGACCGAGGCCGCTAGAAAGCGCATGACGGCAGTTCATTCGCACAGCTGTGGCGGACACACTCGTTGCACGTACAGGCGCTTTCGTATTGTTCCGGCGTTCGTGAGTTTGTCAGCGAGGTAGTATTGGAAACGAGCTTTCTGTGGCACGTCTGACAACTCATCATCAGCGCTTGTCGTCGACATCTCCCCGCTCTCAATGAAATATTTCGCAGCTATCGCCCTGTTCATCACTGTGCTGTTGGCGTCTCTTTCGGTGCACGCTGCGAGCGATCTCAGAGACATCAACGATGAAGTTCGTCAGTTGTACAACCGCGGTGAATATGAGCGGGCAATCTCCCTGACCAAAGAGGCCTTGGAGCTAACCGAGAAGCGGCTCGGCCCCGAGGACCGCGATGTAGCGAGCACGCTTGGGTACTTGGCAAATTTGTACTATTTACGCGGTCAGTACAGTCTGGCCGAGCCTCTGCACAAACGGGCGATCGCCATTCGTGAGAAGGTTTTCGGGGCCAGCGATCCAATCGTCGCAAGTAGTCTGAACAATCTCGCGCTTGTTTACAAAGCGGAGGGCCGACTACCCGAAGCAGCGGCACTGTATGAACGCGCCATCCAGATCAATGAAAAAGCACAGGGGCCCCTGCACCGAGACGTCGCGATAGGGTTTAACAATCTCTCGCTGATCTACAAGGAGCAATCGCAACTAGATCGAGCGGCCGAGTTGGCGTCGCGGTCACTCAACATCTCTGAGAATGCGCTAGCGCCGGACGACCCGTTAGTAGCAACGAATCTGGTAAACGTTGCGAAAATTGACATGGCGCAAGGCAAGTATGCCCGTGCCGAGTCATTGCTTAAGCGAGCGCTCCGGATTCGGGAACGGGCCTACGGTCCGTCTCACCCGGAGGTTGCAAATAGCTTAGGAAATCTGGCTTTTCTCTATGTGGATCAAAGTCGATATCGAGAGGCCGAGCCATTGCTTCAGCGGGCAGTCTCAATATTCGAGAAGACTTCAGGATCGGACCATCCGTATGTCGCCGAGTGTCTTCGTAGTCTGGCCAAAGTTTTTAGAGCGACAAATCGCGCAAGTGGAGCTGTGCCGCTGGAAGCTCGTGTTGCAGCTATGTCGACGATGAAGCGATGAGACTCGGAAGGAGGGACACTCTCAGTGTCTGACTCTTGAGATCGGAATTTCCGCAGGTTCGATTCTGCAGGGCTTCTTCGAAAGTCAGCTCCTGGCCGAGAGTCGTCACTTCCTGGGACGCTAGTCATCAAGCAGCGCGCACTTTGTGCGAATCCAGGGAGAGTGAACGTCGGCCCGCTCTGCCTGCCATTCGGGAGCCAAATCAAGCAATGCATTTAGGCTAGGGTCGCGGTCGAGCAAGTGTCCCATCCCGACAACTCTGTATTCAGAAGCAGTATCATCGTGCTCCCCACCGCAAATAAAGCACCAGCTCCCGCCCTCCCTTGCGACAAGGAGAACCGGCTTCACGTCGTCGAAAACGTGGATGCAGACATAGGATTTCTGACCGTGTTGCATTCTCGTAGCGCCAGTACTGGCGGAGTTTTTTTTCTGGGCTCCGTCTCGCCGCATTGTGCCGCTGCAGCGAACGACTGGTTGTGGCCGACTGCCGCATTTCCTACAGCCGCTTTGCCCATCTTGCGGCGCAATTTCTAGCTTCTTCCACCACCGCGGGCTTTACAAGGTCATCTGGGACAAAGCCCACACCACATCGTGTGCAGTAGCAACCTTGAACGAATTGCTGAAGCGGAGCAGGAAGCAGAGCCTCAGGAAGGCACTCGTCAGATGCGAGTTGGTCTGGCCTGCGGGCGCCAGCGCGTTCTTCAAGCGGGCTTTGCTTTCCGCAGCATGAGCATTTTGGGCACCACGCCGGCGTCGCTCCCACATTTGGGACAGCAACGATATTCGAGCTTCGTGAAGAGACCTTCGACTTGGTCGCCAGGTTGCTCCGCGCCGCCGGAGGCTTTGATGATCTGACGGTTTAGAGGCATATGCCGATTGTGGCCGAGGGCCGAACGTCTGGTTCTGGCTGTTGGCGGACTAGCGTTTGTAGGCTGCCTCCAACGCCTGGAGCTGGGCGATCGATATACCAGGTGCGCCGTGGTTGAGCCAAAGTTCGAATTCTGCGGCGTGAGCGAAGTAGTGTCTCCCGCCTTCGCTAGCAGACTGAGAGCTGGTTCCGAACATAGCCGTGAACTCAAGATGTGCCTGCACCAAGGTCACTATGTGCAGCCTCCCCTCACCAGGCCCCCACTCTGGTGGATATATGACGTCAGCATCGTCGTCGAGTTCTGGACGATTGAATCTTGAGGCACCGAACAGTATCAGGCGTAGCTCTTCGCCATGGCCCGCCTCTACAAGACGCTTGATAAGGGCGATTTTCTTGAGGTTCAGTTCCGTTTGCATTTGAATGTCCGGTTCTGGCCGCCAGTGGAAGTTTGGCCACCGAGCCCGAGAGCCGTCACTTGTACAAACAGGGCAGCTTGCTGCTTATGGCGCACCAAGTATCGTGAGTAGTTGCCGGCGGTCGGTGCGGCTAGCTCTTCGCTTCCTTGAAGTGGAGGTCGGGACTTTAGTACTTCGGACGCATTACCAGAACCAATCGTGGCGGAGCTCGGCCATCAATGTCGCGGGGCAGGAAGCCCGTGCGCAGGAGCGCGACCATGGCGGCGACGTCCCAGTCTTCGACGCCGCTGGAACGAACGACGAAGGGCTCAATGACTTTGCCCTCAGGGCTGAGAGTGACGTTGAGTTCCACTGCTGGGTTGCCCTGAATGGCGTCCACATCAGCGTACCGGACGTTCGGGCGCACAGCGGCGGCGATACGGTCAGCGTAAGTCGGCCGACCAGCACCTCGACCGGGTCTTGGCTGAACGGGGACCGGGGATGCCGTGATTCGTGAAGGTGTCGCGAACACCAGGAGATTGGCGGGTGGCTTGCCGTCGCGACCTGCGGGAAAGGACGGCACCTTGCGGATCGCCTCGCTAACGACTCGGTCCCAAGTCGGATCCCCGCTGGACGCAAGAAGTGTGACCTCTAGGGGCTGTCCCTGAGGTGCAACCAGAACAAGGTACTCAGTGGGACGGGTGGCTTCTGCGGTCGCCGTCGGGCGCTGAAGGGCCTGTTCGATGAGGTGACGCAGCGCAGCAGAGTCGGTCGGTTCAGCGTCCTTGTGCCGAGCCAGAGAGTACGGTTTAGGCGGCTGTGGCGGAGAGTAGTCGGCGCGTCGGGCCGCTGCACCCTGCTGCGGACCTGCACAGCCCGCAATCATTGCCAAGGTGGTCAGCACGACCGCCGCGGTTTTTTTTCTGCATCCTCGGTTCTCCTCGTGGCGGGGCATTTTGCCTGACTGCATGCGCTGCATTAAGAGCACAGAGGTAAGTCGGAAGGTAAAGGCTAGGCAGCCATGTGTCGGACTCTCCAATAGCCGATCAAATATCGAGGCCTACGGCGCTCGGGCCTGAACGTCGTCTTCCAAGCGAATTCGGCCCGGTCTGTGTCTCAGTTAGCGGTCCGTAAATGCTATCTCGCCAAAGACACGTTGCTCAGACCTGTGAAGCTATCTCTCCCGCGAGCCTTCATCGCTTCAAACTACAAGCACTTCCCCTTCGAATTCAACGTCTCAACAGCACTTCGATCGCCTTTTTTATAGTACGAGCACATCAGCTCTTCCGCATAGTCTCGAACCATTCGGCGCGCGCGCTCGGACGTCATAACGTCTATCACTTTCAAGTATGCAGGGCTTCTTTCAAAGCCGATTGCGCCAGTTCGTTCGTCACCGCTTAGCTTGCCGAGATAGGCCTCAAGTGCGTCCGGATCTTGGTAGTCCCTGTACGCGGCGCCGTACACCTTGCCCGCGGGTGTTTGCGAAAATCGCAGCACAAAATCGACATCATTTGGACTGAGTACTTCGTCGAAGAGGCGACCATATCTCCTCGCAATCTCGTCTTGATCGAAGGCCTCATACGCAGCAGCTACAGCAATCGCTGCTTCAGGAGCGGTCTGCCGCAACTGAACGAGACGTTGCTTCAGCCCGTGCTCCGCCCTTCCGCCGATATGAAGGAATCGGGCTACCTCGATAGTCGCGTCGCCTGCATTCGCGCAGCAGGACAAGACTAAGAGACCTATAGCGAGTAGTTTTCTAAGCATGGCAGCCAGTGGGATGAAGGGATGGTGCTCGAACATAAGCAGGCTTGACCTGACTAGGAGCGGCTGCTCCTCGCCCGAGTTTGCCGCACCGACGAACGTCCGGTTCTAGCCGAGGCTGTGTGAAAACCCCCGCTGGGCTGCGTTTTCAGGAGTACTCGACCTCTTGGCGCATGTGAGAACACGCAGCCTGAGGCCATCTGAGAGGTCGACTTCAGGAATGGCGTCGACCGCATTGAGTTTTCACACAGCCTCGGCCGCGAGCCGACGTTTTTTTAGAGACAGATGCGGTTCGCTCCGGCATTTTTCATCATCGGCCGCTTGGTCCAATCCGTGAAGAAGAATGCTTGCGAGGTTTGGGTCCGAATTCGGCGTCGTCCAGACTGAACATTGGGGCAGCCGGAGCGCGGTGAGGTTGTAGCGGCGGCGAATTCACCACTGTTGTTCTGCACACCATGTCTGTCGCGGTTTGACGTAGTGGGTGAAAAGACAGAAGGGCTGTGTCGATGACGAGAGGCAGGAAGAGAAACATGGGCTGGTGAGTGAAGCCAGCTGCGAGCCCTCCTGTCAGAAGCCAGAGCAGTCTTATGCTGGGTCTTGCTATGCGCTGCAGGGCGGAAAGTTCCAGGCCAGATTTGAGCGAGATCACGGTGATGGAAGTGATCACTCGGCCGATCGCGTAGTTTCTGTTGGAGAGTCCGGCCCAGTGATATGCGACAAAGAGCAAAAGGGCTGCCGGCATCGTGATAGAAGCTGCGTTCGGCTGGCCGTCTATGGTCACGGTCAAAACAATCACCACCGCAAACAGTATTAGAAAGTCGACTGCAAACGCAACCACACGGCGCTCCATCGAGGCTAGATGTGTCCGAACGGTCATTGAAAAGCTCCGCTTAGTGAGGGTAAATCGCTGGTTCCGGCCGCGACGAGACCTTCATGGGACCAGTTCACTGACCACGCCGATTCCGACAATCCTTGCACCTTCTAGGATCTGAAATTGTGACCCGACGCTTAGCTCCCCGTAGTCGACATCGGGTGCGTAGATGAATGTGACCTCCGCATTCATACAAATCCCGGGCTGAATCGGCGCGCTGGATTCGGCGCCGGAAAAGACTACCCCCAAGTACTCTCCACTCCCGACGCGAAAGTGAGGTCGATACTTCTGGGTCAAATAGGTGGGCATCGTTCGACCACCAACGTCTGCAGCAACGAGCTGAACTATTACCTTCGCACCGGACATATGTAGGCTTGATCGTATGACTGCTGATGGGCGAACTGTGGCGGGATTGTGAGTGTCGGATTCTGGCCGACTGTAGCCGGCCGCAGCCGGGGAGTCTCGGACCCGAAGCGGTCTTTTGGTCTTCGCCAAACCAGACGTTCAACGCCCTTTCATTGAATGGGAGAGAGGACTGTCACGCCCGGCAGCGTGATATTCCGAGGATTTTCGATCCCGGTGTCACAAACGCCCCCCACTGGACGTCTTCCTCGCATGGACGCCCACAGGGGGCGTTCCTCTTTGACTCCCTTTACCGAGGAATCGACCATGAAGATCGTCATCATCGAAGGCTCCGGCCTCATCGGCTCCAAGCTCGCCGCCCGCCTGCGCCAGTCCGGCCACGAGGTCAATGCGGCCTCGCCCTCTACGGGCGTCAACACGCTCACAGGCGAAGGCCTGGAGGCCGCGCTGGCGGGCGCCAACGTGGTCGTCGACGTCGCGAACTCGCCCTCGTTCGAAGACGAGCCGGCACTCCACTTCTTTGACACAGCGGGTCGCAACCTGCTGGCGGCGGCTGCGAAGGCCGGCGTGGCGCACCATATCGCGCTGTCGGTGGTCGGCACCGAGCGCCTGCTGGCCAGCGGCTATTTCCGCGCCAAGCAGCGGCAGGAAGAGCTGATCGAGGCCTCGCCCGTGCCCTGGACCATCGTGCAGGCCACGCAGTTCTTCGAATTCGTGGCCGGCATTGCCGACGGGAGCATGCGGGGCGGCGAAGTCCGGCTGTCGAATGCGCTGATCCAGCCGATGGCGGCGGATGACGTCGCCGCCGCGCTAGCCGCCGTGGTGGCCGAGCCGCCCGCGCAGGGCCGGATCGAGATCGCTGGGCCGGAGGCGCTGCCGCTCGATGCATTGGTGCGCCGCCTGTTTGCGGCGACCGGCGACAAGCGGCCGGTCGTCACCGATGCCGAGGCGAGTTACTTCGGCGTGCGGCTCGACGACCACTCGCTGACGCCCGACACCACCCCGCGCCTCGGGACGACCCGCTTCGAGGACTGGCTTGCGCAGCGCGCGCGGGCCTGAAAGGCAACCCATGACCCGTTTTCAAAAGACCTGCATTTCTCTCGGCCTCGCGCTCGGCATGTTCGCCGCGGTGCCCGCTCTGGCGGCACCCGAAGCCGCCGCGACCGTGCTCATGACGAAGGACCTGGCGGACATGCCCGGCAAGGAGGCGATCTCGTTTATCGTCGACTTTCCGCCGGGCTCCGTCGATCCGGTCCACCGCCACGATGCCCATGCCTTCATCTACGTGCTCGAAGGATCGATCGTGATGGGCGTAAAGGGTGGCAAGGAGGTCACGCTGACTCCGGGCCAGACCTTCTACGAAGGTCCGGCCGACATCCACACCGTCGGCCGCAACGCCAGCACCACCAAGCCCGCGAAGTTCCTCGTGACGATGGTCAAGGACAAGGGCGCGCCTTTGCTGACGCTGGTCAAGTAGCAGCGCTCAGCGCGCCGGGCGGATGGCCGACTTGGGCCGGAACGCCTTGCAGACCGCGTCGTCGGTCTCCAGGTACGGCCCGCCGATCAGGTCGATGCAATAGGGTACCGCCGCAAAGATGCCCGGCACGACCTGCGCGCCATCGGCATCCTTCAGCCCTTCGAGCGTCTCCGCAATCGACTTCGGCTGCCCCGGCAGGTTGATGATCAGGCTCTTGCCGCGGATCACCGCCACCTGGCGCGAGAGGATCGCGGTCGGCACGAAGCGCAGGCTGATCTGGCGCATCTGCTCGCCGAAACCGGGCATTTCCTTGTGGGCCACGGCCAGGGTGGCTTCGGGCGTCACGTCGCGCAGGGCAGGGCCGGTGCCGCCCGTGGTCAGCACCAGCGAGCAGCCGGCATCGACCAGCTCGATCAGCGTGGCGCTGATTTGCGCCGTTTCGTCGGGAATCAGCCGTGCCTCGAACTCGATCGGGTTCTTCAGCGCGCGGACTAGCCATTCTTTCAGCGAGGGCAGCCCTTTGTCCTCGTAGGTGCCGCTGGAGGCGCGGTCGCTGACCGAGACGATGCCGATGCGAACGGAGTCAGGTGCGCTCATGGTGTTGCTCCTTCCCCCTCTGGGGGAAGGTTGGGATGGGGGCGGGCATAGCGCTCGATGGTGGCGCCGCGTGCCCCCACCCCTCCCCTCCCCAGGGAGGGGAGGGAGAAGGACAAGGGGCTCATGCGTCCTCTTCCCGGTCCTGCGCGGCCGCCGCAGCCGCATGGTCCGCACCGCCATGCACCGCCAGCTGGGCGCGCACGAGCTGGAACACCTCGCGGTAGGCCTTGCCCTGACGTGGCGCCTCGCCCGCCGGGCCGGCCTTCATGTCCTTGCGGGCCTGGCGCACCAGGGCGCGCAGCTGCTGGGAATCGGTGGCGGGGTGGGTTTCGATCCAGCCGCCGAGGGCGTCGTCGTCGGCAATCAGCCGGTCGCGCCAGCGTTCGGCCTCGTGCAGGGCGGCGGTTTCGGCCGCCGGCACGCTGTTCTGCTCGGTCAGGGCGAGCTTGACGGCCTCGAGCGTGGGCTCGTCGAGCTTGCGCATCAGCTTGCCGATGAACTGCATCTGGCGGCGCTTGCCCTCGAAATTGGTGATGCGCTTGGCCTCGGTGACGGCATCGACGAGCTTTTCGCCGAGCGGCAGCGCGTCGAACAGGGCGGCGCGCAGGCCGAGCAGCTCCTCGCCGAGCTTTTGCAGTTCGTCGCTTTCGCGCTTGAGATCGGTGCGGCTGGCTTCGTCGGTGCCCTTGAGCTCGCGCTTGAGCTCCAGGTCGAGCTTGCTGCCTTCGGCGACGAACTGGCCACGGACGAAATAGCCTTTTTTGGGTTTGCGGGACATGGAGTTGGATTCTGGGCCGCACCGTGCGGCGTTGCAATGTGTGCAACAGACAGTGGGGAAACGGGAAATGGGGTGCGCAAGTATCATAGCCACCACATGACGACATCCTCCTCGCGCGCCGATTCCGGCTTCGCCTACAGCCGCTCCTTCTTCGAAAACCTGGTCGACTCGGCCCTGGCCCACGCCAAAAAGCTCGGGGCGACCGATGCCGGCGCCGAGGCCTCCGAGGGCTGCGGCCTCAGCATCTCGGTCCGCAAGGGCGAACTCGAGAACGTCGAGCGCAACCGCGACAAGTCGCTGGGCATCACGGTCTACGTGGGCCACCGCCGCGGCAACGCCAGCACCTCCGACTTCTCCGAGGCCGCCATCGCCCAGACCGTGCAGGCCGCCTACGACATCGCCCGCTTCACCGCCGAAGACCCGGTCAGCGGCCTTCCGGACGAGGAAGACATCGCCAAGGTGCACCCCGAACTCGACCTGTTCCACCCCTGGGACGTGACGAGCGAGCAGGCCGCCAAACTGGCGCTGGAGTGCGAAGCGGCAGCCCTGTCGACCGACAAGCGCATCACCAACAGCGAAGGCGCGGGCGTTTCGGCCCAGCAAAGCCACTTCTTCAGCGCCCACACCCACGGTTTCCGGGGCGGCTACGCCAGCTCGCGGCACTCGATTTCGGTCGCGCCCATCGCCGGCAAGGGCGACGACATGCAGCGCGATTCCTGGTACAGCTCCATGCGCGCGGCCGACGAACTGGCCAGCCCGCAGGCCGTGGGCCGCTACGCCGCCGAACGGGCGCTGAGCCGCCTCAAGTCGCGCAAGATCAAGACCACCCAATGCCCGGTGCTGTTCGAGTCGCCGCTGGCCGTGGGCCTGCTGGGCAGGCTGGTGCAGGCCGTGAGCGGCGGGGCGCTCTACCGCAAGAGCACCTTTTTGCTCGATTCGCTCGGCAAGCCGGTGCTGCCCAAGCACGTCGACGTGGCCGAAGACCCGCATGTGATGCGCGGCAAGGGCAGCTCGCCCTTCGACGACGAAGGCGTGACCACCCGGGCACGCAAGGTGGTCGATGCCGGCCGGCTCGAGGGCTACTTTCTCTCGACCTACTCGGCGCGCAAGCTCGGCATGAAGACCACCGGCAACGCCGGCGGCTCGCACAACCTGACGCTGAGCTCGCGCCTCACGAAGCACGGCGACGACCTCGACGCCATGCTCGCCAAGCTGGGCACGGGCCTCTTCGTGATCGAGCTGATGGGGCAGGGCGTGAACTACGTGACCGGCGACTACTCGCGCGGCGCCAGCGGCTTCTGGGTCGAGAAGGGCAAGATCGCCTTCCCGGTGCAGGAGATCACCATCGCCGGCAACTTGAAGGACATGCTGATGGGCATCGAAGCCATCGGCGCGGATGCCTACACTTTCGGCGCCAAGACCACGGGGTCGATTCTTGTCAACCGCATGAAGGTGGCCGGCGCCTGACGGCCATGGCGCAAGGCTCAGGAGCACCCCGGTCCATCCCAGGGAGACGCCATGAGCAGACACCACACCGCGCGAAAGCCGGAACTCGAGCATGAAACTGATGCGCGACCCGCGGCTCGGTTACGAGCCCGCGGGCGGTGGTTCCGTGCGCTGCCTGCAGCATGGCGTGCCGTGGCCTTTCGATTGCTGGCACTACCACGACGAGTACGAGCTGCAGATCATCGACCGCAGCAGCGGCGATGCCTACGTCGGCAACCACATCGGGCGCTTCGAGCCCGGTTACGTGGCGCTCGTGGGCGGGCGGCTGCCGCACACCTGGATCTCCGACGACGTGTCCCCTGAAGGCATTGCCGACCGCAGCATGGTGATCCACTTTCGCGACGAACCCTTGCGCAAGGGCGTGGGGCTGTTCCCCGAGCTGGAGTCGGTGCTGCCGATGCTCGACCGCGCGAAGCTCGGTGTCGAATTCTTCGGCATCCACGCGCTGGTGCGGGAACGCTTCGTGCGCGTCCAGAGCCAGGAAGGCATGGCCCGACTCTCGGTCTTCATCGGCCTGCTGCACGAGCTGGCGAACTGGAAGGACTGCCGCCAGATCTCGAGCGCGGCCGGCCCTCTGGGCGAAGACCCGAGCGCGAACTCCCGCATGCGCCGCGTGTTCGACTATCTCGACGCGCATCTGACCGAGGAACTGTCGCTGCCGGCCGTGTGCGCCGTCGCCAACATGGCCGAGAGCAGCTTCTCGCGCTACTTCCACAAGCACATGGGCAGCACCTTTACCGATTTCGTCACGCGGCTTCGCATCTCGAAGGCTTGCGAGATGCTGCAGGTGTCCGATCGGCTGGTGAGCGATATCTGCTACGAGGTGGGCTTCGCGAACCTTGCGAATTTCAACCGGCGCTTTCTGCAGCTCAAGGGGATGACGCCTTCGGCCTATCGGCATCAGGCGCAGGATCGTTTTGGGTTGCGGACTGCGCAGAACACGCCGCTGACTGCTGCGGCTTGAGCTTGCGTGGGCGCTGCACTGGTGCTGGGAGTCAACCGCTTGACCCAAGGCAGATAGTGAGGCAAATGGCGCCCACTAGCCATGAACCGTCATTCGCGCAATAACCTGTACGGCTGCTTCAAGACTGATTGCCGACGTTCAATGCGCTCTCGCGAATGGGTACTATCGGTCAGTAGCAGACGTCCGAAGACGGCCTCAAAAGTTGGCGTGCTACAGCGTCCAGGACGCATAGATGAAGGCAATCTCCGTTGAGATCTTGCGTATTGTGGACAACAGCTTCCCTGGCTGGGTCAAGTGCCGCTTGATTGATGCGCAGGGGCGCGCGCACTTATTCGTGGAGAAGATTCCGATCGTCACGCGCGAGACGCTCGGCGATGACAACCAGTATCCGCGCCCCGGCGAGATAGCCTGTGAAGTCCAGTCCGAATGGAAGGATGCGGTCGGCCATTCGTTCGCCAGAGTAGGTACAACTAGGCCAGATGGAGTGGAGTCCACTGCCGGCTTGAGCGAGTTCGTCATCCGTTCTTCGCAACTTATTGACGCGCCCTGAGGCAAGATGCGGCCAATATCGGACGTTTGCCCCTCTGACCTGATCTCGATGTCAATCTCCATCTACTACAGCTTTCGTCATGCAAAGGACTTAGCCAACAGCGGAGACCTGCACGCCGCTCAAAAGGCATGGTCGGACGCTTTTGAGGGTAAACCTTACGAAGACTGGTGCTGGTATACGCCGACGCAGCAAGACGGCGTCTGGACTTACTCTGGCGCGACAAAGGTTCCCAACTCGCCCAAGAAAGCCTGGGGAGCTATCCAACTAGCCGCTCAGCTGCTGTCCAAAATGAGGGTGACTCATATCGGAACGGAATGGAGTGTCTCAGTGGATGATCATGAGCTGCCATGGAGAGAAGACCAGAGGCGTTTCGACCCAAACTGAGACGGAAACGGAACGGACAAACGGCTGCTGCGGAGCAGAGCGAACTTCGGCTCAGGGCCCTAAGCGGAGCTTCATAGTGCCACGAAGCGGTCGTTGCTTCCGAGCACCTCAGCTTCGGAGGCATCCTTGCGTGAGGGCCAAGAGGGAAGCCGGCTTGAGCCTCGATCTTCTCCATCAAAGTCGGTGCGTCTTGCTTTGCCGTTGGCATAGTAGATACGCATCCGTGCCTACGTCGGAGCGGGCGATGGTCACGCTCCCACCCAGTCAGTACGCCCTATTGCTATCGCCGATCATCCAGAGCAGCTTGTCTACGATCCGGATGTCGTACTGATACTTCTCCTTGTGCTGTCGCCGCAATTCATTGCGTGCGGGCGCGTGAACAGTCAGTAGCTTGCGGACCAATCCCTGGTAGCGGATATAGGCCGCGACGGCGGGATCAATGTCGACGGGCGCTTTGATTTTCGGCGCCGCGCCAATACGCTCAGTGCCCGCGAGGTCAGGATCAACGCATTGAAGGGTCACCAGCGCGCGGTGAACGAATGCGTCGTAGATGACGATGTCGTCGGGGTACAGACACCAAAGCAGCTTGGACGTTGCCGACATCCAGCTTCGCTGCTGCACCTTGAAGAGCGCACTCAGCAGTTCTCGATACAGGTCGGCGACAGTTGCGTCGTTAATGCGAGTGATGCGGCTGTGTTGACGGGCGAAAGTGAGAAATCGCTTCGCGATCTTGTTGCGAGAATCGCCGTCGATACCTTGGAAGAGACCATAGTTTCTCATCCACTTCTTCACAAGCTCATGGTCGACCCCATTCGTGCGCAACATATCGACCATGAGCGGATCCCCGCCGATCCGTCGCTGCATGTCATACGCGACGGGGTACTTCTCCTCCAGGTACTTTTTGAAGCTCATTGGTTCTCAATTGTTGGGGCACGAGGGCTATGCGCACCACAGCGATCCTGTCGGGTGACGGAATTCGCTTAGTAACACTCTGCAGTCATCGGGGCGGATTGGCATAGTGAGGGCATCTTCGAAATCGCGGTACGGGCGAAAGTCCGGTCTTGGCCGACTGTAGTCGGTCGCACCGTCGTCGCGAAGGACCCTGAGCAGTCGACTGCATCGCTCCAAACGGCTATACCTGTATGCGAGTGACGTCGATTCAGAGAGCCGACGGTCTTGCTAAAAGCGGGTGCGAGCCGGTTCTGAAAATGCACAGCCTGTGCATCCCGCAAGACGAATTGCATCAACGACAGTGTTGCTCACGGCAACCCTGTTGAGTTCATCCACTACTAGCCAGTTCAGATGTGCAATTGCTGGCTCATCGAGGGCAACTTTTCGAGCGACAAGAACGTCTCCCAATTCATCATCGAGGTCGACGTCGGATTTACTGAGGTCAAGTGCCCGAGGCCGCATCAGTGAGTTGACAGCAAAATACTGCTGCTCCGGTAGCCGATCGCCATCGTACAAAACGGTGATCGGAAACAACTCGATTTCAGCGCCAACCAATTGAAGCACGGCAGCAAGCTTCCGCGACACGATGTCAATTTGAATAGCCCTCATGAAGTCGGCTAGACCTCGCGGTGCATCAAATGAATCAGACACTTCAATCTCGAGTCTGGGGTACTGTCCTGCAAGGCTAACGCCGCCCCAGTATTGAAAGTCGAGGGCCTTGACGTTCACAAGTCTACAGTCTGGACAAGGTACCGTGTCCGAGAAGTCCCGACTAAGAATCCAGTGCATTTTTACGAGATGAAGTTAGTGCCGCAAGGTCTGCTTCTGGCCACATTGTGCCGGCACGGCGAACGGCCGTTTGTGGCCGACATCCGACCTGCAACGCGTCCTCACTCCCGTAGCAACTCTACCGCCCGTTCGTAGTCATAGGCCATGTTCCCAGGCTCGAAGAATTTCTGCCACATGCAGGCCATGATGAGTCGTTGTGTCGTAAAGGCCGGATGGCCTCGTTGCTTGTCCGGGTACTCCGGATCGCGCAGCATGTCGAACACGCGCCGGTACTCTG
>CAMATD010000088.1 GCA_945860785.1 Variovorax sp. YR752 | reverse complement strand
ATGACTGGTGGAACCCCGTGCAAGGCACGCCGGGACGCCGTTGGTCGCCCGACCTGCCGGACCTCCAGACCAAGGCCTACCTGCTCGAAACGCTCGAAAGCACGCTCGAACTGCTCGAGCATGCGGCCGAGACGGATGCCGGCCTTTACTTCTACCGCCTCGCGCTGTTCCATGAAGACCTGCGCGGCGAGCAGTTCGTGGTCATGGCGCAGACGCTGGGGCTGCCGCTGGGCATCGAGCAGATGCCCATTGCCGTCACGCGCGAGCCGCTGCTGCTGCCGGCCACGCGCTGGGAGCTCGGGCCGCCCGAAGGCGGCTTCGCCTTTGCGCAGGAGCGCAGCGTTCACCGGGTCGATGTGCCCGAGTTCGAGATCGATGCCCAACCCGTGACTTGGAACCAGTACATCGAATTCGTCGACGACGGCGGCTACGACCGCGAGGAGCTGTGGCACGCCGACGGCTGGCGCTGGCTGGCGGCGCAGACCGAAGGGCGTCGCGGGCCGCGCCATGTCGAGCAGATCGGCGTGGCGCGCAACGGCACCGGCGGCTCGGTGCTGCAGCAGCGCTTTGGCATCACGGTGCGCGCGACCGGTCACCACAGCGCCGTGCATCTGAGCTGGTGGGAGGCCGATGCCTGGGCGCGATGGGCGGGGCGCCGCATCGCGACCGAGGTGGAGTGGGTGGAGTGGGAGATTGCGGCCCACACGGCCGCACGGCGCGGTTTTCGCTGGGCCGATGTGCATGAATGGACGGCGGGCACGCTGCAGCCGTGGCCGGGTTTCCGGGCCGACCCGTGGAGCGCGGGCGGCGAATTCGATCCGGTGGCTGCGTTCGGCCGGGCGCGTGTGCTGCGCGGCGCATCGTTCGCCACGCGTGCGCGTCTTCGCTCGCCGCGCCGTCGGGGCTTCGCGCTGCTGGAACGCGACGACGGCTTCTTCGGTTTCAGGACCTGCGCGCTATAGAGACAGTCATGGCTCGCCGCCAGCTTCCGAAGACAGCGGCGGCGCCACTTCTTCCAGCGGCTTGCGCTCCGCATCGGCCGCATAGCGCAGGGCCAGCAGCCCCGCGGCGATGACCAGCGTGGCGCCGATCAGATAGCCCACCATCACCGCGCCGCGGCTGCCCGTCTCGATCAGGAGGCCGAAGATCACCGGCGCCGCGAAGCCGCCCGCGCCCATGCCGATGGCATAGAAGATCGCGATGGCCATGGCCCGCATCTCGAGCGGGAACACTTCGCTCACCGTGAGGTAGGCCGAGCTCGCCGCCGCCGAGGCCAGGAAGAACACTGCCGACCAGCACAGCGCTTGGCTGCGCGCATCGAGCCAACCCATCATGAAGGCCCAGCCGGTGAGCGCGAGGCCCACGCCGGCGAGCACATAGGTCAGCGCAATCATCTTGCGTCGCCCCACGCTGTCGAACAGCGGGCCCAGCAACAACGGCCCCAGCACATTGCCGAGCGCGAACGGAAAGATGTAGAGCAGCCACGCTGCCTTCGGGCACGCCGTAGAAGCGCGTCAGCACCAGCGCATAGGTGAAGAAGATCGCGTTGTAGAAGAAGGCCTGCGAGATCATGAGCGCCGCCGCCACCACGCTGCGTTCCTGATAGCGCCGCAGCAGCACGCGCGCCACTTCGCGCATCGAAGGGCTGTTCTCGCGCGCGGCCGTGTAGGTGACGTGGCTGTGCGGCGCCGGCAGCGGGCCGTGCTGCGCCTCGACTTGGGCCTCGATGTCCTCGACGATGCGCTTCGCTTCGTCGGCGCGGCCCGTGCGCGAGGAGCCAACGCGGGCTCTCGGGCACATCGCGCCGCACCAGCAGGATGGCCACCGCCAGCACCGCGCCCAGTGCGAAGCCCGCACGCCAACCCCACACCGGCCTGATCACGCGCGCATCGAGCAGCACGAGGCTGAGCGCGGCGCCGAGCGCCGCGCCGACCCAGAAGCTGCCGTTGATCGCGAGGTTGACGCGGCCGCGCACGCGCGCCGGAATGAGTTCGTCGATGGCCGAGTTGATGGCCGCGTATTCGCCACCGATGCCCAGGCCCGTGACGAAGCGGCAGAGCGCGAAGAAGGCGAAGTTGGGCGAGAAGGCCGTGGCCAGCGTGCCGATCGTGTAGACCACCAGCGTGATCAGGAACAGCTTCTTGCGCCCGAGCCGATCAGTCAGTCGGCCGAAGAGCAGCGCACCGATCACCGCGCCCGCGATGTAGATCGAGTCCGACCAGCCGATCTCGCCCGCGCTGAGCCCGAGCGTGTCGGGTCTCTCGAGCACCGCGCCGATGGAGCCCACCAGCGTGACCTCCAGCCCATCGAGAATCCAGGCCACGCCCAGCGCGATCACCACGCGCCAATGCCAGCGCGACCACGGCAGGCGGTCCAGGCGCGCGGGAATGTCGCTGCTGAGGACCGTCATGCCGGGGATTCTGGAAGGCGGCCGGCGTGCCGCCTGTAGGCCGAGGGCCTATCCGTCTATCGGTTCGACGGGAAGGCGAACACCGCGCCTTCGCGCACACCGGCCGAGGGCCAGCGCTGCGTGATGGTCTTGCGCTTGGTATAGAAACGCACGGCATCCGGGCCGTAGGCGTGCAGGTCGCCGAACAGCGAACGCTTCCAGCCGCCGAACGAGTGGTAGGCCACGGGCACCGGCAGCGGCACGTTGATGCCGACCATGCCGACCTGGATGTTGTCGCTGAACCAGCGCGCGGCCTCGCCGTCGCGCGTGAAGAGACACGTGCCGTTGCCGTACTCGTGCGCGTCGATCATCGCCATGGCTTCTTCGAGCGTCTTCACGCGCACCACGCCGAGCACGGGGCCGAAGATTTCTTCCTGATAGATCGTCATGCCGGGCTTCACGCCGTCGAAGAGGCACGGGCCGAGGTAGTAGCCGCCATCATGGCCTTCGACCTTCACGCCGCGGCCATCGACCACGAGCTTGGCGCCGGCGGCCACGCCGGCATCGACAAAGGCCTTGACCTTCTCGAAGTGCGGCTTGGTGACCAGCGGGCCCATGTCGTTGCCGTTGTCGTTGCCCGGGCCGACCTTCATCTTCGCGATCTCGGCCTTCAGGCCCGCGACCACCGCGTCGCCGGTGTCGTCGCCGATGGCCACGACCAGCGGAATCGCCATGCAGCGCTCGCCGCACGAACCGTAGGCCGCGCCCATCAGCGCGCTCACGGCGTTGCCGATGTCGGCGTCGGGCATGACGACCGCGAAGTTCTTCGCGCTGCCCAGGGCCTGCACGCGCTTGCCGTGTGCGCAGCCGGTGGTGTAGATGTATTCGGCAATGGCGGTCGCGCCCACGAAGCTTACGGCCTTCACGCGCGGGTCGGTCAAGAGCGTGTCGACCGCTTCCTTGTCGCCGTTGACCACGTTCAGCACGCCCGGCGGCAGGCCGGCTTCGAGCGCGAGCTCGGCCACCAGCAGCGTGGAGGAGGGCGTGCGCTCCGACGGCTTCAGCACGAAGGTGTTGCCGCAGGCCACGGCCATCGGCCACATCCACAGCGGCACCATCACGGGGAAGTTGAACGGCATGATGCCGGCGGCAACGCCCATCGCCTGGAACTCGCTCCACGAGTCGATGGCGGGGCCGACGTTCTTGCTGTGCTCGCCCTTGAGCAATTCGGGCGCATAGCTCGCGTACTCGACGTTCTCGATGCCGCGCTGCAGCTCACCGTGCGCGTCCGACAGCACCTTGCCGTGCTCGGCCGTGATGAGTGCGGCGATGCGGTCGGCATTGGCTTCGAGCAGCGTCTTGAGCTTGCTCATCACGCGGGCGCGCTTGAGCGGCGGCGTGTTGCGCCAGGCCGGAAAGGCCGCCTGCGCCGAGGCGATGGCCTGCTCGACCGTGAGCTTGTCGGCGAGCGCGACGCTCTTGTCCGAGAAGCCGGTGGCCGGGTCGAACACCGGCTGCACGCGGGTGCCACCGCCGACGTGCTTGCCGTCGATGAAGTGGCCGATGGTGGCGGTGACGTTCTTGTCGTGTTGCATGTCTTGAAGTCTCGAAAAAGGGTCAGGCGGTTTCGGCCAAAGCGTCGGAGAGGGCGTTGACGAGACGGTCGATCTCGGCCTTCTCGGAAATGAACGGCGGTGCGAGCTGGATCGTGTCGCCGCCGTAGCGCACGTAGAAGCCCTTCTTCCAGCAGTTCATCGCGATCTCGTACGGGCGGCGTGCCGGCTCGCCCGGCAGCGCGGCGATCGTGATGCCGGCGGCGAGGCCGTAGTTGCGGATGTCGGCGATGTGCTTGCTGCCCTTGAGGCTGTGCACGGCGTTCTCGAAGTGCGGCGCCAGCGTTTGCACGCGGCCGATCATGTCGTCCTTCTGCAGCACGTCGAGCGCGGCGATGCCGGCGGCGCAGGCCACCGGGTGCGCGCCGTAGGTGTAGCCGTGCGGGAACTCGAGCATGTAGTCGGCGCCGCCTGCGGCCATGAAGGTGTCGTAGATCTCCTTGCTGGCGATCACCGCGCCCAGCGGCTGCGCGCCGTTGGTCACCTGCTTGGCGATGTTCATGATGTCGGGCGTCACGCCGAAGGCATCGGCGCCCGTGAGCGCTCCGCAGCGGCCGAAACCGGTGATCACTTCATCGAAGATCAGCAGGATGTTGTTGGCGGTGCAGATGTCGCGCAGGCGCTTGAGGTAGCCCTTGGGCGGAATTACCACGCCGGCCGAGCCCGCGAAGGGTTCGACGATCACGGCCGCGATGTTCGATGCGTCGTGCAGCGCGATCAGGTCGAGCAGGCGGTCGGCCAGCTCGGCGCCGTTCTCGGCCATGCCGCGCGTGAAGGCGTTCGATGCGAGTTGGGTGTGCGGCAGGTGGTCGGCTTCGACGCCCTGGCCGAACAGCTTGCGGTTGGCCGCGATGCCGCCCACCGAGATGCCGCCGAAGTTGACGCCGTGGTAGCCTTTCTCGCGGCCGATCAGGCGCGTCTTGCTCGCCAGGCCCTTGGTGCGCCAGTAGGCGCGCGCCATCTTGAGCGAGGTGTCGGCGGCTTCGGAGCCCGAGCCGGTGAAGAACACGTAGTCGAGGCCCGCGGGCGTCAGGTCCTTGATCTTGTTGGCCAGCTCGAACGAGAGCGGGTGGCCGAACTGGAAGGCGGGCGAGTAGTCGAGCTTGGCGATCTGGCGGCTCACGGCCTCGGTGATCTCAGGGCGGCCATGGCCCAGACCCGAGCACCACAGGCCCGAGAGACCGTCGAAGATCTTGCGGCCGTCGCTGTCGGTGAAGTAGGCGCCCTTGGCCTCCACGATGATCCGCGGATCGGCCTTGAAGTTGCGGTTGCCGGTGTAGGGCATCCAGTGCGCGTCGAGCCAGGCGGCGTCGGTGCGGAGCGCTGGCGTCGGTTCGATGGCGGGTGTGGCAAGGGTCATGGCGCTTCCCGCACAGGGCGGACTCCGAGGGGTGATGGGATGTGCCGATTGTTGGCAGAGCCTTCAGTGTGGAGAATGGCGCAATATCAATGTTCACTTGACACTTTATGCAAGTAAAGGCGGAAGCCCAAAACAGTGCCCGGAATCGCGCCGTCTTGGGGCAGCTCAGCGACATGGACCTGCGCCTGCTCAAGGTGTTCAAGAGCGTGGTCGACTGCGGCGGCATGGCGGCTGCGGAGCTGGAGCTGAACATCGGCACCTCCACAGTGAGTCGGCATGTGAAGGACCTGGAGACGCGGCTGGGGCTGGTGCTGTGCCGGCGCGGGCGGGCGGGGTTTGCGCTCACGGCCGAGGGGCAGCGCGTGTATGACGAGACGCTCAGGCTGCTGGCCTCGGTCGATGCCTTTCGCGGTGGCATCGATGACATCCACAACCGCATGGGCGGACAGCTGGAGGTGGCGCTGTTCGACAAGACTGCGACCAACCCGAAGGCGCGCATCGGCGAGGCCATCGCGCGCTTCACGGAGATCGCGCCGGAGGTGAATCTGGCGGTGCATGTGGGGTCGATCAATGCGATCGAGCAGGGGGTGCTGGAGGGCAACTTCCAGATCGGCATCATTCCGGCGCACCGCAGCTCGAAGAGTCTTGTGTATGCGGATCTGTTCGACGAGACGATGCTGCTGTATTGCGGCAAGGGGCATCCGCTGTTCGACAGCAGCCACGCGAAGCTCACGTGGTCGAAGCTGGGCGAGCATCATTTTGCGGGGCTGGGGTATCACTCGCCGAACATGGAGTTGAGCCATCGAGCGAGGCTGTCGCGCAAGGCGACGGGTTTCGACCAGGAGGCGATTGCGACGCTGATTCTTTCGGGGCGGTTCCTGGGCTTCCTGCCCGATCACTATGCGCAAGTGTTCGAACAGCGCGGGCTCATGAAGGCCGTGCTGCCGGCGCGGTTCAACTATGCGTGCCGGTTCGTGAGCTTGCTGCGGCGGTCGCCGAAGCCGTCACGGGCGGTGTTGGCGTTTCAGGAGTGTTTGGAGAAGGCGCATGTCTGAAGTTGGGCCTATCAAGGAGAACTTTGGGTTTCAATGATTGGTTGTGAGGTCAAAAGTGTGTCGTGATTTTGCAATTGTTAGTCAGTAATGATTCAGGTATCTTGATGTTTCAAACAGCAAGAGGGTTTCCAAATAGGAGTGGTGGAGACGGTCGTGCAACAGCACGGGGAGGATGGCGCGCCGCCGCAAAAGGCCCCTGAATCAGGGGCCTCTGCACATCCGTCCCTTGTCGCGCTGTGCACCGTCGCGCGCTTCCACCAGATCGCAGCCGACGCATCGCTGCTGGCACATCAACTGGGCCTTGCTTCTTCGGAGCCCGTCGACACCGCCACGCTGCTGCGCGCCGCGAAGCACCTCGGTCTCAAGGCCAAGTCGTCCCGCACGACCCCTGAGCGCCTTTCCCTGACACCACTGCCTGCCCTGGCGGTCCTTCGCAACGAAGACGGTAGCGAGCGCTTCGTCATCCTCGCCCAGTGCGACGCCCAGCGCGTGTTGCTGCAAGACCCCGCTGCAGAAACAGCCCGCCCCGTCATCGAACCCCTGGACGTCTTCGCGGCGCACTGGACCGGTGAACTCATCCTCATCACCAGCTGCGCGAGTCTCGCGGGTGAACTCGCCAAGTTCGACTTCTCCTGGTTCATCCCCAGCCTCGTCAAGCACAGGAGGCTGCTGGGCGAGGTGCTCTTCATCTCCTTCATCCTTCAGCTCTTCGCGTTGGTCAGTCCGCTGTTCTTCCAGGTCGTCATGGACAAGGTGCTCGTGCACCGCGGCATGACCACGCTGGACGTGCTCGTCATCGGCCTTCTGGTCGTCGTGGTCTTCGAATCGCTCCTGAACGGCCTGCGCAGCTACGTCTTCAGCCACACCACCAACCGCATCGACGTCGAACTCGGCGCGCGCCTGTTCCGCCACCTGGTGCAACTGCCCCTGGCCTACTTCCAGGCAAGGCGTGTCGGCGATTCCGTCGCCCGCGTGCGCGAACTCGAGAACATCCGCAGCTTCCGCACCGGCAACGCATTGACGGTGCTGCTGGACGTCGTCTTCTCCCTTGTCTTCGTGGCCGTCATGCTGTTCTACAGCGTGCCCTTGACCCTGATCGTGCTCGTGAGCATGCCGCTGTACTTCGGCCTGAGCCTCGCGGTCGTGCCCATCCTGCGCCGGCGCCTGGACGAGAAGTTCGCGCGCGGCGCGGAGAACCAAGCCATGCTGGTGGAGACCGTCAGCGCCATCCAGACCGTCAAGGCCACTGCGCTCGAACCCGCCTTCGGGCGCCGCTGGGACAACCAGCTCGCGGCCTATGTCTCGGCCAGCTTCCGGACCCAGAACCTCGCCAGCTGGGCCCATGAAGGCGTGAACCTCATCGGCAAGCTCGTGAATGCCGCCACCCTCTGGTACGGCGCGCACCTCGTCATGAGCAACGACCTCACCGTCGGTCAGTTCGTCGCCTTCAACATGTTCGCCCAGCGCGTCTCGCAGCCCATCATGCGCATGGCCCAGCTGTGGACCGACTTCCAGCAGACCGGCATCTCCATGGCGCGGCTGGGTGACATCCTGAACACCCGCACCGAAGTGCCGCCCAGCACGGCCGCCCAACTCCCCGCCCTCAAGGGCCGCGTCACGCTGGACAACCTCACCTTCCGCTACCGCCCCGAAGCGGCACCCGTGCTCAACGGCGTCAGCCTCGATGTGCGCCCCGGCGAAGTCATCGGCATCGTCGGGCGTTCGGGCTCCGGCAAGAGCACGCTCACCAAGCTCGTCCAACGCCTGTACACCCCCGAGCAGGGGCGATTGCTGGTGGACGGCATCGACATCAGCCTGATCGACGCAGCGCAACTCAGAAGGCAGGTCGGCGTCGTGCTGCAGGAGAACACGCTCTTCAACCGCAGCGTGCGCGAGAACATCGCCATCGTCGATCCGGCCGCACCCCTCGACGCCATCATCCATGCGGCCCAACTGGCCGGGGCCCATGAGTTCATCAGCGAGCTGCCCGAGGGCTACGACACCATGGTCGGCGAGCAGGGGGCGAGTCTCTCGGGCGGACAGCGCCAGCGCATCGCCATCGCCCGCGCGCTCTTCACTCACCCGCGCATCCTGATCTTCGACGAGGCCACCAGCGCGCTGGACTACGAGAGCGAGGCCATCGTGCAGCGCAACATGGCCCACATCTGCAAGGGGCGCACGGTCTTCATCATTGCCCACCGACTGAGCGCCGTGCGGCATGCCGACCGCATCATCGTGATGGACAAGGGAAGAATCGTTGAAGGGGGCACGCACGAGAGCCTGCTCAACAAGCCCAAGGGCATCTCTATGCGCACCTATGGGCGATGCAGGACGGGGGGCTGCCGACCGAAGGGGCGGGGGGAGCGGCAGGAGCGGGGGCGACGGTATGACGACGGACGTCTCCACCAGGGCACCTGCGGCCAATGCGCCCAGCGTTCGTCACCCGGTCTTCGAACTTCTGGGACGCTACCGGGCGATCTTCAAGGCCGCCTGGAAACACCGCCACGAGCTTGCTGGACCGAGGCGCCTGTCTGATGAAGCGAAGCGGCCTTCCTGCCGGCAGCGCTGAGCCTGCAGGATACGCCCGTGCACCCGGCGCCCAGGCGGTTGGCCTATGCGCTGATCGCGCTGTTCCTCATTGCCTTGACCTGGTCCATCTTTGGACAGATCGACATCGTCGCTGTCGCGCCCGGCAAGATCATCGTGAGCGAGCGCACCAAGGTGATCCAGCCGCTGGAGGTGAGTGTGGTCAAGCGGGTGTTGGTGCGGGACGGGGACCATGTCGAGGCGGGTCAGCCGCTGGTCGAGCTCGATCCCACGACCGCGAATGCGGACAAGACCAGCATCGACGAGCAGTTGAAATCGATGCAGTCCGAGGTGCTGCGCACGCGCGCGTTGCTGCAGGCGCTGAACTCGCCGGCCTCGGCCCGTACCCCGGAGCTGGGCAAGAGGGTTCCGGCCGGCTGGACGGATGTCGATATCACTGCAACGCAGGCCCAGCTGAGCGACGAGTGGAGCGACATCACGGCCAAGCTCGCCAAGGCAGCGTCCGAGATCAACCGCCGGCAAGCCGAGATCGCGACCGTGCGCGAGATGGTCAACAAGCTGGAGACGACGGTGCCGATCGCCAAGCAAAGAGAGGCCGACTTCCATCAGCTGGCCAACCAGGGCTTCATGTCGAACCACGCGAACCAGGACCGCTCGAGGGAGCGCATCGAGCTGGAGCGGGATCTGGCAACGCAACGCGCCAGGCTGGCCGAAGCCAATGCCACGCTAAGGGAAAGTGAGAACACCCGAGCCGCTTACATCGCCGAGACCAAGCACAGCCTAAGGACACGCGAGCGCGGTGGCCAATGTGCTCGACGGCGGCACGGGCGACGACGCGTTGACCGGTGGTGCCGGCAACGACACCTACCGGCTGGGCCGAGGCTCCGGCAGCGACACCATCACCGAGAACGACACCACGGCCGGCAACGCCGATGTGGCCCAGTTCGGTGCCGACATCGCCACGGATCAGCTGTGGTTCAGGCAGGTCGGCAACAACCTCGAGGTGAGCGTCATCGGGGCGTCCGACAAGTTCATGCTGAACAACTGGTACCTGGGCAACCAGTACCACGTGGAGCAGTTCAAGACGAGCGATGGACACATGCTGAGCGATAGCAACGTGCAGAACCTCGTGCAGGCGATGGCGAGCTTCTCGCCGCCGGCAGCGGGGCAAACCACGTTGCCGCCCAACTACCAGAGCAGCCTGAGCACCGTGATCGCCGCTAACTGGCAATGAGAGTTCCGAACGAGAGCGCCTGGAGAATGCGATGAGAGTTCTTGTCGTTCATCAGAACTTCCCCGGCCAGTTTGGCCACCTCGTGAGGGACTGGAGTCAGCGTCCGGGTTGGGATGTTCGCGCGCTTGGCAGCAGCCGGGCTCCGGGCTTGCCGGGCTTTGACAAGCTGATGCGCTACCGCCTGTCTCGGCCCGTGCAGGCCCGGCAGCATCACTACCTGAAGCAGATGGAGGACGCGACCCTGCATGGCCAGGCTTCTGCAAGAGCGATGCTCGCCCTGCGTCAAAGTGGGTTCAAGCCCGATGTGATCCTGGCCCATCCGGGGTGGGGCGAGACGCTGTACGCGAAGGACGTATACCCCGACGCCCGGCTCATTCATCTGTGCGAGTGGTACTACAACGCAGAGGGCGCGGACCTGGGGTTCGATCCAGAGTTTCCATTGAGCTTCGATGACCGTGCCCGAGTCCGCACCTGGAACGCGCAGCATGCGCTCAATCTCGTCCAGTGCGATGATGCCGTGAGCCCGACCCATTGGCAGCGCAGCCGCTTTCCCGAGATTTTGCAATCCAAGATCGTGGTGCAGCACGAGGGGATCGACACCCAGTCGCTTGGGCCTGATCCGCAGGCGCAATTCACCACACCGAGTGGTGTGGTGCTCAAGGCCGGCGACCTGGTGATCACTTACGTGACGCGCAACCTCGAGCCGTACCGCGGGTTCCACGTTTTCATGCGAGCCCTTCAGCAGATTCAGAAGGTTCATCCGCAATGCCACGCGTTGATCGTGGGTGGTGATCAGACGAGCTACGGGCGTGGACCGCGCGATGCGGCGAACTGGCGCGAGAAGATGTTGAGGGAAGTTACGCTGGACCCTGCCAGGACACACTTCCTGGGGCGCCTTCCGCGCGAATAGTTATCTGCGCGTGCTGCAGGTGTCTGCGGCTCATGTCTACCTGACCTACCCGTTCGTTCTGAGTTGGTCGCTGCTGGAGGCCATGGCCTGCGGTGTGCCGATCGTCGCCTCGGACACAGCGCCGGTTTCCGAGGTCCTCCGTGATGGCTTGAACAGCCGCTTGGTGAACTGCTTCGAGGTGGAGGCGATTTCGGCAGGAGTGTTGCAGGTGTTGAGTGAACCTGCTTCACACATGCTATTGCGTAGGCGGGCCCAATCAAATGCGCAGGCATATGGAATCGAAGCTGGCGTAGCAGGCTACGAAAGGTTGCTTAGCGTTCGGGCAACCGGCCTTGGCGTGAGGGGCGAGCTTGAGTTCGTTGCGACCACCAAGCAGAGACTTGGGGCTACTGGCGGCATCGAATATTTGGCGACCGCTGAATGACCGCTGCCACAAAGGTCGTCGACGCTAAGCCCCTTGTCGACGGAGCTCAGGCGCATCTTCCTTCTTTTGAAGGTGCCACACCGGCGCTCCTTGATGCTCACCTTTTCGGATGGAAGCGCGAGATGGTCGTCAAGCTGGAGACGACGGTGCCCATCGCCAAACAGAGAGAGGCCGACTTCCATCAGTGGGCCAACCAGAACTTCATGTCCAGTCATGCGAACTAAGACCGCACGAAAGTGACGCTGGAGAACAAGAATATCGGCTCCGTGGGCCCGAGCCAGGAAGTGGCGATCAAGCTGGAGACCTTCCCGTACACGCGTTACGGTACGGTCGACGCAACGGTGAAGACGGTGATGGCGGATGCGGTGAATGACGAGAAACGCGGAGCGATCTTCCCGGTGACGCTGAACCTCGGAGCCACGACCATCGATGTGGATGGGAGGCCGATCAAGCTGAGCCCGGGGATGAATCTCACGGCGGAGATCAAGACGGGCAGGCGGCGAATCATCGAATTCCTTTTGAACCCTGTTCAGCGAGCAAACTCTGAGAGTCTCAGAGAGAGATGAGTTTTTAAAAGTAGAGGAAATCGAGTTCCTGAAATTTCCAAGGCCGAAATGTTCGGTTGTGCGAAAAATCCCTTCAGGATGAGTCGTTCATCCTTAATTGAATTGCATCGGAGTTTGTGATGAGTTTTTTGAATGAATACATTCCTGAAGAAGATATTCGTAAATATGGAATTGAAGAAATAAATCGTCGTTTCTTGAAGTCAGATTTCAAACCCGATTGGACGGTTGATCGAGAAAGGAATATTTACCTAAGGCAGGTCGCTTCAGGAAGGGAGGAGTTTGCAACTCAAAAGGTTTACTCCTTCTTTTGGAAAACATCTTTAATTATTGTTCGCCTAGATGAACATGGTGGTGGCGCAATAGACGGGGAAGGATGGTCTGACTATAAGTTGAGAACAATTGATATTCCTGAGGATTTGATTGGGAATAGAGATGAAATTATTGCGGATCTTAAATCTGCGTTAATTGCGTTTAATGGAGGAGGGGTCTATTCAAGGCGTAGCTCTACACGCGCTTCTTTTGATTTTTGAAAGGAGGCGATAAGTGAACTATACATCAAATCAAGCAATTCAATTGCTAATCGACAATCCTTCCGCGTACGCAACAAAAGATGCACTATCAACTCTGGTAGGCCAGATTTCTCTGGATGCCAAGACTGGATACACGCATGGAACAGTGACCGTTCTGTATAGCGGCCCAACTACCGAGGGGATTAGCACAAATTCGATTATTGAGGGCATGGTTGCAAACCATGAGAATGTACGGGTTATCAATACTACAGAAGCCGCTCAGTTTTTGGAGTCGCCTCAATTCAAGGCGGCGGTGGCAAATGCGTTTGGAGTTGACTTGGCCGGCCTTGATGTCCGAGGCACACCGGCTAACAGTTTTCTCTTTGATGGCAAAGAAGGTGTATGGGCTAGCACATCGGAGCGATTTGTCGCCGCCACCGTCGGTGAAGTGCGTATTCTTGCTCCGCAGGCGGATATAAACCGAGTTTTTTATCAAGTCGAGCTGCCAACCCTGCTAAAAAATCCAAATATTACATTGGTAGATGCCGTTCCGATAACCGATTTAAGGCGCATCGGTGATGTGGATGGAGTTTTTAAGATAATTTCTACGCACTCATTGGAGCAAATTCACTTTAGTGATCTGTCGCCAACGAACACTGCGGCCTATCTGGCTTGCAAGCCGGACGACTTAACCATCGCTTTGAAGGATCCGGCGAAGGTGGCCTCGTTTTATGGAGTACTGGATGGCCTGACTCCTGATAAGCGCCTTAACTTTCAAGCAGGCATAAAGAGCATGGAAGAAGGCGCCAAGGCTGCCGGCCTCAGTGGCGTCCCGAAGGCGTTGAACAAGTTGGGTGTTCTTGGCGGTCTTCTTGGTTTTGTTATGGCTGCCAAAGCTTCCTCGGACGCGGAAGCCCAAGGCAACACAGAACAGGCTACCGAAATAATGAAGGAGTGGGCGGTCGACGCTGCGGGCTCCGGTATTGGCGCTATCGCTGGAGCCGCCATTGGTGGAGTCGCGGTGGCCGCGCTGGCAGCGGTTGGGACGGTCCTAACAGCCCCGGTTTCAGGCGCGTTGATACTCGGCGCAACATTGCTTGGTGGACTCTTTGGCGGCACTGGCGCCAGTGAGCTGTATCACCTGATGGACGACCGAGACAAGAATGGCCGTCGCGACATCGTCGACCGTCTTGCCAATCTGTTCTTTGGGGCGAACTCCACCATCACGACACCCCTGCCAGCAGATCTGAATGGTGCGCAGTTCACCATCGATGCCAGCCTGAGTCGGGACGAGATGGTTGCCAATGCAAAAACTGACATTGCCTGGCGCTACGCACTCAGAGAACTCAATGGCTTCGTCGTCACCGACGTCGACTACGCCCGTCACAACACCGATGGGTCACTGGACTTGCTGGACCCACAGACAGGTGTGGGCACGATGACCGAACGCTACTTGGCGGATCGAGCTGCCATGCTGGCATGGAAGCTCCGATACGAGGTCAACGGCGCGCGCGATGACAACGACGGGACGCGCGTTGGAGCAAAGCCTTACAACGAGGATTGGGACACCAACAGCCTCCAGGGAAACTGGGATTTTGTAGACCTCACCACTCGCATCCCAGGCGGGCAACCGTTGACATTGGCAATTGATGGCACCGGCATTTCGCTGAGCGATCACCAAGTCGTCTTCGGTACCAAGACCGCCGATGTCATCGAAGGTGAAGGGCAGTCGGATTCGCTCTACGGCATGGGGGGCAACGACAAGCTCTATGGCAAAGGCGGCGACGATTACCTTGAGGGGGGCGTCGGCAGCGACCTGCTTGATGGGGGCAGTGGAAATGACACGCTCGTTGGAGGAAAGGACTTCGATGTCTATAAATTCTCCTCCGGTTGGGGCACCGACATCATCGAGGACAGCGACGGTAATGGTGTGATCGATGTTGAGGGCATTGGCACCGTGATGGGATTTGGTGCTCAAAAGGTCGCTGAGAATATTTGGCAGACCACCGATAAAAAAATCAGCTACGTCTTGGTTCCCACGGAGGGCGACCGTCATGATCTGTACATCACATTTTCTGATCGCACCGATCTCATCGTTGTTCGCGACTGGAGCGCGAAAAAGGGCGTCGGCATTACTCTGCCCGCAGAGATCGCACCGCCTGCTACAAACGTCACCCTAAGTGGAGATTTGGCCAAAGCCATAAGTGGCGACAGCTATATCACCACCGCCAACGGCTATGCGAGCTCCGGCGTTCTGGAAGGCGCGGCCGACGTGATTAACGGATCGAGCGCTGCTGACAAGATTTACGGCCTAGCCGGCAACGATGGCTTGTCCGGTGGGGATGGTGAAGATTTCATCGATGGAGGTGAGGGCGCCGACCTCATTCTGGGCGGTTTCGGAAGTGACACGATTTTCGGGGGGGCGGGCAATGACTACATCTTCGGCAGCGCAGTCGGTGGCATTGACCGGCCCAATATGGTCGGATTCAGTTCGCCTAGCTCTACGGGGGTTGAATTAGCACGCGGTTTCTCATGGGTAGTGTTTGATCCATCGGGAGTCAATGCGGCCTATCACACGGTGACCCAGGTTTCGGGTGCGAACATTTTCCCTGGCGTTCCTGCACCGGGCGGCGGCTCCTATGTCGAATCAACCGGCAATGTGATTGACGGTGGTGCAGGTGATGACTACATATCTGCGGGTACCGGAGCGGATGCAGTGCATGGTGGTGACGACAACGATGTGATCACCGGGATGGACGGTGCGGACGTGCTGTATGGCGATGCGGGTAACGATCACATATGGGGCGATGGCGTGGCTCAGGTCAACTCAGCGAACTTCACGCCGTTCGACGCGTATGGAAACGATATCTTGCTGGGCGGCTCGGGTGACGACTACCTTCAAGGCCAAGGCGGAGACGACACACTGTACGGTGGTGCGGACAACGACCGACTGTGGGGGGATGACAGCAGCAGCATCATCAACACACCCGCAAGCATCCATGGCAGCGATTTCCTCGATGGTGGGGAAGGCAATGACATGTTGATTGGTGGAGGTAAAGACGACCGCCTCGTCGGCGGCTCCGGCGACGACTATCTATGGGGTGATGACGATCAGAGCATTGTTCCACTTGCTGATCAAGGTCGAGATTACCTTGATGGAGGGGATGGGAGTGATCAGTTGGTCGGCGGCGGCAACGACGATTTCTTGTTTGGGGGGGCGGGAGACGACACCCTGCTCGGCGACGACGAACAAGGCAATGTTGCTGCTTCTGCTCATGGCGCCGATTATCTGGACGGTGGCGCCGGGGATGACATGCTTTTTGGCGGTGGTGGCTCTGATGTGCTGCTTGGCGGAGATGGAAACGACTACCTACGCGGAGACGATGACACCTCGGGATTGGCAGCGGGAGCGGCCGGGGCTGACTGGCTCGAAGGTGGTGCTGGCAATGACATGATCGATGGCAATGCCAGCAACGATACCTTGATCGGTGGCACTGGAGTCGATCAGTTGTCAGGCGGTGCTGGTGACGACACCTATGTGCTCGACGCAGGCGACGGTGCGACCTCGAGTGTCGGTCTCACTGATAGCATCCATGACGAAGACGGTAGCAATACTGTGCGATTCGGAAGCAGTATCAACGCAAATGCGATGCGCGTTTCTGCTGGAGCAGGCGGCGCCTCCCTCATCCTTGACTACACCGAGGCCGACCGAGTCGTTGTGCAAGGTGGATTGGGTGGCGCGATACAGACCTATCAATTTGCCAGTGGCCTCAGCTTGAGCTACTCCGAACTGGTCGGGCGATATTCAGAGGCGGCCTTGAGTTGGAGAGATGGCGCTGGCGCGCTTCATGCCATCGGAGGAAAGGGAGACGACATCATCGTCGCCACCGGTGGTTCGGCCACTCTTTCTGGTGGACGGGGCAACGATGTTCTGACCGCGAGCGGTGGTAGCAACACATACCTGTTCAATGTTGGCGATGGACATGATGTGATCAACAACACGGCGACAGGTGATGCTACGTCGATGGATCAGCTCCAGTTTGGCAACGGCATCGTTGCTAGCGATGTGGCCGTGCATCGTTTCAGAAATGACTTGATTTTCGCCGTCGGTGCCAATGACCTTGTGCAGATCTCAGGCTACTTTTAGGCTGACGGTGCTATGCAGAAGGTTGGTCAAGTGCGCTTTGCTGATGGCTCCACATGGAACCAGGCAGCAATCGAGTCTCGCCTGACCGTCGCAGTTGCGACGACTGGTGCTGATGCTCTTTCGGGAACGTCTGGCGACGATGTGATCGCGGGTCTTGACGGCAACGACATTCTTTGGGGCGGCGCTGGCGCCGACGAGCTTTACGGTGGCAACGGAAGCGACACATATTTTCTAGACGGGGCGACGGGCGCAGACAAGGTGTTTGAAAGTTCGGGCAACGTCGACGACGTGGATGTCTTGCAGATTGGCGTGGGCATCAATCCGGCCGATATCGTCATTTCCCTGGTAGCCGGATCAGATCTCTGGGTCGGATTCAACGCTGCCCCTGGCCTACCCATCATGAAGAGCGTGCAGCTCAAGGACTTCTTTGGCGGGGCAAACGGGAGATCGAGCATCGATCAAATCCGATTCGCCGACGGTACCGTGTGGACCGCCGAAAAAATCCACAGCGACATGCAACGACTTCTGGCCAATGATTCAGATAACTACATAGTCGGGAAATACTCTGATGACACCCTTGATGGAATGGGTGGCAATGACCTGATGTATGGACTCGCTGGTGACGATGTCATTCGGGGCGGCGCCGGAAACGATTGGTTGAATGGCGGCCACGGAGCCGACACCCTTTCCGGTGGGACCGGAGACGATAACTTAGACGGCGGTGCCGGCAATGATGTCTACATCTTCAACCGCGGCGACGGGAACGACACGATCAACGAGGAAGACAATGTGGTCGGTGATCTAAACGTACTGCGCTTGGGAGCAAGTGTTGCACCGACCGACATCGCCGTTGAGCATGGGTACAGCCATGGCGCAATGGCTCTTGACACGTTCGACCTGCGCGTTGTCGGGGCCGCCGATTCGATCTCGTTCTATGCAGGGCCTTCCGGACGCGGAATCTCTCGCGTCGAATTCGCTGACGGGACTGTCTGGTCTGCCGCCGATGTTGCGGCGCGGTTGGATTTAGTAGGAACCGAGGCGAACGATACGCTCAACGGTACGACGTTCGCAGATCAATTCGACGCGGCCGCTGGCGACGACCATCTCTACGGATATGGCGGTGCCGATCGACTGCACGGAGGTACTGGAAATGATTGGCTGGAAGGAGGAGACGGCGATGACCTCTATTCCTTTGGTCGCGGTGACGGACGCGATTTTGTTTCCGACACTGGCGGAATCGATGTGTTGGCGTTCGATGCCACGGTCAGTTCCGCCGACGTGGACGTGACGGTGGATCAATCTGGAAATTACAACTTGTGGTACAGCGCTGCCGACCGCGTGACGCTGGGCAATTGGATGAGCGCTCCTGAGGGTCATATTGAGAATGTCAGGTTTGCGGACGGCACAGTATGGACAGTGAGCGATATCGAAGCGAGGGTGGCCGGCGCTACAAGGTACAGCGACATGCTGGAGGGAGCCGCCGGTGCAGACATTCTCCAAGGGCTCGCAGGTGACGACTCTCTATGGGGGTACGGTGGAAATGACTTGCTTGTCGGCGGCACCGGAGACGATAGGCTCAGCAGCGGAATCGGCAGCGACGTCTATGTTTTCAATCTTAGTGATGGTGTTGACACAATCCAGCGCCCTGACTATGAGCCCGGCGATGTCGACGTGCTGCGCTTCGGCGCAGGTATTGCGCCAGACGATGTCATTGTCGAATGGTGGAGTGACGGGTACGGCATAGTTCTGCGCATTGCAGGATCTACAGATTCGATCAATATCGCTGGTTGGAGCAAGGAGCAGGCTCTGATTTTCAACGTCGAGTTCGCTGACGGGACTGTTTGGTCTGCGACGGATCTTGCTGCGCGTGTGCCTGAAGAACCAGGCGGCTATCCGTCCGGCGAAACGCTCGTTGGGACCTCTGGTCCCGATCGACTAACTGGCCTCGATGGCGACGACTACCTATTTGGATATGGTGGTGCCGATCAATTGCACGGCGGCAGTGGAAACGACTATCTCTCAGGAGGAGAGGGCGACGACACACTGGCGTTCGATGCAACAGTCAGCGCTAATGAAGTCGTTGTGGTCGGTGGTGGTTCGGGTGATTACACATTCTGGTACGGAAACAACGATTCCGTCGTTGTGGCGAATTGGATGAGTTCCCCAGAGTCTCGCATTGAGTCGGTATCGTTCGCTGATGGCACCGTTTGGACCTCAAGTGAGATTGAGGTTCGAGTTGTCGTTAATTCAATCCATGACGATGACATTGCCGGGACCTCAAATGCCGACGTGCTTGAAGGGCTCGCGGGCAATGACTACCTTTTCGGGGATGCGGGTGACGATTCGCTTTTTGGCGGTGAGGGTGATGACGCTCTAAATGGGGGAAGTGGAAACGACCTTCTCGATGGCGGAGCTGGGAACGACATGTTCGGGCTAGAGTGTGGGAGCGGCATCGACACAATTGTCCAGAACGATGTGAGTGCCGATCAAAATGATGCGGCGCTGTTCGGTGAGGACATCGCGCCCGATCAACTGTGGTTCAGGCAAGTTGGCAATAATCTTGAAGTCAGCATCGTTGGTACGTCAGACGCGTATGTGCTCCGAGACTGGTACCTGGGAAGTCAGTACCAGCTAGAGAGCTTTGAGACCAGCGACGGCCATGTGTTGAGCGACAGCAATGTGCAGAACCTCGTGCAGGCGATGGCGAGCTTCTCGCCGCCGGCAGCGGGACAAACCACGCTGCCGCCCAACTACCAGAGCAGCCTGAACTCGGTCATCGCCGCCAACTGGCAGTAACGTCGCCGGGGCAACCGGACATGGGAGCCGGTTGCCAGGCTGGCTTCTCGCTAACGCTGCCCACTCGGCAGCAGCAGATGCTTGGCCCCGATGTGCGCCTCCATCTCGTGCATATGCGCCTCGGCATCGACCATGTGCTCGGCCATCAGCCGGCGCACTTCGTCCGCATCTTCCTTGCGATAGGCCGCCAGCAGCTGCGTGTGATAGTCGACGTTGGCCTCGCCGAAGTGGTGATGGTCCAGCGCCTTCTTGTAGACCACGAGGTCCCTCAGCAGGTCGTTGAGAAAACGGCACATGAAGGAGAGCATCGGATTGGGGCAGCTCTCGGCCAGCATGGTGTGGAAGGCGAGTTCGGCTTCGCGCTGCATGCGCAGTTCGTCATCGTTTGTGGGCTCGATGGTGCAGAGGCGGACGTTTTCTTCCAGCCGCTCGAATTGCTCGGACGTCAGCTTGCCGACCACGCTCACCGCCAGCTCGGGCTCCAGCGCCTTGCGCAACTGATAGATGTGATGCCCATCCAGATGATGGAAGTGCAGGAAGTTGCGCAGCGGCTCCGACGCATGGTCCACCGACACCTGCTGCAGGTACGCGCCGCCGCCAGGCCCGGTGCGGATGGAGATCAGCCCGCGCACTTCCAGTGCCTTCAGCGCCTCCCGCACCGTGCTCTTCGAATAGCCGAAGAGCTCGATCAGTTCCTTCTCGTTCGGTAGCCGGTCGCCGGGCTGCTTGCGCTCCGCCACGATCCAGCGCTTGACGTCCTCGACGATGACGTCCGAGAGCTTCTGCCGCTTAGGACGGTTCTCTCCCACTCTCATTGAAACGCTCCATGCCCATCGGGAGATGCGCGGGATGCGCAACAGCGCGCGATCTTAAACGGCGTCATCGGCGAGGGTGGGTCGGTTTTGGGCACAAGGCTTGCTAGAGGGTTTTTACCAGCATATTAATCCTATTTATACGCTTAAATTCGCCAGCGTTCGCAGGCACCACCTTCCCCTTACATCCCCACCACGACCGGAGA
>CAMATD010000087.1 GCA_945860785.1 Variovorax sp. YR752 | reverse complement strand
CGCGGTCAATTCAAGCGCATCCAGTTCACCCCCGACCTGCTCCCCGCCGATCTGGTCGGCACGCGCATGTACAACCAGAAGTCGGGCGAGTTCAGCACCAGCCTCGGGCCGGTATTCACCAACCTGCTGCTGGCCGATGAAATCAACCGCGCGCCGGCCAAGGTGCAGAGCGCGCTGCTCGAAGTGATGCAGGAGCGGCAGGTCACCATCGCCGGCGAAACGCACAAGGTGCCGCGCCCCTTCCTCGTGATGGCCACGCAGAACCCGATCGAGACCGAGGGCACCTACCCGTTGCCCGAGGCGCAGGTCGACCGCTTCATGATGAAGGTGCTGGTCGACTACCCGAGCGACGAGGAAGAGTTCGTGATCGTCCAGCGCGTGATCGGCCCGCCGGTGGCGGCCACGCCGGTGGCCACTACCGAGCAGCTTGCAGAGCTGCAGGCCGAAGCCCGGCGCGTGTATGTGGACCCGTCGCTGATCCAGTACGCCGTCAAGCTCGTGTCGGCCACGCGCACGCCCGAGAAGCACGGCCTCAAGGAGTTGCGCCGCTTCATCACCTTCGGCGCCAGCCCGCGCGCGAGCATCAGCTTGACCGAGGGCGCACGCGCACTGGCGCTGCTGCGCGGCCGCAGCTATGCGCTGCCCGAAGACATGACCGCGCTGGTACCCGACGTGCTGCGCCATCGCGTGACGCTTTCCTACGAAGGCCTGTCCGAAGGGCTGACGCCCGACGGCCTGGTCGAAAAGATCATGCGGGCCGTCCCCGCTCCACCCAAACCCCTCGAACATGAAAAGCTGGTGGCGTAAGGCCCCCGCGGCCGCGAACGACGAACGGCTTGCCGCGGAAGCCGGCGGGGCGGAGCGCGCGCTGCGCCGGCTCGAATGGACCGTCATCCGCCGCCTCGACGGCCTGCTGCAGGGCGACTACCGCACGCTGATGCGCGGCACCGGCCTCGACCTGGCCGACCTGCGCGAATACCAGCACCACGACGACGTGCGCCACATCGACTGGAACGTCACCGCCCGCCTGCAGACGCCGCATGTGCGCGTCTTCACCGAAGACCGCGAGATGGCCGCCTGGTTCGTGCTCGACCTGAGCCGCTCGGTCGACTTCGGCTCGGGCCTCAAAGCCAAGCGCGAGATCTCGGCCGGCTTCGTCGGCGTGCTGGCGCGCCTGCTCACGCGGCACGGCAACCGGGTCGGTGCGCTGGTCTACGGCAAGGAGCTCGAAGCCGTGATCCCGCCGCGCAGCGGCCGGCGCCACGTGCTGCACCTGCTGCATGCGATGGAGCGGCGTGCCGACAAGGCAGAAGCCGCTCCCACGCAAAAAGGCATGACCCGCCTCGACGACCTGCTGAAATCCGCCGCCACGCTGATGCCGCGCCGCTCCACCGTGTTCGTGGTGTCCGACTTCCTGAGCGAGCCCGGCTGGGAGCGCCCGCTGGGCCAGCTGGTGCAGCGGCATGAAGTGATTGCGGTGCGTCTCTTCGACCCGCTCGAACTCGAACTGCCCGACCTCGGCCTGGTGCCGCTGCGCGATGCCGAGACCGGCGAGCAGCTCTGGGTCGACACCCACGATCCCGGCTTTCGCAAGCGCTTCGCCCGCCTGGCCGCCGAACGCGAGGCGACGCTGCGCGCTTCGCTCGCCAAGGCCGGCGTCGACGCGCTCGAGCTCTCGACCAGCGACGACCTGGTGGAAGCCATCGTTCGTTTTGCCGACATGCGCAAGCGCCGCACGCGCATCGGCATCGGTGGCGTGAAGGCGGTGGCAGCATGACTTTTCTCTGGCCTCAATTCCTCTGGCTGCTGACGGCCTTGCCGCTGCTGGTGTTGCTCTACCTCTGGCTGATCCGCCGCAAGAAGAAGCTGGCGGTGCGCTATGCCAGCCTCTCGCTCGTGCGCGAGGCCATGGGCCCGGGCCAGACCCTGCGGCGGCACATTCCGCCCTTCCTGTTCCTGCTGGCCGTGGCCGCGATGCTGGTGGCCGCGGCGCGGCCGATGGCGGTGGTGGTGCTGCCGTCGAACCAGCAGACCATCATCCTCGCGATGGACGTGTCGGGCAGCATGCGCGCAGCCGACGTGCTGCCCAACCGGCTGGTGGCAGCGCAGGAAGCGGCCAAGAGCTTCATCAAGGACCTGCCGCGCAGCGTGAAAGTGGGCATCGTCGCCTTCGCGGGCAGCGCCCAGGTGGCGCAGCTGCCCACCACCAACCACGACGACCTGGTCACCGCCATCGACAGCTTCCAGCTGCAGCGCGCCACCGCCACCGGCAACGCCATCGTGGTGTCGCTCGCCACGCTGTTCCCCGATGCGGGCCTCGACATCGAACAGTTCAGCGCGCCGAGCCGCCAGCGCGGCATGCCGATCGACCAGACCGAAAAGAAACTCAAGAACTTCACGCCCGTGGCGCCGGGCTCCTTCACCTCGGCCGCGATCATCATGCTGACCGACGGCCAGCGCACCACCGGCGTCGACCCGCTCGATGCCGCCAAGGCCGCGGCCGACCGCGGCGTGCGCATCTACACCGTGGGCGTGGGCACGGTCGATGGCGAAACCATCGGCTTCGAGGGCTGGTCGATGCGCGTGCGGCTCGACGAGGACACGCTCAAGGCCATCGCCAACAAGACGCAGGCCGAGTACTTCTACGCGGGTACCGCGAACGACCTGAAGAAGGTCTACGAAACGCTGAGCTCACGGCTCACCGTGGAGAAGAAGGCAACCGAGGTCTCTGCGCTGTTCGCGCTCGGCGCGGCGGTGCTGACGCTGCTGTCGGCGGGGCTGTCGCTGCTCTGGTTCAACCGGATTCTTTAGCCGCCGGGGCGCCAACGGCGGCTGCGGCCGCTGGCGGCCGCTTCACCGCGCCGACACCGCCCAGGAACAGGTCCGCCACGATCGGCGCAATCGCCGCATGGTCGAGCTGGCCGTCGGGCTTCATCCAGGTGAACATCCAGTTGATCATGCCGAACAGCAGCATGGTCAGCGGCTTGGCCAGATCGTCGCTCGGCGCTCTGGGCCGCAGCGCGGACACCGCGCGCGCAAAGCCCGCCACCACCTCGCGCTCCTTGTTCAGCACGCGCTCGCGGTCTTCCTCTTCGAGAAAGCGCACGTCGTCGGTCAGCACGCGGTGCGCGTCCTGCGCGCCGGCGTATTCCTCGACGATGCGGTAGATGAAGCGGCGCAGCCGCTCTTCGTCGGTGTGGTGCGAGGCCTCTTCCTCGGCCACCAGCGCGGCCAGCTTCGACACGTGCGTCTCAGCGATGCTGATCAGGAGGCTGCTCTTGTCCTTGTAGTAGTGATAGAGCGTGGCCTTCGAGAGATTGCAGGCCTCGGCCACCTGGTTCATCGAGGTGGCGGGATAGCCTCGGCGCGCGAACAGCTGGGCGGCCTGCGCGAGGATCAGTTCGCGCTGGTCGTCGTAGGTGGCGGATCTTCCACGCGGCATCGGATCTGGTTCCTGGATTTAGGCGGTTGAGGGCAACGCGCGATCTTGCATGAAGCGGGGGCGGGGGTTATCCGCGCCGCGTGGCGATGAGCGAGCGCACGTCGATCGCCGGCAGGCGCGGTCGGTCGGTCTCCACTCCGCGAGCGGCGCGACCTCGCGCAGGCTCTCGAGGCTGCGCACCGTCAGCGCCTGGTAGACGTGCGTGCCTTCGAGCTTCCAAGCGATTTCTTCATCGCTGAGCTCTCGCCTCACCTTCGCCGGAATGCCCGACACCAGCGAGCGCGCCTGTGCCTTCATGCCGGCCGGCACGAAGGCACAGGCCGCAACGATGGCTTTCTCTCCGATCTCGGCCTCGTCCATCACTATCGCGTTCATGCCCACCAGCGCATCGCGCCGCACGATGCAGCTGTGCAGGATCGCGCCGTGCCCGATGTGGCCATTGACCTCGACCACCGTGTCGTTGTCCGGAAAGCCGTGGATGCAGCAGTGGTCCTGCACGTTCGAGCCCTCCTCCAGCACGATGCGGCCGAAGTCGCCGCGCAGGCTGGCGCAGGGGCCGACATAACAGTTGGGGCCGACGATCACGTCGCCGATCAACACCGCGCTGGGGTGGACGTACGCGCTCGGGTCGACGACGGGGATCACGCCGTCGATGGAATAGCTGGGCATTCGGTCAGTCTCCTTTTTCCGGGACTCAGGGTTTGCCCTGAATCACAAACCCGCTTGTGTCGGGATTGAGATCGATCCTAAAATCAACCGAACGGTCGGTCAATAGTGTTTGCGAGCCCGATTCACCCCCCCACAAGGATGAGAGACACCTCATGTCAGAACCTTTAGTTCTCACCCGCAATGCCGGCGCGGTCCGCACGCTGAGCCTCAATCGCCCTGCGGCGCTCAACAGCTTCACGACCGAGCTGCATGCCGAACTGATGGCAGCACTGGAGCTCGCAGCGCAGGACGACAGCGTGCGCTGTGTGGTGCTCACGGGCGCCGGCCGCGCCTTCTGCGCCGGACAGGACCTGGCCGATCCCTCGGTCGCCCCCGACTTCACGCCCGGCGCCGCGCCCAAGGACCTGGGCCACGTCATCTCCACCTACTACGTCCCGCTCGTTGCACGCCTGCGCTCGATGCCGGTGCCCGTGATCGCCGCAGTGAACGGCGTTGCCGCCGGAGCGGGCGCCAACCTCGCACTGTGCTGCGACCTCGTCGTGGCCGGCCGCTCGGCCAGCTTCATCCAGGCTTTCACCAAGATCGGCCTCGTGCCCGACAGCGGCGGCACTTGGCTGCTGCCCCACCTCGTGGGCTCGGCGCGCGCGCTCGGCATCGCGCTGCTCGGCGACAAGCTGCCGGCCGAGGAAGCCGCCCGCATCGGCCTGATCTGGCAATGCGTGGACGACGCAGCGCTGACCGAAACAGTCGCAGCACTCGCATCGAAGCTGTCCGCCATGCCGACCCGCGCACTCGTCGCGACCCGCCAAGCCATGGCCGCGGCACAGGACATGGACCTCGACACGGCACTCGCAGAAGAAGCCCGCCTCCAGCGCGAGATGGGCAACGCCAACGACTACCGCGAAGGCGTCGAGGCCTTTCTCGCCAAGCGCGCGCCGGTGTTCAAGGACCGCTGAGCCATGACCGACACCACCCGCACCCCGCAGCAAACGGCCGAGTACGTCCGCGACGGCATGCTCGCGAACGACAACGCGACCAAGGGCCTCGGCATGCGCATCGTCGAGGTCGGCCCCGGCCAGGCCACCATCGAGATGCCTGTGCGCCCCGACATGCTCAACGGCCACGCCACCTGCCACGGCGGCTTCATGGCCACGCTGGCCGACTCGGCCTTCGCCTTTGCCTGCAACTCGTACAACGAGTTGACCGTGGCCTCGGGCTTCTCGATCGACTTCATCGCGCCGGCGCGCGAAGGCGATGTGCTCACCGCGCGCTGCCACGAAATCTCGAAGGCCGGGCGCACCGGCGTGTACGACACCGAAATCACCAACCAGCGCGGCGAGCGCATCGCGATGTTCCGCGGCCGCTCCTGCACCGCCAAAGGCCGGCCAGCCGTTGCCGCCTGAGGAGACATCAACACCATGACAGCCAGACACCCCGCCCCCGGCGAGCTCGAGCCCATCGAAACCGCGAGCCGCGACGAAATCATCGCCCTGCAACTCAGCCGCCTGCGCACCACGCTGCAGCGCGCCTATGACAACGTGCCGCACTACCGCAAGGCCTTCGATGCGAAGGGCGTACACCCGAACGATCTGAAGTCGCTCGCCGACCTGTCGAAGTTTCCGTTCACGGTGAAGACCGACCTGCGCGACAACTACCCCTTCGGCATGTTCGCCGTGCCGCGCACGCAGGTGGCGCGCGTCCATGCATCGTCGGGCACCACCGGCAAGCCGACGGTGGTCGGCTACACGAAGAACGACATCGACACCTGGGCCGACCTCGTTGCCCGCTCCATCCGTGCCGCGGGCGGCCGTGCCGGCGACATGATCCATGTGGCCTACGGCTACGGCCTCTTCACAGGCGGCCTCGGTGCGCATTACGGCGCCGAGCGCGCAGGCTGCACTGTGATCCCGATGTCCGGCGGCCAGACCGAGAAGCAGGTGCAGCTGATCCAGGACTTCAAGCCCGACATCATCATGGTCACGCCCAGCTACATGCAGGTGATCATCGAGCAGTTCGAGCGCCAGGGCCTCAGCGCCAAAGACAGCTCGCTCAAGATCGGCATTTTCGGCGCCGAGCCGTGGACCGAGGCGATGCGCCGCGACATCGAAGCCAAGGCCGGCATCGACGCGGTCGACATCTACGGCCTCTCCGAAGTGATGGGCCCCGGCGTCGCGAGCGAATGCGTCGAGAGCAAGGACGGCCCCGTGATCTGGGAAGACCACTTCTACCCCGAGATCATCGACCCCGAGACCGGCGAGCTGAAGGCCGATGGCGAAGAAGGCGAACTCGTCTTCACCTCGCTCAGCAAGGAAGCCATGCCCATCGTGCGCTACCGCACGCGCGACCTCACGCGCCTGCTGCCGCCGACCTCGCGCGCCTTCCGCCGCATGGGCAAGATCGTCGGTCGCAGCGACGACATGATGATCATCCGCGGCGTCAACGTCTTCCCCACGCAGGTGGAAGAAATCGTGCTCGCGCACAAGTGCCTCTCGGGCCTTTACCAGGTGCACGTGCGTCGCGATGGATTGCTCGACGAGGTCGAGGTGCATTGCGAACTGCAGCCCCACTCGAGCGTCGACGAAACCGAACGCAAGGCCATCGCCAGCTGGGTGCAGGACCGCGTGAAGACGCTGGTCGGCATCTCGACCACGGTGCGCGTGTTCGACCCCGATTCCATCGAACGCACGCAAACGGGCAAGGCCCGCCGCGTCGTCGACACCCGGCCGCGCTGAGCGCGCGCCGTTTCAAACCTCTTTGCAAAGGACACGCACATGTACACCCAGGCAATGGACACCATGGGCAAGGACGCCGGCGACGACAAGAAGAAAGCCGTGCGCTCCGCCGAGGAGATGCAGCTCGAGGAGCGCTTCGACGCGCACATCGACGCCGGCGACTTCATCGAGGCGAAGGACTGGATGCCCGAGCACTACCGCAAGACGCTGGTGCGGCAGATCAGCCAGCACGCGCACTCGGAAATCGTCGGCATGCTGCCCGAAGGCAACTGGATCAGCCGCGCGCCCACGCTCAAGCGCAAGGCCATCCTGCTGGCCAAGGTGCAGGACGAAGGCGGCCACGGTCTCTACCTGTACGCCGCCGCCGAAACACTGGGCACCTCGCGCGACCAGATGTTCGACGCGCTGCACAGCGGCAAGGCCAAGTACAGCTCGATCTTCAACTACCCGACGCTCACCTGGGCCGACATGGGCACCATCGGCTGGTTGGTCGATGGCGCGGCCATCATGAACCAGGTGCCGATCTGCCGCTGTTCGTATGCGCCGTATGCGCGCGCCATGATCCGCATCTGCCGCGAAGAGAGCTTTCACCAGCGCCAGGGCTACGAAGCCCTGCTGACCATGATGACCCACGGCACCGACGCGCAGAAGGCGATGGTGCAGGACGCGGTCGACCGCTGGTGGTGGCCCTCGATCATGATGTTCGGCCCGCCGGACGACCAGTCGCCCAACTCGGCGCAGTCGATGCGCTGGGGCATCAAGCGCTTCAGCAACGACGAGCTGCGCCAGAAGTTTATCGATGCCGCCGTCGAGCAGGCGCGCATCCTCGGCGTGACGCTGCCCGACCCCGACCTCAAGTGGAATGAAGAGCGCCAGGCGCACGACTTCGGCACCATCGACTGGAGCGAGTTCTGGCGCGTGGTGGGCGGCGACGGCCCCTGCAACCGCGAGCGCCTGCAGGCCCGCGTCGACGCCTGGGACGACGGCGCCTGGGTCCGCGAAGCCGCGATGGCCCACGCCAACAAACAACCGATGAAGGAGGCCGCATGAGCGCCGATACGACCAAACAAGAGTGGCCCCTGTGGGAAGTGTTCGTGCGCAGCAAGGCTGGCCTCGACCACAAGCACTGCGGCAGCCTGCACGCGGCCGATTCCAAGATGGCGATCCAGATGGCGCGCGACGTGTACACGCGGCGGCAGGAAGGCAGCAGCATCTGGGTGGTGCGCTCCGAGCAGATCGTGGCGAGCGACCCGGCTGACAAGGACATGTTCTTCGATCCGGCGGAGGACAAGGTCTATCGGCATCCGACTTTCTACGCGTTGCCCAAGTCGGTCGACCACATGTAGATATGAGACATCTCCTTGCTTCTGTTGTTCGTTTGGTGCTCTGTTCGGGGCGCGCTCACGCCGACGGTGTGCTCTGCTCCGCGAATGTCCCCCGGCGCGGCCTAAGGCCGCATGCCTCCTCCTTTATTTCGCTGCGCAGAGCACACCGCCGGCGTGAGCGCTCGGCGCAGCGGTTGATCGGCCGGCACAACGGCCGCGCCTCTCGTGCATAGGGCACCGGGTGCTCCCCGCAGCGAAATAAAGGAGGAGCGAAGCGGGGGACATTCGCGGAGGGGAGCACCCGGTGCCCTGTACACGCGCCCCGAACAAAAAAGCCCTTGAACATAAGCAACCCGCAACACAACGCGCGTTGGAGCCACTGAAATGCAAGCATCGATCGAACTGAACCGCACGCCCGCCGTGCAATACCTGCTGCGCATCGGCGACACCTGCCTGGTGCTCGCGCAGCGCCTGGGCGAATGGTGCGGCCATGCACCCGTGCTGGAAGAAGACATCGCGATAGCCAACATCGCGCTCGACCTCGTCGGCCAGGCGCGCGGACTGCTCACGCATGCCGGCCACATCGAAGGCCGCGAACACGACGAAGACCAGCTCGCCTACCTGCGCAACGAGCGCGACTACTTCAACCTCACGCTGGTCGAGCTGCCGCGCGGCGACTTCGCTTTCGCCGTGCTGCGCAACACCATGGTCGCCACGCTGCTCAAGCTGCTGTGGCAACGCCTCGCTGCATCGAGCGATGCCGAAGTGGCCGCCATCGCCGGCAAGGCCGTGAAGGAAGCGCGCTACCACCAGCAGCACTCGGCCGACTGGGTCGTGCGCCTGGGCGACGGCACCGATGAATCGCGCCGCCGCACCGAGAAAGCGCTGAAGCAGTTGTGGCTCTACATGCCCGAACTGTTCGAGAGCGACGCGGTGGACGAAGAAGCCAGCGCCAGCGGCCTCGGCCCGGCATGGAGCGAACTGCGAGACCCCTGGCTCGCCGAGATGCAGCAGGTGCTCGACGCGGCCGGCCTCGCGATGCCGAAGGAAGCTGCGTTCCGCAGCACCGGCAAGCAGGGCGTGCACAGCGAGCACATGGGCTACATCCTCACCGAGATGCAGCACCTGCAGCGCAGTTTCCCCGGAGGCGTGTGGTGAACGCGCTGGCGTCGCGCGTCGATGCGGCGTGGGCCGTGCTCCACACGGTGCTCGACCCCGAGGTGCCGGCCGTGTCGGTCTGCGACCTCGGCATCGTGCGCGAAGTGATCGAGCATGACGACGGGCTGGAGATCGTGCTCACGCCGACGTACTCGGGCTGCCCCGCGACCGAAGCCATCGAGCACGACGTGCTGGCCGCCATCGAACAAGCCGGCCTCGGCCGCGCACGCGCCACGCTGCGCCGCGCGCCCGCCTGGAGCAGCGACTGGATCAGTGAGGAAGGCCGCGCCAAGCTCAAGGCGTATGGCATTGCGCCGCCGGCTCACCTCACGCCCGAGATGGCGTCCAACACCGCGATGCCCATCCGCCTTTTCGGCCGCATCGCCGGTGAACGCATCGCCTGCCCGCGTTGCGCGAGCGAGCGCACCGAACGCCTGTCCGCCTTCGGCTCCACCGCCTGCAAGGCCCTGTATCGCTGCATGAGTTGCCGCGAACCCTTCGAACACTTCAAGCCGATCTAAGCGATGAGCACCCTCTTCCACCCCCTGCGCGTGAAGGCCATCGAGCCCGACACGGCTGAGGCCGTCATCGTCTCGTTCGAAGTGCCCACCGACCTGCAGGAAGTCTTCGGCTTCACGCAGGGCCAGTACCTCACCTTGCGCCACGACATCGACGGCCAGGACCTGCGCCGCTCCTACTCGATCTGTGCCGGCCTCGACGACGGCGAACTGCGCGTCGGCGTGCGCAAGGTGCGCGACGGCGTGTTCTCCAACTGGATCAACGCCAGCCTGCAACCCGGCGACACGCTGCAGGTGATGGCGCCGCAGGGCCGCTTCTTCGTGCCGATCGAGCCGGCTTCGGCGCGCCACCACGTCGGCATCGCGGGCGGCAGCGGCATCACGCCGATCCTGTCGATCATGAAGACGGTGCTGGCGCGCGAGCCGAAGAGCCGCTTCACGCTGATCTACGGCAACCGCCAGCTCCAGTCCACGATGTTCAAGGAAGAAATCGAGGACCTGAAGAACCGCTACATGACGCGCCTCGTGCTGCAGCATGTGTTCTCCGACGAGCACACCGATTCGCCGCTGGGCTTCGGCGTGATGAACCGCGAGAAGATCGGCGAGTTCCTGCAGTCGGTGGCGCCGGCCGCCGGCATCGACCACGTCTACATCTGCGGCCCATTCCAGATGAACGACGAGGCCGAGGCCGCGCTGCTCGCCGCCGGCGTGCCCGAAGAGCGCATCCATATCGAGCGCTTCGGCGTCGCGCTGCCCTCGGCGACCCAGGTCGGCGCGGTGGTGCATGAAGCGAAACCGGGCGACGCCAAGCAGGCGCGCATCACCATCGTGCGCGACGGCCTGCAGCGCGAGATCACCTTCACCGAAGGGCAGCCGAGCATCCTCGATGCCGCCTCGGCCGCGGGCCTCGAAGTGCCGTTCTCTTGCACCTCGGGCGTGTGCGGCACCTGCCGCGCCAAGCTCGTGGACGGGGAAGTCCGCATGGAAAGAAACTTCGCGCTCGACAAGAATGAAGTAGCCGCGGGATTCATCCTGACCTGCCAGGCCCACCCTCTCACCGAACGTGTCACCTTGTCTTTCGACGAGCGTTGATACGTCAGGCCTCAACGATTTTTCAACCCGGAGACAAGTCCAAATGAAATTCTTCTTCAAGCCCCTGCTGATCGCCGCGCTGTGCGCCTGTGCCGCCGCGGCCTGGGCCGACGTCAATGTCGGCGTGACGGTATCGGCCACCGGCCCGGCCGCCTCGCTCGGCATTCCCGAGAAGAACACCATCTCCCTGATGCCCAAGACCATCGGCGGCCAGAAGATCAACTACATCGTGCTGGACGACGCCTCCGACACCACGGCGGCCGTGGCCAACACGCGCAAGCTCATTGCCGAGAACAAGGTCGACATCGTGCTGGGCTCCTCCACCACGCCCACCTCGCTCGCCATGATCGACGTGGTCAGCGAAGCCAGGACGCCGATGATTTCGGTGGCCGCATCGGCCCGTATCGTCGAGCCCGTGGACGCCAAGAAGCGCTGGGTGTTCAAGACGCCGCAGAGCGACATCATGATGTCGCTCGCCATTGCCGAGCACATGGCCTCCAACGGCGTGAAGACCGTCGCCTTCATCGGTTTCGCCGATGCGTACGGCGAAGGCTGGTCGGAAGAATTTGCCAAGGCTGCCGCGCTGAAGAAGATCACCGTCGTCGCCAACGAGCGCTATGCGCGCACCGACACCTCGGTGACCGGCCAGGTGCTGAAGATGATGGCCGCCAAGGCCGACGCCGTGCTGGTCGCGGGTGCGGGCACGCCGGCTGCACTGCCGCAGAAGGCGCTCAAGGAGCGCGGCTACACCGGCAAGATGTACCAGACGCACGGCGTGGCGAACGCCGACTTCCTGCGCGTCGGCGGCAAGGACGTGGAAGGCACCTTCCTGCTGGTCGGCCCCGTGCTCGTGGCCGACCAGCTGCCCGCCAGCAACCCGGTGAAGAAGTCTGCGCTGACCTATGTGTCTGCCTACGAAGCCGCCTACGGCAAGGGTACGGTCTCGACCTTCGGCGCGCACGCCTGGGACGCCGGCCTGCTGATGAGCTCGGCCGTGCCGGTCGCGCTCAAGAAGGCCCAGCCCGGAACGCCTGAGTTCCGCGCCGCGCTGCGCGATGCGCTGGAGCAGACCAAGGACGTGTCCGGTGCACACGGCGTCTTCAACATGACCGAGAAGGACCACCTCGGTCTGGACCAACGCGCCCGCGTGATGGTGAAGATCGAAAACGGCGCCTGGAAATACCAGCCCTGAGCACTTGGCTCGCCCCCAGGCTTCGCGCACTTCGTGTCGCTTCTCCTACCCCCTACCGGGGGCAACACCGGAGGCCCGGCAAAGCCGGTTCCTCGGTGTTCCCGATCTGACTAACGGGCGCCGCCCGAAGGCTGTTGTTATATGGATTCGCAGATCGCCCTGCTACTGGGGCAGGACGGCATCGTCAACGGTGCCGTCTACGGTTTGATGGCGCTCGCGCTGGTGCTGGTGTTTTCCGTCACGCGCGTCATCTTCATTCCCCAGGGCGAGTTCGTCGCCTTCGGGGCGCTCTCGATGGCGATGCTGCAGGCCGGCCGCGTGCCGGCCACGCTGTGGCTGCTGCTCGCGGTGATGGTGCTGGTGGTCGAGTGCTGGCGCTGGAAGCGCGGCGCGGTCGTCGACTGGGCCTCCGCGCTCGCGTGGTGCGTGGTGCTGCCGCTCGCGGCGGCGGCGCTGGTGCTGCTGCTCAAGCCCACCTCGATGGCCGGGCAGACGCTCGCCACGCTGGTGCTGATCATGCCGCTCGGTCCCCTGCTCTACCGCCTGGCTTACCGGCCGCTGGCGGATGCGAACGTGCTGATGCTCTTGATCGTCTCGGTCGCGCTGCATGGCGTGCTGGTCGGGTTGGGCCTGCTGTTCTTCGGCGCCGAAGGTTCGCGCACGGCGCCTTTCTCGGAAGCGCGCTTCGACATCGGCGGCATCGCGGTCAGCGGGCAATCGCTGGTCGTGGTCGGCGTCACTCTGTTGCTCGTGATTGCGATGTTCCTGTTCTTCGGCCGCTCGATGGTCGGCAAGGCGCTGCGCGCCACCGCCATCAATCGCGTGGGCGCACGGCTCTCGGGCATACCGACGGAGCTGTCGGGTGACCTGAGCTTTGCGCTCGCGGCGTTGATCGGCGCGGTGTCGGGCCTCTTGATCGCACCGATCACCACCGTGTACTACGACACCGGCTTCCTGATCGGCCTCAAGGGCTTCGTCGCGGCCATCGTCGGCGGACTTGCGAGCTATCCGCTGGCGCTGGCCGGCGCGCTGCTGGTCGGCCAGCTCGAAGCCTTTGCTTCTTTCTGGGCCAGCCCGTTCAAGGAAGTACTGGTCTTCACTTTGATCATTCCCGTGCTGTGGTGGCGTTCGCTGCACAGCCATCATGTGGAGGACGAGGAATGAGCTCGCCTTCGAACAACATCGCGGTGAACGCGCCGACAGCCGGCCGCGCGCTGGTCACGCCGCGCCAGCTCACGCTGGTCCTCGTCGTCGCGCTCGCGCTGGCCTGGGGTTTCCTGCCCGAGTTCACGGTCTCGGTGCTCAGCAACATCGGCCTCTATGCGCTGGTCGCTGCCGGGCTGGTGATGCTGACCGGCGTGGGCGGCATGACCTCCTTCGGCCAGGCCGCGTTCGTCGGCATGGGCGCGTACGCCACCGCGTGGATCTGCACCTCGCCCACGGCTGCCGCATGGCTGGGCGGCGCGGTGGGCCCCGCGCTGCTGCCATGGGCCGTGCTGCTGCTCGCGCTGTGGGCGCTGCACAACCTGCTCGATTCGCGCGAAGGCCGCGCCATCCGCGCGCTCAAGGGCGGACGGCTGATGGCCGAGTCGATGGGGGTGGACACGGCCCGCCACCGCATCAAGCTCTTCGTGCTGGCTGCCTTGCTCGCGGCGGTGTCGGGCTGGCTCTATGCGCACCTGCAGCGCTTCGTGAACCCGAGCCCCTTCAACCTGAACATCGGCATCGAGCTGCTGTTCATGGCGGTGGTCGGCGGCGCGGGCCATCTGTGGGGCGCGGTGCTCGGCGCTACGCTCATCACGCTGCTGAAAGAGAAGCTGCAGGACGTGCTGCCTGCCCTGCTCGGCACCAGCGGCAACTTCGAGGTGATCGTGTTCGGCCTGCTGATGCTGTTCGTGCTCCAGCGCTTTGCGGACGGGCTCTGGCCCACGCTGGCGCGGCTGACGAGTCGCTGGGTCCGCAACGATGCCAGGAAAGAGATCCCGACTGCATCGAAGGCCGCCCCCGCGCAGCTCGCGCAACGCACGCTGCCCGCCACCGGCGAACTGCTGCTGCAGGCCAGCGACGTGAGCAAGCGTTTCGGCGGCCTCGTCGCCAACAACGCGATCTCGATGACGCTGAAAGCCGGCGAAATCCACGCGCTGATCGGCCCGAACGGCGCGGGCAAGAGCACCTTCTTCAACATGATCTCGGGCGTGGACGATCCTACTTCCGGTGAAGTGCGGCTCTCCGGCCAATCGATGACGACCAAGCCCTCGCGCGCCTTCGCCGCACTGGGCCTGGGCCGCACCTTCCAGCATGTGCGCCTGCTCGGTCAGCGCAGCGTGGTCGAGAACGTGGCGCTCGGCGCCCACCTGCGAGCAAAGCGCGGCTGGCTCGCTGCGATGCTGCGGCTCGATCGCGCCGAAGAGGCCGCACTGATGGCGGAAGCCCGTCGACAAATCGAACGCTGCGGCCTCGGCGCACATGCCGACACGCCGGCCGCGTCCCTCTCGCTCGGCCAGCAACGTGTCGTGGAAATCGCCCGCGCCCTCGCCGGCCAGCCTTCGGTGCTGCTGCTCGACGAACCCGCCGCCGGCCTGCGCCACCTGGAAAAGCGTGCCCTCTCCGTGCTGCTGAGCCAGCTGCGCGCTGAAGGCCTCGGCATCCTCGTGGTGGAACACGACATGGAATTCGTGATGAACCTTGCCGACCGCATCACGGTGCTGGAGTTCGGCACCGTCATCGCCACCGGCACGCCCGCCGAAGTGCAGGCCAACCCGCGCGTGCTGGAAGCCTATCTTGGCGGCGCCGACGACGAACTGCTGGAAGACGCACGATGAGCACCGCCATCCTCCAACTCGAAGACTTCTGCGTCGCTTACCGCACCGTCGAGGCGGTGCACAGCGTGCAGCTGCATGTGAACGAAGGCGAGATCGTCACGGTGATCGGCCCCAACGGCGCCGGCAAGACCACCCTGCTGTGTGCGACGATAGGCCTGCTGCCCTCCACCGGCCGCCTCACGCTGCATGGCGAGCGCATCGCGCGCCCCGGCGTCGAGACCATGGTGGCGCGCGGCGTCGCATTGGTGCCCGAGCGGCGCGAGTTGTTCGGCGAGATGTCGGTCGAAGACAACCTGCTGCTCGGCGGCTTCTATCAGTGGCGCAAAGGCAAGCGCGACCAGCGTGCGCGCATGGAAGAAGTCTTCGAGATCTTTCCGCGCCTGCGCGAGCGAAAGCCGCAGATGGCATCGCCGCTCTCCGGCGGCGAACGCCAGATGCTGGCCATCGGCCGCGCGCTGATGGCGCGGCCGCGCCTACTGATGCTCGACGAACCGTCGCTAGGGCTTGCGCCGCTGGTCGTGCGCGAAGTGCTGCGCGTGGTCTCCGCGCTGCGCAGCCACGGCGTCTCGGTGCTGCTCGTGGAGCAGAACGCGCGCGCGACGCTGCAGGTGGCCGACCGCGCCTATGTGCTGGAGATGGGCGACGTGGCACTCGAAGGCAACGCGCGCGAATTGCTGCACGACCAAAGAATCATCGACACCTACCTGGGCATAGGCAACAAACACTGACCCCGCCTTGCTCCCTCCCCTTCCGGGGGAGGGTTGGGGTGGGGGCAAGCGGCACTTGATGAAGCACTGCGCCGAACAAGCGATGCCCCATCCCAGCCTTCCCCCGGAAGGGGAAGGAGCCATACCAAAGCCAAAGGACACCCTCATGACCACCCTTCAAAGCTACATCGCCGGCCGCTGGATCGGCAAAGAGAGCGCGCAACAACTGCGCAGCGCCGTCAACGGCCAGCCCGTGGCCAGCACGCACGCCGAAGCCATCGACTTCGCCGAGGCGCTGAACCACGCACGCCGCGTCGGCCTGCCCGCGCTGATGGCGCTCGACTTCCAGCAGCGCTCGGAATGCCTGAAGGCCCTCGCCAAGTTTCTCGCGGCGAACAAGGAAACGCTCTACGCCATCTCGGCCCACACGGGCGCGACCCGCGCCGACAGCTGGATCGACATCGAAGGCGGCGCCGGCACGCTGAGCGCCTATGCCGGCATCGGCACCAACGAACTGCCTTCGGGCAACCTCGTGCATGAAGGCCCGGCCTTTCCGCTCGGCAAGAAGGGCGGCTTCGCGGGCACGCACATCCTGGTGCCGCGCGGCGGCGTGGCGGTGCACATCAACGCGTTCAACTTTCCCGTATGGGGCCTGCTCGAGAAGTTCGCGCCCAGTTTCCTCGCGGGCATGCCCTGCATCGGCAAGCCGGCCACGGCCACCAGCTACCTCACCGAAGCGCTGGTACGGCTCATCGTGCAGTCGGGCATCCTGCCCGAGGGCAGCCTGCAGCTGGTGATCGGCGGCACGGGCGATCTGCTCGACCGGCTCGACGGGCCGGACGTGGTCACCTTCACCGGATCGGCCGACACTGCCGCCAAGCTGCGCGTGCACCCGAACCTGGTGCGCCAGTCGATCCCGTTCAATGCAGAAGCCGATTCGCTCAACTGCGCGATCCTCGCGCCCGACGTGACGCCCGACGACGAAGAGTTCGATCTCTTTGTGAAGGAAGTGGCGCGCGAAATGACGACCAAGGCGGGCCAGAAGTGCACCGCCATCCGTCGCGCGATCGTGCCGCGCCTGCACCTCGATGCAGTGGCCCAGCGCCTGCGCGCACGGCTCGCCAAAACGGTCATCGGCGATCCGTCGCGCGAAGAGGTGCGCATGGGCGCCCTCGCCTCGCACGCGCAGAAGGCCGACGTGGCCGAACGTGTCGCCACGCTGCTGCAGGGCGCCGAACTGGTCTACGGCGAGCGCGACGGCTTCTCGCCCGTGGGCGACGGCGTGGCCGAAGGCGCCTTCTTCGCGCCCACGCTGCTGCTGAGCCGCAAGCCCCTCGAACACGATGCGGCGCACGACGTCGAGGCCTTCGGCCCCGTCAGCACGCTGATGCCCTACGACGGCATCGACGAAGCGCTCGCGCTGGCCGCACGCGGCCGCGGCAGCCTGGTCGGCACGCTGGTCACACGCGACCCGGCCATCGCGGCCAAGGCTATTCCAGTGGCTGCCGCATGGCACGGCCGCTTGCTGGTGCTCGACCGCGACGCGGCTGTCGAATCGACCGGCCACGGCTCCCCGCTGCCGCAGCTCAAGCACGGCGGCCCCGGCCGCGCGGGCGGCGGCGAAGAACTCGGTGGCCTGCGCGCCGTGAAGCACTATCTGCAGCGCGCAGCAGTGCAGGGCTCGCCCACCATGCTGGCCGCCATCACCGGCGAGCACGTGCGCGGCGCGGCCGTGCGCGAGAGCGAGGTGCATCCCTTCCGCCGCTATTTCGAAGAACTGCGGATCGGCGACTCGCTGCTCACGCACCGCCGCACCGTCGGCGAGGCCGACATCGTGGCCTTCGGCGGCATCTCGGGCGACTATTTCTACATGCACTTCGACGAGGTGGCGGCGAAGCAGTCGCCCTTCGGCAAGCGCATCGCGCACGGCTATTTCGTGCTGTCCGCAGCCGCAGGCCTCTTCGTCTCGCCCGCGCCCGGCCCGGTGCTCGCCAACTACGGCCTCGACACGCTGCGCTTCGTCAAGCCCGTGGGCATCGGCGACACCATCCAAGCGCGCCTGACCTGCAAGCGCAAGATCGACCGCAACAAGAAGGACGCAAGCGGCCAGGGCCAGGGCGTGGTGGCGTGGGATGTCGAGGTGACGAACCAGGACGGCGAGCTGGTCGCGAGCTACGATATCCTGACCCTCGTCTCCAAGAAACCAGAAACCACCTGATGTTCGATCTCACAGGAAAAGTAGCGCTCGTCACGGGCGGCAATGGCGGCATCGGCCTCGGCATGGCGCAGGGGCTTGCAAAGGCCGGCGCCCGCGTCGTGATCGCCGCGCGCAATGCGCAGAAATCGGCCGCGGTGGTCGAAGCATTGAAGGCGCTGGGCAGCGACAGCTTCGCGCTCGAAGTCGATGTGAGCGACGAAGCCTCGGTGCAGAAGGCGGTCGACGAAGCCGCCGCGCGCTGCGGCCGGCTCGACATCCTCGTCAACAACGCCGGCACCACGGTGCGCAAGCCGGTCGACCAGCTCGCGCTGGACGAATGGCACCTGGTGCTGAACACCAACCTCACGAGCGCCTTCCTGTGCAGCCGCGCCGCGCGCCCGTATCTGAAAAAAGCAGGCGGCGGCAAGATCATCAACATCGGCTCGATGATGTCGATCTTCGGCGCGCCCTACGCCCCGGCCTATGCCGCGAGCAAGGCGGGCATCGTGCAGCTCACCAAGTCGACCGCGCTCTCGTGGGCGGCCGACAACATCCAGGTGAACGCGATCCTGCCCGGCTGGTTCGAGACCGAACTGACCGATGGCGCCCGCAACCAGATCCCGGGCCTCTACGACCGCGTGGTGGCACGCGCCGCCGCCGGCCGTTGGGGCCAGCCGGCCGACATCGCCGGCACTGCGGTGTTCCTTGCGAGCCCCGCCTCGGACTATGTGACCGGCACCGCGATTCCGGTCGATGGCGGGTTCTCGATCTCAGGCTGAGAGCTTGTCTGTCTGCGGTCTTATCTGGGGCCGCGTTGGGGTGCTTGCTGCTGTTCAGGGCGCGCTCACGCCGACGGTGTGCTCGCTCAGAGCAGCGGTTGATCGGCCAGCACCACAGCCGCGCCTCTCGTGCACAGGGCACCGGGTGCTCCCCGCAGCGAAATAAAGGAGGAGCGAAGCGGGGGACATTCGCGGAGGGGAGCACCCGGTGCCCTGTGCACGCGCCCTGAATTGACCGCGCACCAACCCCAACAGTCATCTGCATGGTCCTGAATAGATCGTAAACAGCCTCCGAGCCACGCGGACCGTGTAAATTCGGTCGCCATGCTTTTCTGGTTCCAGATCTTCGTCTTTGTCGTCGGCACGGCCGCGCTGCTGTACGTCTCGCGCGGCCCGCTGCGGCAACCCGGCTCGCACGGCTTCTACCGCTTCTTCGCGTGGGAATGCATGCTGGTGCTGATCCTCGTGAACCTCCCCGTGTGGCATGTCGATCCGTTCTCGGTCACACAGCTCCTCTCGTGCATCTTCCTCGCGCTGTCGATCTGGCTGCCGATCCACGCAGTGCGGCTGCTCAAGGCACAAGGCAAGCCGACCGATGCGCGCGATGACGACCCCGCGCTGTTCGGCTTCGAGAAGACCTCGTCGCTCGTGACCACCGGCGCCTTCCGCTACATCCGCCACCCCATGTACACCGCACTGATGCTGCTGGCCTGGGGCGCCTTCCTCAAGCAGTTCACCTGGCTCACGCTGGCGCTGGTGCTGGCGGCCACGCTGCTGCTGTTCCTGACGGCGCTGCGCGACGAGAAGGAATGCCTTGCGCATTTCGGCGAAATGCCTACCGCGAGTACATGCGCGGCACGCGGCGCTTCATTCCGTTCGTGCTGTAGCTGTTGTAGCCCGCACTGCGCGCGCATGCGCGCGCATGCGCGCGCACACACGCACCGCTCGGCACTACCTTGCGGGATGCTGACGAGCCCGATCAGGTTCCGTTCACACCAGGGACCTAGCATTCGCCCATGCTGCTCGCACGCGTCCGCCGTTTCGCTGAAGCGCACTACAAGGCGTGGTGCGTTGCGGGCGTTCTGCTGATTCTTCTGCAGCCCTTCATTGCGGCGCATTTCCGGTGCGACGGCCTGGAAGACGAACCGACGCTGAGGGTGCGCAGCGCGAGCGCAACGAGCCAGTTCGAAGCCGACAACCGCGCGGACCACCCCACCGACCGCGAGACAACGCTGTTCGCGCAGACCTCGGCAAGCATCGATCTCCCCAATGCGATGAACTTCGCGCTGGCCAACCTGCTGGCGATAGTTTTCGCACTGCTGCCTCTGTCGGTGGTGCTGGTCCGGCTGGCCGCGCCTGCGGAGCGCGAAGCACCCGAACGCGTGCCGACCCGCGGCGGCGCGCCACCACCCACGGAACCCTGGCGGCGACTGCCGCCGACCACCGCTCCTCCTTCGGGGATCTGAGAAGCGGCGCCCTGCGCGCCGAGCTTCCCGCTGCGCCGTGCGCGCGGGCCTCTCGTCCTCGTCGAAAGGTTTTGACCGTGTCCCCCAATTTCTGGTGTGCGCGTCACATCGGGCCCCGCCGCGCGTCCGCAGAGGTGGCCCCGTGAACGCGCTGAACATCGCCCTCTTTCAATGGATCTCTGCCGGCACCCAACCTGTCCCGTGGATTCTCGTCGTCGCAAAGGCCCTGGCGCTCTGGGGAGCCTGGCTCGGCGTGGGCATCCTCGTCGTGGCGATATGGCTGCACCGAGCCGACCGTGTCTACCTGTGCGCCGTTGCCGTGCTGGCAGGTGCGACGTCGCTCGCGTCGCATGCGATTGCCCTCTCTCTCGACATGCCGCGGCCCTTCGTTCTGGGGCTGGCGCCGGCCTACATCGAGCATGCCGGACGCGGATCGCTGCCGAGCACGCATGCCGCCGTCATGTTCATGGTGGCGCTGGCCTTCCTGTTGCGCCCCGGCTTGCGCAGGCTGGGCGTGCCGCTTCTGGTGCTGGCCGTCGCCACGGGCTGGGCCCGCATCTATGTGAATGTTCATTTTCCGCTCGACATCGCTGCGGGACTGCTGCTGGCCACCGCCGTCGTCAGCGCCTTCGCCGCTGCGCAATGGCTCCTGCATATCGCCACGACGCGCACTGGCCGCGCATCCGGCGACGGATACAAGGCCAGCTCGCTCTGGAGGCCCTCATGATCTCTTCGGCCACGGCAAGACACTC
>CAMATD010000086.1 GCA_945860785.1 Variovorax sp. YR752 | reverse complement strand
GCGAAAGCCGGCAGTATGCAATAAGATTAGAAACGATTGCAATGTTTCCGATCAATAGGCTCAGAGTACGGTTTTAAGTACGGTTTTATTCTTGACCATCTACCACCTACAGAACTGCGATAATAAAATGCAAACGTTTACAACAAATTGCCTTCGCGAGGTCGCACCATGGCGGTGACGCTGCGCGACGTGGCCCGTGCCGCCGACGTTTCCATTGCCACGGCCTCCCGTGCGCTGGCCGGCTCCAGCCTGACCAACCATGCGACGCAGCGGCACGTGATCCAAGTTGCCGCCGCCCTCGGCTACCGCACCAACACCTTCGCCCGGGCGCTGAAGACCAAGCGGTCGCGGCTCATCGGCCTCACCGTGCACAACCTGGAGAACGCCTCGTTCCAGGTGCTCGCCTCGGTGGTGCAGACGCGCATGCAGGCGCTCGGCTACCAGGTCATCCTGAGCATCAGCGCCGACAACCCCGAGCAGGAACGCGACATCTTCAAGACCCTTGTCGACCACAGCGTCGACGGCCTGATCGCCGTGCCCAACGGTGCCAACGGTGCCAACGGTGCCCAGCTGCTGGCCATGGAGCACGCCGACATCCCGGTGATCTGCGCGGTGCGCCGGGTCGAGGGCGCCACGCTCGAATCGGTGCTCGCGGGCGACCTCGACGGCGCCTACGCCGGCACGAAGCATCTGCTGGACCTCGGACATCGGCGCATCGGCCTGATCGTGGGCATGAGCGACACCACCTCCGGCAAGGAGCGCCTCGCGGGCTACAAGCGGGCCATGCAGGAAGCGGGCCTGCCCATCGATCCGGCGCTGATCCAGGCCGGCCGCTATGCGCCCGAGACCGGCGTGGTGGCCGCCAACGCGCTGCTGTCGATGCCCACGCCGCCCTCGGCCCTCTTCGTGGCCAACCACGAGTCCTCGCTCGGCGTGCTGCGCGTGGTGTCGGAGCGCGGGCTGCTGATTCCCGACGACCTGTCGCTGCTGTTCTACGAAGACTCGCCGTGGTTCGAGTGGCAGCGCCCCGCCATCAGCGTGGTGGACAGCGGCGCCGCCGAAATGGCCAACCTCGCGGTCGACCGGCTGGTGCAGCGCCTGTCGGGCGTGGCCAACAGCGGCCGCGAATACCGCGTCGGCTCGCGCCTGATCCAGCGCGCCTCCTGCCGCGCCTTCGAGTCTCACTGAAAAAACTCTCCCCGACATGCCCTATCTCGAAATCCTGGCGCCGAGCGCCCCCGAAACCCGCAAGCGCACCGCCAGCCGCGCGCTGACCGACGGCGTTGTCGCGTCGTTCGGCGTCGAGCCCTCGACCGTGACCCTGTACTTCATGCCCGTCGCGCCCCACGACTACGCCCACGAGGGCCAGCTGGGCCACGACGGCGCGGGGCAGGGCACGCGCGTGTTCGTCAAGGTGCACGCCTACCGCCGCACGCCGGCCCAGCGCCGCGCGCTGGCGGCCTGCTTTGCCACCACCGGCGACAACGTGGCTGTCTATTTCCTCGACCGCGAACGCGATGAGGTCGCGCACGACGGCCACCTCGCCAGCGACGAAGCCGCGCCACCCGATCACACCGCCTGAAGACCATGACCCATTTCCTCACCGAAGACCAGATCTCGCTGCGCGACACCGCGCGCCGTTTCGCCGAGGGCGAAGTGCTGCCGCGCGCGGCAGCCCTCGACCGCGCGGACCAGTTCGACCGCGTGCGGTACCGCGGCATGGCCGAGCTCGGCCTGTTCGGCGTGAGCCTGCCCGAGGCGGCCGGCGGCTCGGGCGTCGACACCGTCAGCACCTGCCTCGTGATGGAAGAGCTGGCGCGCTGCTCGGGCGCCCTCGGCAACGCGTTCGCGATTCCCGTCGAGGCGGCGCTGTTCCTGCACCACCACGGCAACGAGAGCCAGAAGGCGCTGATCCCCGGCATCCTCGACGGCTCGGTGGTCATGGCCACCGCCATGTCCGAGCCCGACTTCGGTTCCGACGTGGCCAGCATCACTACCACCGCGCGTGCCATGGACGACGGCTGGGTGCTGAACGGCACCAAGGCCTGGGTCACGCTCGGAGGCGTGGCCGACCGCATCATGGTGTTCGCGCGCACCGGCAAGGAGGCCGGCCACAAATCGATCAGCTGCTTCATGGTCGATGCGCACCAGGCCGGCGTGAGCCGCGGCAAGAACGAGGAACTGCTCGGCATGCACGGCCTGGAAGACTGCCAGATCGTGCTGCAGGACGTGCACGTGCCCAAGAGCGCGCTGATCGGCGCGGAGAACCAGGCCTTCAAGACGGCCATGGGCAACTTCAACTTCAGCCGCCTGCTGATGTCGTCCATGGCACTCGGCATGGCGCAGGCCGCGATGGAAGACGCCGTGGCCTATGCCACCACGCGCAAGCAGTTCGGCGAGCCGATCGTGAACTTCCAGGCCATCCAGTTCATGGTGGCCGACATGGCCACCGACATTGCCGCGGCGCGCCTGCTGATTCATCACGGCGCACGGCTGCAGGACGCCGGCCACTCGATCGCCAAGGAGGGCGCGCAGGCCAAGCTCTTCACCACCGACATGGCGATGCGCCACGTGTCGAACGCGCTGCAGATCCACGGCGGCAACGGCTACTCGCGCGATTACCGCATCGAGCGCATCTTCCGCGACGTGCGCCTGGCGCAGATCTACGAAGGCACCAACCAGATCCAGCGCTTGATCATCTCGCGCCAGGTCGTCAAAGAACTGGCTTGAGGACGCGGCCATGATCGACTGTATCACCCCCGACGCCGCCGCCGCGCTGCTGCGCGATGGCGACATGGTGCTGGCCGGCGGCAACGGCGGCTCGGGCGTGCCCGAAGCCGTGTTCGAAGCCATCGAGCGGCGCTTCACGGCCGGCGACGGCCCGCACGACCTCACGCTGTTCCACGTTACCGGCGTGGGCGCGCTCACCGAAAAGGGTTTGTGCCACTTCGCGCACCCGGGCCTGGTTCGCCGCGTGATCGGCGGCAACTTCGGCATGCAGCTGCCGTTCATGAAGATGATCCTCGCGCAGGACGTGGAGGCCTACAACTTTCCGCAGGGCGTCATGACGCACCTGTGCCGCGCCATGGCGGGCCGCCAGCCCGGCGTGCTCACGCACGTGGGCCTCGAAACCTACATGGACCCGCGCCAGGACGGCGACCGCATGAACGCCCGCACCACCGAGGCGCTGGTCGAGCTCGTGCACGTGGCCGACCGCGACTGGCTGTTCTACCGCGCTACCGCGCGCCCGGTGTGCCGAACGTGGCGCTGATCCGCGGCACCTCGGCCGACGAGGACGGCTACGTGAGCATGGAGCAAGCCACCGCGCGCGAAGACCTCTCGATGGCGCAGGCCGTGCACAACGCCGGCGGCATCGTCATCTGCCAGGCCAAGCGCATCGTGAAACGCGGCACGCTGCATCCGCACATGGTGAAGATTCCGGGCTTCCTGATCGATCACTTCGTGGTCGAGCCCGAGCAGATGCAGACCTACACCACGCGCTACGACCCGGCGCGCTGCGGCGAGACCGTGGTGCCGGCTTCGAGCATCGCGCCCGACCCGCTCGATGTGCGCCGGGTGGTGGCAAGGCGCGCGGCCTGCGAGCTGCGCCCGCGCGACGTGGTGAACCTCGGCGTGGGCATCTCCGCGATGATTCCCAACGTGGCCTCGGAAGAGGGCATTGCCGACCTGATCACGCTCACGGTCGAGTCGGGCGTGGTCGGCGGCGTGCCCGGCCACGCACGCGAATTCGGTACCTCGGTCAATCCGCGCGCGATCCTCGATCAGTCCTACCAGTTCGACTTCTACGACGGCGGCGGCCTGAGCTGCGCGTTCCTGTCGTTCGCGCAGGTCGACCCGCAAGGCAACGTCAACGTCACGCGCTTCGGCAAGCGCTACGACGGCGCGGGCGGCTTCATCAACATCACGCAGAACACGCAGCGCCGGTGTTCAACGGTTCACTCACCGGCGGTGACTTCGACATCGGCGTGGTCGACGGCAAGCTCGACATCCGCCGCGACGGTGCGTTCAAGAAGTTCGTGCCGGTGGTCGACCAGATCAGCTTCTCGGGGCGGCTCGCGCGCGAGCGAGGCCAGCAAGTGACTTTCGTGACCGACCGCGCCGTGTTCGAACTCGAAGCCGACGGGCTCGTGCTCACGGAGATCGCACCAGGCGTGCGGCTGAAGGAAGACGTGCTCGAAAAGATCGGCTTCGCGGTGCGCGTCAGCGAGCAGCTGCGCACCATGGACGCACGCATCTTCCGCGGCGGCCCCATGGGCGTGCACGACGAGTTCGTCGCGAAGACGCCGCGCCACGCGGGCAATGCGAGCAGTGCGCAGGGAGAACGGGCATGAGCGCAAGCACGCAGGACGTCTACTTCGAAGACGTCGTGATCGGCGCCGAACTGCGCAGCGAGAGCCACGTCGTGAGTGCCGCGGACATCGGCCGCTTCTGCGACCTCACGCACGACCACCATCCGCTGCACACCGATGCGGACTATGCGCAGTCGCGCGGCTTTCCGGGCGACGTTGCGCACGGGTTGTTCGGTCTCTCGCTGATGGAGGGGCTGAAGACCGCCTTGAAGATCTACGAGAACAGCTCCATCGCTTCGCTCGGTTGGGATCAGGTCCGATTCTTGCGGCCTGTGGTTGCAGGCGACGCGGTGCACGTGGTGTTCCGCTTCACCGACAAACGTCTCTCGGCGCGCGGTGGCCGCGGCGTGGTGACCGAGACCTTGCAGCTCGTCAACCAACGCGCAGAGCCCGTGATCGAAGCCGTGCACGTGGCGCTGGTCGCCTGTCGGCAAGCGGCCGAGACGGCTTGATTCCGATGGCCTCGAGTGCTTCTCTTTCATTCCCTCCCTGTCTTCAACGAAAGCATCTCATGCACATGATCAAACTGTCCCTGGGGTTCTTCGTCGGCCTCGTGCTGAGCGGCTCGGTCCTTGCCCAGGCCTGCACACCCAAGGTCTCCGCCGAACACCTGACCGCGCCCGGCAAGCTTCAGATGTCCACCAATCTGACACTGCCGCCACAGCAGTTCGTCGACAGCAAGGGCGAGCTCCAGGGACTCAACATCGAGCTCGGCCGCGCTGTCGCGAAGAGCCTGTGCTGTGCCTCGAACCCGTCTTCGTGCGCATGGACATGCCACCGATGGTGCCCGCGCTGCAGGCCGGCCGCTTCGACGTGATCAACACCGGCCTGTTCTGGACCGAAGAGCGCTTCAAGCTCATGTTCCAGGTGCCGTACGGCCAGCAGTCGATGAGCATCTACACCGTGCCCAGCAGCAAGCTGGTGGTGACCAAGTTCGAAGACCTCTCGGGGCACGTCGTCGGTATCGAGACCGGCACCTATGCCGAGCGCAAGTCGCGCGAATCGAATGCGGCCATGGTCGCCAAGGGCATGGCGCCGATCGACTTCCGCACCTTTGCAACAGCCTCCGAAACCACGGCCGCGCTGCGCGCCGGCCAGCTCGAGGCGGGCATCAACATCGACGAGACGGCCATTGCCTTCGAAGAGCGCGGCATCGTCAAGATCCGCGCGAGCGGTCTCTATGGCACCGACATCACGCTGTCGGTCCGCGATCGTGCGGTTGCCGAAGCCGTCGCGCAGGCACTGACCGACCTGAAGGCCGACGGCACCTACGACAAGCTGTTCGACAAGTTCCGGATGACGCGCCTGAAGGACACCACCAAGTTCGCGATCCGGGGTCCCGGCCCGGCGCCGAAGTAAGCAAGTCGAAGAGGGCCCGACCGTGTTCAATTTCGATGCTTTCCTGTCCTACTTCGTCAACCCGTTCCTCCTTGGGGGCGTGGGCATCACGATCGGACTGACCATCGCGACGAGAGCGATCGGTTTGGCTCTGGCGCTTCCGTTGGCGCTGGGCAGCATGTCTTCGCATCGATTCCTGTCGGCGCCCGCACGCTTCTACATCTGGGTCTTTCGCGGCACGCCGCTGCTGGTGCAGATCGTCATCATCTACACCGGGTTGCCCCAGCTGGGCCTTCGCTTCGATGTGCTGCCCTCGGCGGTGCTGGCGCTGAGCCTGAACGAAGCGGCGTACCTGTCCGAGACCATTCGCGGCGGGTTCTCCGCCATCGCGAAGGGGCAGATCGAAGCGGCCAAGGCATTGAGCCTTTCGCGCTTCGCGACTTTGCGGCTGGTGACGCTGCCGCAAGTCCTGCGGGTGATCATTCCGCCGCTGGGCAATTCGGTGAACGGGCTGCTCAAGGCAACGTCGCTGGCCTCGGTGATCTCGATGGAAGAGCTGATGCGCCGCGCCCAGGTGCTCATGCAGGAAAAATTCGAAGTGCTCGAACTCTATTGCGTTGCGGCCTGCTTCTACCTGGTGCTGACCACGCTCTGGGATCGCGTGCAGGTGCGCCTGGAGCGTCACTACGGCAGGGGCTACGCGGCGGCGCGCGGCGCGGCCTGAACCGGATTCATCTGAACCATGTCCACTTCCACCTCCGATTTCGATCTTGTCGTGCGCAACGCGCGCGTCGTCACCGCTTCTGACACCTTCGATTGCGACATCGGCATCAGCGAAGGGCGCATCGTGCAGCTCGGGATGAAGCTTGGCACTGCCGCGCGCGAGATCGATGCCGCCGGCCGCACCGTGACGCCCGGTGGCGTGGACGCCCACTGCCATCTCGACCAGCCGATGGCGCCGCCGCCGCGCAACGCCGACGACTTCGACACCGGCACGCGTTCGGCAGCCTGCGGAGGCACGACGACCGTGATTCCATTCGCCGCGCCGCAGAAGGGCCAGTCGCTGCGCGCGGCGGTCGAGGACTATCGCGCCCGCGCTGCCGGCAAGGCTCACATCGACTATGCCTTCCATCTGATCGTGAGCGACCCGACGCCAACAGTGCTGCGGGAAGAGCTGCCGGCGCTGATCAAGGAAGGCTTCACGTCTTTCAAGATCTACATGACCTACGACGACATGAAGCTCGACGACGGCCAGATCCTCGACGTGCTGGCGGTGGCGCGCGAACACGGTGCGATGGCGATGCTGCATGCCGAGAACTCCGACTGCATCGAGTGGCTGACCAGGCGGCTCGAGGCCGCGGGCCGCACCGCGCCGTGCTTTCATGCGCATGCGCGGCCGATGCTGGTGGAGCGCGAGGCGACGCACCGCGCCATCGCGCTGGCTGAACTGGTCGACGTGCCGATCCTGATCGTGCACGTGTCGGGCCGCGAGGCCGTCGAGCAGATCCGCTGGGCGCGCGCACACGGCCTGAACGTGTTCGCCGAGACCTGCCCGCAGTACCTGTTTCTCACTGCGGAAGACCTCGGCATCGACGACAGCTACAAGGGTGCGAAGTGCGTCTGCAGCCCGCCGCCGCGCGACAAAGCCAACCAGCAGGTGATCTGGGACGGGCTCAACGACGGGCTGTTCACCGTCTTCTCGTCGGACCATGCCCCCTTCAAGTACGACGCACCCGAAGGCAAGAAGCCTGGTGGCGAAGAGGTCGCGTTCCGTCACATCCCCAACGGCATTCCCGGCATCGAGACGCGCATGGCGCTGCTGTGGTCCAAGGGCGTACTCGCCGGGCGCATGACGCCGCACCGTTTCGTGGAACTTACCGCGACCGGCCCGGCCAAGGCCTACGGCCTGCATCCGCGCAAGGGCACGATCGCGATCGGCGCCGACGCCGACCTCGTGATCTGGGACGAGCGCGAGTTCGTGTTGACCAATGCGCAGTTGCACCACGAGGTCGACTACACGCCCTATGAGGGCATGCGCCTGCGTGCCTGGCCCGGCGTGACGCTGAGCCGCGGTGAGGTGGTGTGGGACGGTGCCTTCCATCCTCGACAGGGCCGCGGCGAACTGCTGGCCTGTGGCGTGCCGACGTTGATGCCCAGGCGCGTCTGATCGCGCGATGACTCGAAGTAGGCACTTTGGTTGCGGTTCGGGAGGGCCGGGCAGCGCATCCTCATGTGCCCTCCGGCCCGACGTCGTGCATCCGCGACAAGTCGATTCAATAGTAACTATATGTATGGTTAAATCCCGTTAACTATCGCGAAAGAGGACGAGGGATCTCCCATGAAGCTGCTGCTCAGCATTGCGTTCGCCGCTGTGGCCCTGGCTGGCTGTACCAGCCCGCCACCGATACCCACCGAGTCCGGAACAGGGACCGGAACGTCCTATGTGCCGATGGTTGCCATGGAAGGCGTCGACAGGACGCGCTATGACAGCGACGTGGCAGCCTGCCGCGTCGCGGCGACCCGTGTCTCGGCCCGCAGCAAGGCCAACGACGGCGGATGGGCCGCCCTGGGTCTCGGACTGGTCACCTGGTACAGCCGCGGCCTTGCCTCGGGTGCCGCAGTGGCCGGTATCGGCGCTTCGATCGCCGACTGGGTCGGCCAGCCTCCCGACAGCCTGATCGTCGAGCATCAGCAGATCGCCATCGTTCACTGCATGGGCAAGCGCGGCTATCGCAACCTCGACCCGGATGTGCGCGACACGTTCTACGGACACACCTTCGACCCGGTCGCCGCCGCGAAGCCCCGCAGGACCGGCATCGACACCTACAACGTCGAGACCCTGGCCAAGGCCGGGCGCTGCAACGTCCAGCCGCGTGCCGAACTCACGGCCAAGGGCCCCGGCTACGAGGCCTACAACGTGCCTTGCGAGAACGGCGGAACCTGGGCGGTTCGCTGCGAATTCAGCAAGTGCCGCATGCTGGCCGCTCAGGCCCCGCCGGTTCGCCGCTCCTGAGTTCCCTCAGACAGCGGTTTGCGGCGGCAGCCCCGTCGGCTCAGCGCCAGACGTAGTGGCCAGGCACCCTGCGGCCATGCTCGCGGTGCGCAGGCACCCAGACCTTGTGCTTGCGGTTGTGGGGCGCTGCGTGAGGCCGGTCGTAGCCCGGTCCGCGGCGCTCCGACATGGGCTGCGCCAGCGCAGCACTGGAAAGAACGCAGGCTGCAAGAACGAAGAGTATCTTTTTCATGTTGGAGTCCTTCTGGTCAATGCACCTGGATTGGTACGGCATGAACCTTAGTTTGCGGGGCCGGGCGGCCTCGTAGGCCGGCAAGCACTTTACAAACAGGATGTTGCAGGCGCGCGACTGGCCGCACCTGCTTCACCCCTTCATTTGACGATCATTCCCTTGAGCGCCGGGTCCGGCGGCGGCGCCTTGAGCTTCATCTGCCGCAGCGTTTTCATCAGCAGCTGGGCAATCATCAGGTTGCGATGCCGCTTGCTGTTGGCCGGTATCACGTACCAGGGCGCATGCTCGCTCGAGGTGGCGCCGAGCGCGTTTTCGTAGGCGCGCTGGTAGGCGTCCCACTTGGTGCGGACCTCGAGGTCGCCCATGCTGAACTTCCACTGCTTGCCGGGCGTGTCGATGCGGGCCTGCAGGCGTTCGCGCTGCTCGTCCTTGTCGATGTGCAGCATGCACTTGACGATGACCGTGCCGGTTTCGACCAGCAGGCGCTCGAAGTCGTTGATTGGCGCGTAGCGGCGCCTGGCCTCGGCCTTGTCGATCCAGCTTTCGACCACCGGCACCAGCACGTCTTCGTAGTGGCTGCGGTTCCACACCGCGATCTCGCCGTTGCGCGGCACGACGGCGTGGCAGCGCCAGAGGTAGTCGCGCGCACGCTCTTCTTCGCTCGGCGCCTTGAAGGCGGCCACGCGCACGCCCAGGGGCGAGGTGCGCGAGAACACCCAGCGCACGGTGCCGTCCTTGCCGCTGGTGTCCATGCCCTGCAGCACCAGCAGCACCTTGCGCCGGCCCTCGGCGTGCAGCAGGTTCTGCAGCTCGTCGAGCTCGACTGCCATGGCATCGACCGCTTCGCGCTGGGCGGCCTCGTCGCCCTCGCAGAAGGCGGTGTCGCCGGGGTCGACGTGCGAAAGCTTGAACTTGCTGCCGACGCGGTATTTCTTGAAGCTGGCCATGAACCGGAACTCCGTGAAGAAGAGAAAGGAAAGGCGACAGCGTACGCGAATCAGCGATCGGTATCTTCAGGGTCGATCGAGGCGCTCCAGCGGTTGTCCCATTCGGCATGGCGCACCGCGCCGTCGAGATCGCGCCGGTCGCGCTTGGTGGGGCGGCCTTGCTCGATGGCCAGGGCCGGCTCGCTGCCCATGCGGCGCTGCTCGCGGATGGCCGCCTGCGCGGCGATGCTCTCGGCCGTTTCTTCATAGAGCTGCTGGGCGACGGGCGCCGGACCGCGCTGGCCGCTGATGCCGCGCACCGTCACGGTCCGTATCTGCACGCCCTGGCGCATCGTCACGGTGTCGCCGGCCTTGACCTCGCGCGAGGCCTTGGCGACGTCGCCGTTCACCTGGATGCGGTTCTTGCCGATTTCTTCCGCGGCCAGCGACCGCGTCTTGAAGAAGCGGGCGGCCCAGAGCCATTTGTCGATGCGCAGACGTTCCATAGATTCCATAGATCAGGAATTGTGCCGCGAGAGCGGAAGGTGCACGACGGCGTCGAGGCCGACCACCTGTGCGGCGTTGTCTTGTGCCGTGCGGTTGTTCAGGTCGATGCTGCCATCGAGCGCGAGCATGATCTCGCGGCAGATCGCCAGGCCCAGCCCCGAGCCGCTCGATGTGCTCTGCCGGCGGAGAAGGGCGCGAACAGGCGCTGCCGCACTCGGGCGAGATGCCCGGTCCCTCGTCGCGCACGGTGAGCACCGCGTCGCCGTCCACGGCGCGCACCGTCACCGACAGCGCAGCGCCTGCAGGGCTCTGCTTGATCGCGTTGTGCAGCAGGTTGCGCGTGAGCTCCTGCAGCATCCACTGGTGCGCCCGAACCGCCACCGGTTCGTCGATGGCGAGCTCGAAATCGAGCGCCTTGTCGGCCACCAGGGGCGACAGGTCGAGCACGATGTTCCGCACCACCTCGCCGAGATCGAGCGTCACCGACTCGGGCTGCTGGCGCAACTGCTCCACCTTCGCGAGCGAGAGCATCTGGTTGGCCAGCATCGTGGCGCGCTCGACCGTCTGGCTGATCTCGCCGAATGCCTGCTCGGGCGCCACGTCGCCGCGGCGCGCCGACTGCACCTGCGCCTTGAGCACCGCGAGCGGCGTGCGCAGCTGGTGGGCGCTGTCGCGCACGAAGCGCTTCTGGTGGTCGAGCAGTCGCTGCAGCCGGCCCATGACCTCGGTGGTGGCGTCGATCAGCGGGCGCAGCTCGCGCGGTGCATCGGGCGAATCGATGGGCGAGAGGTGTCTGCCGGCCGTTTCTCAATGGCCTCGCCCAGCTCGCGCACCGAGCGCGTGGCGCGGTGCACGACGAACACCGTGACCCCCGCGATCACGCCCATCAGCAGCAGCTTGCGCACCAGCGTCTCGCGCAGCTCGAGCGTCTCGGCCACCTGCACCACGGCCATGCCGCGCCCCTGTGCGCTGGCCACCGGCTGCAGCAGCACCGCGACCCGCACGGGCTGGTTGCGGAACTCCGCGTCGTAGAAATCGACCAGCGCGGCGTAGGCGCTGCGGTCCGGAATGCGGCCGCGCCAGAACGGCAGTTCGGAGAAGCCCGAGATCAGGTCGCCGTTGAGCGCCGAGACGCGGTAGAAGAGCCGGCTGCGGTTGTCCGCCTCGAAGGCTTCGAGGGCGGAGTAGGGCACGATGGCGCGCAACTGCGCCTTCTCGTCGTAGCCCTCCACGTCGAGCTGCTCGCCGATGGTCTTGGCCGAGGCGAGCAGGGTGCGGTCGTAGGCCGTGGTGGCGGCCGCGAGGCTCTGGCGGTAGAGGCTCACGCTGTTGATCATGATGAACACCGCGATCGGCACGAGGATGCCGAGCAGGAGCCGCGCGCGCAGCGAGGAAACCGTCCTCATGCGGCCTTCATGTTTCCGGCCGCAGCAGGTAGCCCAGGCCGCGCATCGTCATCAGCACCGCGCCGGTGCCCACGAGCTTCTTGCGGAGGCGATACACCCCACCTCGATGGCCTCGTACTGCACCTCGGTCTCGCCCGGAAACACCAGCTCGAACAGGCGCTCCTTGGTGACCGCATGGCCCGGCTTCATCATCAGGGCCTTCATCAACGCCAGCTCGCGCGGCGTGAGCTCGAGCAGGTCGGCGCGGTTGTAGATGGCGCCGTTGTCGGGCTCGAAGCGCAGGCCGCCGATCTCCTGCGGGTTGAGGCCGGTGTCGGGCCCGGTGTTCTGGCTGCGCCGCCGCAGCGCACGGATGCGGGCTTCCAGCTCGGCGAGGTCGAAGGGCTTGGGCAGGTAGTCATCGGCGCCGGCATTGAGGCCGACGATCCGGTCGCCGACCGTGCCGCGGGCCGTGAGCAGCAGCACCGGCGTGCGCAGCCCCTCGGCGCGGGCCTGGGCCAGCACCTGCAGGCCATCGAGGTTGGGCAGGCTCAGGTCGAGGGCCACCACGTCGGGCTCGATGGCCCGCCACAGCGCCACAGCGCCACGGCCTCGGCCCCGTCACCGCAGACGCGCACGTCGATCCGGCGGCGGCCGAGGGTGCGCTGCAGGGTGATTTGCATCGAGGGATCGTCTTCGACCAGCAGCAGTTTCATACGATGGCGGCGGAATGGGTACTTTGGTGTTTTCCCCAGTCTGGCGGACAGCCAACTGACAGCGGGGCGGCGCATGATAGCGGCTCAGGTCCAAGTCAGGTTCCTATCACTTTCCTTTCAGCCCTCTGGAGACAAGCACAATGCGTCGCGATACCTTTTTGAAGTCCCTGGCCGCACTGGCCGTCGCCGGAGCGCTGCCGCTGTCGGCGCGTGCCGCAGTCAACGTCAAGATGATGATCCCCGCCAACCCGGGCGGCGGCTGGGACACCACCGGCCGAGCCCTCGGCAAGGCCCTGAGCGATGCCAAGGTGGCTGACACCGTCACCTACGACAACAAGGGCGGCGCCGCCGGCGCGCTGGGCTTGGCCCAGTTCGTGAACGGTTCCAAGGGCGATGCCAACGCGCTGATGGTCATGGGCTCCGTCATGCTGGGCGGCATCATCACCGGCAAGCCGCCGGTCAAGCTCGAGCAGGCCACGCCGATCGCGCGCATGACCACCGAATACAACGTGTTCGTGCTGCCGTTCAAGACCATGAAGGACGTGGTCGAGCAACTCAAGAAGGACCCGGGCAGCGTCAAGTGGGGCGGCGGTTCGCGCGGCTCCACCGAGCACATCGCCGCGGCCATGATCGCGCAGAAGGTCGGCGCCGATCCGTCCAAGATCAACTACGTGGCCTTCCGCGGAGGCGGTGAAGCCACCGCCGCCATCCTGGGCGGCAACGTCACCATCGGCGGCAGCGGCTACAGCGAGTTCGCTGAGTACATCGCCGCCGGCAAGATGAAGGCCATTGCCGTCACCTCCGCGCAGCGCCTGCCGGGCATCAACGTGCCCACGTTGAAAGAGCAGGGCATCGACGTCGAGATCGGCAACTGGCGCGGCGTCTACGGCGCCCCCGGCATCTCGGCCGAACAGCGCAAGGCGCTGACCGACATGGTGCTGACTGCGCTCAAGAGCTCGTCGTGGGCCGAATCGCTCAAGAAGAACGACTGGACGCCGGCCGTGCTGTCGGGCGATGCCTTCGCCAAGTTCGTCGACGATGACTTCGCGAGTTTGCGCGCGATCATGACCAAGTCCGGCATGGTCTGACGCCCGGCACACCAACTGCCTGCCGAATGGCACGCTGTCCTCGCAAGAGCTGACAGCGTGCTGTTTTCAAATCCAGAACCACATGCCGGGAGCAAAAAATGACAACTCCAGATTCCTCGGTCTCGCCGTCTGACGGGGCCGCCCAAGCAGCGGCCGTATGGCCGCAAACCCTCGTCGGCGCCGGCGTGCTGTTGACCGGCCTCGCGCTGGCCTTCGGCGCCATCGGCATTTCGTCCGAAGCCGGCTACGGCGGCGTCGGCCCCAACTTTCTGCCCTGGCTGGTGTCCGTGGTGCTCGTGCTGTGCGGCGGCTGGATCCTCTGGGAAGCGCGCACCGGCGGCTTTCGCGAGCTCGATGCGCCCACCGGCGCCGACCGCGCCTACTAGCCCGGCTTCATCTGGGTCTCGGCCGGCCTGCTGCTCAATGCGGCGCTGATCACCACCCTGGGCTTCATCCTCAGCTGCACGCTGTGCTACGTGCTGGCCGTGCAGGGGCTGCGCCGCGCGAGCGGACAGGCCGGCGTGAACGCGCCGCGCACCTGGGTCATCGATTTCGTCACGGGCGCGCTCATTGCCGCCCCGGTGTTCTGGATGTTCACGCAGTTCCTGGCCATCAACCTGCCGGGCCTGACAACCACCGGGTGGTTCTGACATGGATATCTTCAACGTACCCATGGCGGGTTTCGCCACGGCGATCACCCCGATCAATCTGCTCTGGTGCTTGGTCGGCTGCGCCCTCGGCACGGCCGTGGGCGTGCTGCCCGGCATCGGCCCGGCGGTGGCGGTGGCGGTGGCCATGCTGCTGCCCATCACCGGCAAGGTCGACATCACGGCCTCGATGATCTTCTTCTCGGGCATCTACTACGGCGCCATGTACGGCGGCTCGACCACCTCGATCCTGCTCAACACGCCCGGCGAAACCGCGAGCATGGTGACGGCCATGGAGGGCAACAAGATGGCCAAGAGCGGGAGGGCGGGCGCGCTGCCGCTCGCCACCGCCGCCATCGGCTCCTTCGTGGCCGGCACCATCGCCACCGTCATCGTCACGCTGTTCGCGCCTTTCGTGGCCGAGTTCGCGGTCAAGCTCGGGCCGCCCGAGTATTTCCTCTTGATGCTGCTGGCCTTCACCACGGTGAGCGCGGTGCTCGGCAAGAGCACGCTGCGCGGCATGACGGCGCTGTTCGTGGGTCTTGCGGCCGGCTGCGTCGGGCTCGACCAGATCTCGGGCCAGGGCCGCTACACCGGCGGCGTGCCCGAGCTGCTCGACGGCATCGAGATCGTGCTGGTCGCGGTCGGCCTGTTCGCGGTGGCCGAGGTGCTCTACGCCGTGCTCTATGAGGGCAAGGTGGTCGAGGGCCAGAACAAGCTGAGTGAGCCGCGTGCACATGACCAAGCGCGACTGGAAGCGCTCGATTCCCGCCTGGCTGCGCGGCACCGCCATCGGCACGCCCTTCGGCTGCATCCCCGCCGGCGGTACCGAGATCCCGACCTTCCTGAGCTATGCGATGGAAAAGAAGCTGGCCAAGGACAAGGACGCCAAGGCCGAGTTCGGCACCGCCGGCGCCATCGAAGGCGTGGCCGGCCCCGAAGCCGCCAACAACGCCACGGTGACCGCAGCGCTGATCCCGCTGCTCACGCTCGGCATTCCCACCTCGAACACCACCGCCATCCTGCTCGGCGCGTTCCAGAACTACGGCATCCAGCCCGGCCCGCAGCTCTTCACCACGTCGGCCGCGCTGGTGTGGGCGCTGATCGCCTCGCTCTACATCGGCAACGTGATGCTGCTGGTGCTGAACCTGCCGATGGTGGGCCTCTGGGTCAAGTTGCTGAAGATCCCCAAGCCGCAGCTCTACGCGGGCATCCTGAGCTTCGCCACGGTGGGTGCCTACGGCATGCGCCAGAGCGCGTTCGACCTGTTCCTGCTCTACGCCATCGGCCTGCTCGGCGTGGTGATGCGTCGCTACGACTTCCCGACCGCACCGGTGGTGGTCGGCATGATCCTCGGACCGCTCGCCGAAGCGCAGTTGCGCAACGCGATGTCCATCGGCGAAGGCAGTGCAGTGGTGTTCTTCCAGCGTCCGATGTCGATCGTGCTGGTGATCATCGTGGTCGCCGTGCTGGTGCTGCCGCGCCTGGCCAAGCGCCTGAGCGAACGCAAGCTGAAGCGGCTGGCGCAACTCGACGCCTGACAGCCGAAGGTAAAAGCGCTGACCAGGGGGTGACGGGCAGGGCGTGACGATCGATTGGCGAAACGCCATGGCATTTCGCGCCTTGTCCCGCGCATTCCATCGCATTCCCGGTGCGCGAGCCGGCGCCGATTCCTAGAGTCCCGCACCGAAGACGTCGTGTCTTCGTTGACCGGAACCTCGAAAGGAATCACGCCATGGTACGTCGTCAATTTGCCCGTTCGCTGCTTGCCGCCACCGGCGCCATGGCCCTCGGGGCGAAGGCCGCGGAAGAGGGCACCAAGCCGCAGCCGCAACAGGCAGCACAACAACCCGCAGCCACCGCCGCGACCCTGAAGCCCTTCGTCTTCGAGCAGGACGAGACCTTCTGGTTCGAGACGCTGCGCTCCTTCGGCCACATCGCCTACGGCGGCGCGGACTTCGGCGAAGTGCTGATCACCGCCCAGCGCATCCGCTCCGGCGACTACGACAGCTGGCACGACGAGTGGCGCCTCACAGCCGACCGCGTGGCCGCCGAGGCGCAGCAGAGCCTGGCCGCGGGCCACGCCATCAGCGCACGCGATGGATTCTTTCGCGCCTCCAACTACTACCGCAGCGCGGAGTTCTTCCTGCACGGCAACCCTGTCGATCCGCGCATCAACGCGGCCTACGACCGCAGTGTCGAGTGCTTCCGCGCCGCGGCGCGGCTCACGAACGGCGCCATCGAGCCGGTGCGCATCCGCTACGAGGGCACCAGCCTGCCGGGCTACTTCTATCGCGCTGGAGGCAAGGGCAGCAAGCGCCGGCCCACCGTGGTTATGCACAACGGCTTCGACGGCTCGGTGGAAGAGATGCACTACGTCGCCGCCGCCGCGCTGGCCGAGCGCGGCTACAACGTGTTGAGCTTCGATGGCCCCGGCCAGCCCGGCCCGATGCACCGCGAAGGCCTGCTGCGGCCCGACTGGGAGCACGTGATCGGCCCCGTGCTCGACCATGTGCTGGCCCGGCCCGATGTGGACCCGAAGCGCGTCGCGCTGCTGGGCAACAGTCTCGGCGGCGTGCTGGCGCCGCGCGCGGCGGCCTTCGAGCCGCGCATCCGCGCACTGATCGCGCTCGACGGCATCTACGACATGGGCGTGAAGACGCTCCCGATGTTCGGCGGCCAGCGCGACGTGGCGCGGCGCGTTCTCACGGCACCCTCGGCGCCCGACATCGACAAGGCGCTCGTGCAGATGGCCGCGCACGATGCGCAGGCGCGCTGGGCTTTCGGCCATGGCGCCTGGGTCAGCGGCAAGGGCTCGGCGCGCGGGTACCTCTCGACGCTGCTCGACTACAACGTGGCCGATGGCATGGCCGAGCGCATCCAGTGCCCGACGCTGGTGTGCGCGGCGGCGAACGACATGTTCTTCAAGGGCCAGCCCGAGGCGCTGTATGCGCACCTCACGTGTCCGAAGACCTTCCTGGCACTCGACGACACGCTGGGTGCCGGCGCGCATTGCCATGCGGGGGCGCAGCGGCTTGCGATGGCTCGCATTGGCGACTGGCTCGATACGACCTTCGCAGTACCGGGGCGGGGCGCTGCGATCGCGTGATCTATGTGGGGCCACGTTGGGGTGCGGCTGCTGTTCGGGGTGCGATCACGCCGGCGGTGTGCTCTGCGCAGCGAAATAAAGGAGGAGCGAAGCGGGGGACATTCGCGGAGGGGAGTACCCGGTGTCCTGTGCACGCGCCCCGAATCGACCGCAAACAGGCCCTCAGGATCGGGCAGCTTGCGCAGCGGGCACACGGCGCAGGCCCGATCGCGCCCGCTTGCCTTGCGCGATCCCCGGCTTCTCCACCAGGCGGTAGCTGACAACCGAGGCCGCTACGAGCAGCAGCGCGCAAAGGATGCCGACCAGCCAGTACTGCATCGCGCCGGCCATCGCACAGTCCCGCACCGGTGGCGCTGCGAAGACCACGGTCAGAACCAGTCCCTGCAGCAGGTAGATGCTGTAGCTCACCGTGCTCATGCGCCGTGCCGCGCGCGTGGCCAGCAGGCCGTACAGCGTGCTGCCGCTGCAGACCAGGTGGAAAAAGATCCAGAGCAGCAAGACCTGGACGGGGCCGACCATGTGCTGGAACCCGAGGAACACAGCGCCGAGGCAAACCAGGGCGAGCAGCGAAGCCGCCCACTCCGGCAGGCGCAGTCTCAAGCCGTCGTGCCGGATCAGCCACGCCGACAGCATCCCCATGAAGAACGACGCCAGCACCCAAATCAGAGCACCGACCACCAGCGCAGTCGTGGGATGCGCAGGTGAAGAACCGGCCGACAAAAGCGCCGCGACCGTCAGCGCCAGCAGGCACAGCAGCAAGGCCCCAGTGACGAAGCGCGGCGTCCGCCCGCCGCGCGCGAGCGGCGCCATCAGCCGCAGCGACCCGTAGAACAGCCATTCCACGAAGACCGTCCACGTCACGCCCGCGAGGATCAACCCTGTCCCGCGATAGCCGTTGATGTCGGGCTGCATCGGCACGATGCCCAGGGCCAGCCACTGCAGCATCCCGCCCAGCACGGACCAGGCCGGCTCCCTGAGCACGAACCCGGTTCTCCAGGCGACGATCAGGAACATCAGGCCCACCGCCAGCAGGTACATCGGACCGATGCGCCAGAGCCGGCCGATGTAGAGGCTGGTCCAGTCCGACCGGCCCTTGGCGTCGAGCAATTTGCCCCAGAACAGGAAGCCGGTGATCATGAAGAAGACCCCCACGCCGACCTGTCCGAGCAGGGTGTGGAAGCCCGAGGGCGGAAACGTCCATTCGCCATGCTCGATGTAGCCGTGGGTCACCATCAGGTGGTGCACGAAGACGCTCAGCGCGAGAAAACCGCGCAGCCCGTCGAGCGTCGCGGTGCGCTGGTCGCGCTGCGGTGGCTCGTCGGCGGCGCGGAAGACCGGCAGGGCCAGCGCGCCGAGCACGACCAGCATGAGCACGAAATACGGCCAAGCAGAGAAGACGCTCATCGCTACCTCGGGTTCGGGTTTTTAGGCCGGTGTCTGGGCCGGTGTGCCGCTGTCGTCCCCCGTCGTTTCGCGCAGGTCGTCGTCGATGTGCGGATCGACCGGCTGCCCGCGCAGCCTGCGCACGGTGCGCCGGATCCAGTGCTCGATGTCGTCCACGTAGGTGAACACGGCCGGCACCACCAGCAGGCTCAGCACGGTCGAGGTGATCAACCCGCCGATCACCGCCATTGCCATCGGCGAGCGGAAGCTCGAGTCGGCGGCGCCGAAGCCGACGGCAATCGGCAGCATGCCGGCGCCCATGGCGAGCGTGGTCATGATGATGGGCCGCGCGCGCTTGTGGCAGGCATCGCGCAGTGTGTCCCAGCGGCTCATGCCGTGGTCGCGGCGCGCCACGATGGCGTACTCCACCAGCAGGATCGAGTTCTTGGTCGCGATGCCCATCAGCATGATCAGGCCGATCAGCGACGGCATCGAGAGCGCCTTCTGCCCGATCAAGAGGCCCACGAAGGCGCCGCCGAGTGCGAGCGGCAGCGCGCACAGGATGGTCACCGGGTGCAGGAAGTCCTTGAACAGCAGCACCAGCACGATGTAGATGCACAGCACGCCCGTCAGCATCGCGAGGCCGAAGCTCGCGAACAGCTCGGTCATGACCTCGGCATCGCCCACCTCGGCGATGCGCACGCCGGGCGGCAGCTTCTGGATCGAGGGCAGGTCCATGACCGCGGTCTTGGCGTCGCCCAGGCCCACGCTCGAAAGCTCGATCTCGAAGTTGACGTTGCGCGAGCGGTCGTAGCGGTCGATCACGGCCGGGCCGCCTTCCATGGTGAGCGAGGCGACCTGGCTCAGCATGACGGGGCCACGCGCACCGGGCACCGAGAGGCGGCCGAGCAGATCAAGGTCTTGCCTCGCCGAGTCCTGCAGCTTCACCAGGATCGGCACCTGGCGCTGCGCGAGGTTGAGCTTGGCGAGCGCCTGGTCGTAGTCGCCCAGCGTGGCCACGCGCAGCGTCTCGGCGATGGCGGAGCTGGTCACGCCCAGGTCGGCGGCGCGCGCGAAGTCGGACCGCACGGCGATCTCGGGGCGGATCAGGCTCGCGGTAGAGGTGATGTTGCCCAGGCCGTGGATGGTGCGCAGGTCTTTCTCGACCGCGCAGGTCTTTCTCGACCGCGCTGGCCGCGCTCGCCAGCGCCACCGGGTCTTCGCCGGTCAGCGCCAGGATGTATTTCTCGCCTGAGCCGCCCAGGCCCACGGTGCTGCGCACGTCGGGCAGGGTTTCGAGCGCGGTGCGAATCTGGTTTTCGATCACCTGCTTGCGCGGCCGGTCGCCGCGCGCGTCGAGCTTGATGGTGAGCGTGGCCTTGCGCGTTTCGGGCGTGCCGAAGTTGGCGAACGGGTCGCCGCCCGCGCTGCCGCCGGCCACCGTGGTGTAGACGCTGTTGACGTGGTCGATCTTCATCACGCGGTTTCGCGTTTCCTCGGCCGCGGCCGTGGTCTGCGCCAGCGTGGAACCCGGCGCGAGCGACAGGTACACCTGCGTCTGCGAGTTGTCGTCCGGCGGAATGAAGCCGGTCTTGAGCAGCGGAATCATCGCGAGCGAACCGAAGAAGAAGAGGGTGGCCAGCACCATCGTCTTGAAGCGGTTGTGCGTGCTCCACTCCACTGCGCGCATGTAGACGCGCAGCCAGCCCGGTTCCTTCTCGGCGCCGACGATCGGCTTCAGGATGTAGGCCGCCATCATGGGCGTGAGCACCCGCGCGACCACCAGCGAGGCGAACACCGCGAGCGAGGCGGTCCAGCCGAACTGCTTGAAGAACTTGCCGGCCACGCCGCTCATGAAGGCCGTGGGCAGGAACACCGCGATCAGCGTGAAGGTGGTGGCGATCACCGCCAGGCCGATTTCGTCGGCCGCCTCTATGGCGGCCTGGAACGGTGTCTTGCCCATGCGCAAGTGCCGCACGATGTTCTCGACCTCCACGATCGCATCGTCCACCAATATCCCGACCACCAGCGAGAGCGCGAGCAGCGAGATCACGTTGACCGAGAAGCCCAGCAGGTACATGCCGATGAAGGCCGGAATCACCGACATCGGCAGCGCCACCGCCGACACGAAGGTCGCGCGCCAGTCGCGCAGGAACAGTCACACCACGATCACCGCGAGAATCGCGCCCTCGTAGAGCAGGTGCAGCGAGCCGTTGTATTCCTCCTCGACCGGGTCGACGAAGTTGAAGGCTTCGGTCAGCTCGATGTCGGGCCGCTGGGCACGCATGTCGGCCAGCGCCTTCTGTACCGCATGGCCCACTTCGACCTCGCTGGCGCCGCGGCTGCGGGCCACTTCGAAACCGACCACCGGCTTGCCGTTGAGCAAAGCCGCGGCGCGCGGCTCGGCGATGGTGTCGCTGATGCGCGCCACCTGGTCGAGCCGGATGCGGCGGCCGTCCGGCAGCGCGATCTGCATGTCGGCCAGCTGT
>CAMATD010000085.1 GCA_945860785.1 Variovorax sp. YR752 | reverse complement strand
TCGACCACACCGTGGTCGAGCGCGCCGCCGCAGCCGGCATCGCACTGCCGCCGCTCTCGCGCTACGCGCTGGACTCGCAGGCGCCCGGCGCGCCCAGCGGCCTCGCATTCGGCTACGGCCTGATCGACGAATCGCAGATCGACGGCGCGATCCGGCGGCTGGCCCCGCTGCTCTGAGCGTCGTCCTTCGCGCACGCATTGGCGCTGCGCTCCTACAAGGCCGTCTGTGGATGCGCCGGATCGTGGTGGCGTTGCAAGCCCCACACACCGAACGCAGAAGGAAGAACACGCCGATGAACACCGCCACGCTTTCCACCGCCCCCGTTCGCTTCGACCCGTCCGTGGAGACGGTGACCGAAGACGAAGTCAAAACCCAGGCCGAACTCGTCGCCACGCTGCTCGGCATGTCCAGGACCGTGGCCGACCACACCGGCCATGCGATGCGCAGCGTGCATGCCAAGAGCCACGGACTGCTGCACGGCGAGCTGCGCGTGCTCGACGGCCTGCCCGAGTCGTTGGCGCAGGGTCTCTTTGCAACGCCGCGCAGCCATCCGGTCGTGATGCGCATCTCCACGCCACCGGCCGAGATGCTGGACGACCGCGTCTCGCTGCCGCGCGGCATGGCGATCAAGGTGCTGGGCGTCGAAGGCGAGCGTGTCGAAGGCTCGGAGGCCGACAACACGCAGGATTTCCTGTTCGTCGACGGACCCGTGTTCCCCGCGCCCGACGCGAAGGGTTTTCTGAAAAGCCTGAAGCTGCTCGCCGGCACCACCGACAAGGCGCCCAATGCCAAGCGCGTGCTGTCGAGCGTGTTGCAGGGCGTGGAGAAAGCCGTGGAGGCCGTCGGCGGCCGCAGCGGCACGCTGATTGCCCTGGGCGGCCACGCCGAGACCCATCCGCTCGGTGCCACCTTCTTCACGCAGGTGCCAATACGCTACGGCGCCTACATCGCGAAGCTGCAACTGGTCCCCGTATCGCCCAACCTCGTGGCGCTCGAGGGGCAGCCCATCGATCTCCATGACAAGCCCGATGGCACGCGCGAGGCGGTGGCCGGTCTCGTGCGGCAGCAGCCCGCCGAATGGGAGCTGCGCGTGCAACTGTGCGTGCAACTGTGCGTGGACCTGTGCGTGGACCTGTGCGTGGACCTGTGCGTGGACCTGGAGCGCATGCCGGTCGAGGACGCATCGGTCGAATGGCCGCAGGAACTGAGCCCCTTCGTCGCCGTGGCGCGCATCACGGTCGGCACGCAGGCCGGTTGGAGCGACGATCTGGCGCGCGAGATCGACGACGGCATGGCCTTCAACCCCTGGCATGCGCTGGCTGCGCATCGGCCGCTGGGCAACGTGATGCGTGCGCGCAAGGCCGCGTACGCCGCTTCATCGAACTACCGCAGCGAACGCAACGGTTGCCCGTTGCACCGCTGAGGCTCAGCCCAGGCCGAGCATCTTCCGGTTGGCCGCCACATCGACACCGCCGGCCGCGAAGTCGTCGAAGGCCCTGTCCGCCACGCGGATGATGTGTTCGGCGATGAAGGTCGCACCTTCGCGCGCGCCGTCTTCCGGGTGCTTGATGCAGCACTCCCACTCCAGCACCGCCCATCCGGGGAAGTCGTACTGCGCCATCTTCGAGAAGATCGCCTTGAAGTCGACCTGCCCGTCGCCCAGCGAGCGGAAGCGCCCTGCCCGGTTGATCCAGCTCTGGAAGCCGCCGTACACGCCCTGCTTGCCGGTCGGGTTGAACTCGGCGTCCTTCACGTGAAAGATCTTGATGCGCTCGTGGTAATGGTCGATGTAGGCGAGGTAGTCGAGCTGCTGCAGCATGAAGTGGCTCGGGTCGTACAGCAGGCAGGCGCGCGGGTGGTTGTTCACGCGCTCGAGGAACATCTCGTAGCTCACGCCGTCGTGCAGGTCTTCGCCGGGGTGGATCTCGTAGCCCACGTCCACGCCGGCGGCGTCGAAGGCATCGAGGATCGGTCGCCAGCGGCGCGCGAGTTCGTCGAAGGCTTCCTCGATCAGTCCTGGCGGACGTGGCGGCCACGAGTAAAGGTAAAGGTACGGCCAGGCCAGCGCACCCGAGAAGGTCGCGTGCGCCGTGAGGCCCAGGTTGGCCGAGGCCTTCGCCGCGAAGTGCAGTTGCTCGACGGCCCACTGCTGGCGCCGCACCGGATCGCCGCGCACCTCGGGCGCCGCGAAACCGTCGAAGCCCGCGTCGTAGGCCGGCTGCACCGCAGCCAGCTAGCCCTGCAGGTGCGTCGAAAGCTCGGTGATCTCCAGCCCATGCTTTGCGAGCGTGCCCTTGACCTCTTCGCAGTAGGTCTTGCTCTCGGCGGCGCGTTGAAGGTCGAAGAGGCGCGCATCCCAGCTCGGGATCTGCACGCCCTTGTAGCCCAGACCGGCGGCCCATCCGGCAATGCTGTCGAGTGAATTGAAGGGGGCGGAGTCTCCCGCGAACTGGGCCAGAAAAATGGCCGGGCCCTTGATCGTTTTCATGGCTTGTCTTCCTTATGCGTCGTGGCGGCGTTGAAAGCATACTTGGCGTGTCGCGCCGACCCCGTGCGAGAGGCCAACGAGCCACAATGGACTTCCTTTTCGCACCTCTCGCTCAGTTCCCGCTGACAGTCCCGCGATGACACAACCTGTTTCCGCCCGGCTCAAGATCGGCCTGTCCGCCTGTTTCTCGCATGCCGACCCGGCCCGGTCGCTCTTCACCAACAAGACACTGCAGTACGTCGAGCAATCGATCGCGCACTGGCTCATGTCCGCCGGCGCCATGGTCGTGATGGTGCCCTGCCCCACGGGCGAAACGGCGCGCGGCGACACCAAGCTGTCGCATTACGCCGAATGGCTCGACGGCGTCGTGATGCACGGTGGTGCCGACGTCTGGCCCGGCAGCTACGGCGAGGTGCCGCTCAAGGATGCCTGGATCGGCGACCAGATCCGCGATCTGTACGACCTGGCGCTGGTCGAAGCCTTCGAGCAGGCCGGCAAGCCCGTCTTCGGTGTCTGCCGCGGTCTGCAGCTCATCAACGTGGCCTTCGGCGGCACGCTCTACCAGGACATCGAGGCGCAGCACCCCGACGGGCTGCGGCACCGCGACCCGGTGACCTACGACCAGAACTTCCACGAGATCGAGTTCGTGCAGGGCACGCGGCTGTCGAAACTCTACCACGCAGGTGGAGACCGCGCGCGTCAACAGCATTCACCACCAGGGCGTGAAGACATCGCACCCGGCTTCGACATCGAGGCCTGGAGCCTGCCCGACCGGGTGCCCGAGGCCATCCGCCGCCGCCCCGACAAGGGCCGCAGCTACATCGCCGCGACCCAGTGGCATCCCGAATTCCACAAGTACGGCAGCACCGAGACGGTCGACGACACGCCGATCCTGCATGACTTCCTGTGGGCCTGCGCGACCGCCAAGGTCGCGCCGAAGACGCCGCCGCGCTCCAGCTCGGGCAAGATCCGCGACCGTGCGGCGCGGGTGCTGCGCCAGGCGCTGCTGCGGCGCTGAGGGCTGAGGGGCTAGCGCCGTTCGGAGCGGGTCGAGTAGCCGCTGCGGCTGAGAAACCGCGCGCTTCGGCCACGGCCACGAAGGTGACGAGTCCGTCGAGTTGGTCTTGGCGCATGAAGCCGATTCTGGTCGATCTTGAAGAAAAGCTTCAAGGTGCTTCGTCGATTGGGCGGATTATCAAAGCGAAGCGGCGCGCGCAAAGTTCAGCCATCGACCTTTCATCCCTCACACCAAGGACACCGCCGTGACTTCCACTACTCCAAAGACTTGGTTCATCACCGGCGTCAGCAGCGGCTTCGGCCGCGCGCTGGCGCAGGAGGCGCTCGCTGCCGGCCACCGCGTGGTCGGCACCCTGCGCAACGAGGCCGCCCGCGCCGAGTTCGACGCGCTGCAGCCCGGCCGCTCGTTCGGCCGCCTGCTCGACGTCACGCACGCCGTCGATGTCGATCGCGTGGTGGCCGAGGTCGAGGCCTCGGTCGGCCCGATCGACGTGCTGGTCAACAACGCGGGCTACGGCCACGAAGGCACGGTCGAGGAATCGTCGCTCGACGAACTGCGCCAGCAGTTCGAGGTGAACGTGTTCGGCGCCGTCGCCATGGCCAAGGCCGTGCTGCCCTTCATGCGCGCGCGCCGGCGCGGCCGCATCCTCAACATCACCTCGAGGGGCGGCATCATGACCTTCCCGGGGCTCGGCTACTACCACGGCAGCAAGTTCGCGCTCGAGGGCATCTCCGAGGCGCTGGGCAAGGAAGTGGCGAGCTTCGGCATCCACGTGACCGCCGTGGAGCCCGGCGGCTTCCGCACCGACTGGGCGGGCCGCTCGATGGTGCGCGCGCCGCAGAGCATTGCCGACTACGCGCCGGTGATGGGCCCGGTGCGCGAGCGGCGCATGGCCCGCAGCGGCAAGCAGGACGGCGATCCGGTGAAGGCCGCGCAGGCCATGATCCGGATCACCGAAGTGGCCAACCCGCCCGCGCACCTGCTGCTCGGCCCCGACGCGGTGAAGCTGGTGCGCGAGAAGCTCGGCCTGCTGCAGGAAGAGATCAGGACCTGGGAGGCGCTGTCGGTCTCGACCGACTTCAGCCCCGCGGTCGCCTGAAGGATCGGCGCGGGTCGGGTCAGTCCAACCGGATGCGGGCGAAGGCGACCACCTGCTTCATCTTCTCGATCTCGCTCGCGATCTGCGTCGTGAACTCGGCCGGCGTGGTGCCCGAGGCATAAAGCCCCTGCAGCGAGAGGCGCTCGCGCACCGCGCGGTCCTTCAGCACGGCGACCACGGCCTGCTGCATGCGCAGCGCGATGTCGGGCGTCGTGCCCACGGGTGCGACCAGGCCGAACCACGAGGGATCGTTGTTGGCCGCGTAGCCCAACTCGCCGTAGGTCGGCACCTCGGGCAGCACGTCGAGCCGGCCGCCCCAGGACACGGCCAGCGCCTTCAGCTTGCCCGCCTTCACATGCGGCAGCGAGGACGCGACCTGATCGAAGTACACCGGCACCTGGCCCGCGAGCACGTCGTTGATCGCGGGGCCCGCACCGCGGTAGGGGATGTGCACCATCGAGGTTCCGGTGCTGCTCTTGAAGAGCTCGCCCCACATGTGGCCGATGGTGCCGTTGCCCGGCGATGCGTACGACACCTTGCCCGGGTTCGCCTTCAGGTACTTCACGAGTTCGGCGAAGCTGTTGATCGGCAGCACGCCCGGGTTGATGACGATCACGCCCGGCACCTTCACCAGCTCGGTCACGCCGACGAAGCCCTTGATCGGATCGTAGGGCAGCTTCTGGTAGACGGCCGGGTTGACGCCGTGGGTGGAGAGCGTCGCCACGCCAAAGGCCAGGCCGTCCGGTGCGGAGCGGGCCACTTCGGCCATGCCGATGGAGCCGCCGGCACCGGCGCGGTTGTCGACCACCACGGGCTGCTGCAGGATCTTCGAGAGCGGATCCGAGAGCACGCGGGCCGTGATGTCGGTGGCGCCGCCGGGCGGAAAGGGCACGACCAGCCGGATCGGCTTGCCCTCTGCAAAGGACACTCCAGGGGCGACGGAAGCGGCCGCCAGCGTGGTGAGGAAATGGCGACGCTGCATGGAGTTTTCCGATGAGGCAGAGAGAGTGTGGCGGAGCGGCTTGCCGCACCACTTCAAGCAAAGGGTGTACCCGGCCGTGTCCCGGCCGGCGTGCGCCGCGCAGCTACTCGGGCTTCGCGCCCGAAGCCTTGACGGCCGCGCCCCAGAGCCCGATCTCGCTCGCCACGAAGCGGTCGAACTCGGGCCCGCTCGTGGGGCGCCGGCTCGGAGCCCCGGTCGCGGATGAAGCGCGCCATCTGCTCGCTCTTCAGGATGTCCGTCACTTCGTGGTTCAGCCGCGCCACGATGTCTGGCGGCGTGCCGCGCGGTGCCATCAGGCCGAGCCAGCCGACGGCCTCGAAGTTCTTCGTGCCGGCCACGCCGCTTTCGCGCACGGTGGGCACCTCGGGCAATTGCGACGAGCGCGTCGCCGAAGTCACCGCCAACGCAATCGCCTTGCCCGATTTGATGTGCGGCAGCGCGGCCGTCACCGAATCGACCATCAGCGGGATCTGGTTGCCGAGGAAATCCGACTGCGCCGGCCCGCTGCCCCGGTACGGAATGTGCGTGATGAACACATGCGCCGCCGACTTGTACATCTCGCCCGACAGATGCTGTGTGCCGCCGATGCCGGCGCTCGCGTAGCTCAGCCGGCCGGGCTCGGCCTTGGCGCGCGCCGTGAGGTCGGCCAGCGAGCGGATGCCGCTCTCGGGCGTGGCCAGGAACACCAGCGGCACCTTCGCGATCAGCGAGATGCCGACCAGGTCCTTGCGCGGATCGAAACCCGGCTTGGCATAGAGCGTCTGGTTCACCGCCATCGCACTGCCGGCCACCACCAGCGTGTAGCCGTCGGGCGGCGCGCGCATCACGAACTCGGTGCCGATGTTGCTGCCCGCGCCGGCCTTGTTGTCGACGATCACGGGCTGGCCCAGCCGCTTGCCGAGCTGCTCGGCGAGCGCGCGGGCGAAGATGTCGGTGGCCTGTCCCGGCGGGAAAGGCACGACCAGCTTGACGGGCTTGTCAGGCCACGCGGCGGCCTGGGCCAAGCCTGCGCCGCCCAGCAGCATTGCTGCTGCGGCCAGGCCAGCGGCCAGGTGACGGCGCTGCATGCCTCAGAGCGCCGAGAGGTGCTTGCCCACGATGCCCGCGAGTTCGAACATCGTCACCTGGTCCTTGCCGAACACGGGCTTGAGCTTCGCGTCGGCATTGATCGCACGCTTGTTGGTCGCATCCTGCAGACCGTTGGCCTTGATGTAGTCCCACAGCTTCTTGATCACCTCGGTGCGCGCCACCGGATCGGCGCCGATCACCGCGGCCAGCGAGTCGCTCGGCTTCAGGCCCGTGCCGGGCTTGCGCGGTGCGGCGGCCTTCTTCGCGGCCGGGGCCTTCTTGGCGGCGGGCGTCTTCTTCGCCGCGACCTTCTTGGCGGCCGCGGTCTTGCCCGCGGCCGTCTTCGCCGCAGGTGCCTTGCCGAAGGTCTTGCGCGGCGGGAACTTGCTGTCGCGCGGCGCGAACTCGAAGGTCACCTTGCCCTCCTCGGCGTTCCACGTCAGGAAGGCCTTGAAGGCGCGGCGCGTGCGCATGCTCACGAACTTGTCGAGCAGGTCGGTCTTGCCGGTGGCGAGCAGCTTTTCCATCTGCGCGCGCTCCACCGGCTGCTGCAGGATGATCTTGCCGGTCTTGAAGGTGCAGCTGGGTGTCGGCTGCGCAGTGGTCGGCACCGACTTCTCGCAGACGTAGTTGCTGCCGTGCTCGAACACCGGCGCGCCGCAGATCGGGCACGGGCCCACCGTGTCCTGCTCGCTGAAGTCGACGATCTCGCCGGTGTCGCCGTTCTTGTCGTCGCCGAAGTCGAACTCCAGCTTCCAGTTCTTCGCTTCCTCGTCGTACTTGAGGATGATCTCGGAGGTGAAGGGCCAGCCCGCCTTGGAGCGGAAGCCTTCGAGCGGGCCGATGTGCTTGTCGGCCAGCAGTGCCTCGGCCTCGGCCACCTCGAAGGTGCGCCCGGCCGGCGACTTGCCGAACGAGAAGCCGCAGGCGTCTTCGTCCGTGCCGGACTTGCCGACGCAGCCGTAGCGGCGGTAGTTTTCCTTCACCACGCCGCCGCAGTTGGGGCATGGCGTTGCGAGCGTCGCGTAGTCGCCCGGCACGGTGTCGCGGTCGTATTCCTTGGCCTTCTTGACGATGTGCTCCGTCATCTCGGCGATCTCGCGCATGAAGGCGTCGCGGCTCAGCGCGCCCTTCTCCATCTGCGCGAGCTTGTACTCCCATTCGCCGGTGAGCTCGGCCTTGGAGAGTTCTTCCACGCCCAGGCCGCGCAGCAGCGTCATGAGCTGGAAGGCCTTGGCGGTCGGAATCAGCTCGCGGCCTTCGCGCAGCATGTACTTCTCGGAGATCAGGCCTTCGATGGTGGCCGCGCGCGTGGCTGGCGTGCCGAGGCCCTTTTCCTGCATCGCTTCGCGCAGCTCGTCGTCGTCGATGGTCTTGCCCGCGCCTTCCATGGCGCCGAGCAGCGTGGCTTCGGAGTAGCGCGCCGGCGGCCGCGTCTTCAGGCCCTTGGTGTCGACCGTCTCGGCCGTGACGATCTCGCCCGGCTTCACCGGCACGAGGCGCTTGCCGTCCTTGTCGTCTTCCTTCTCGTCGTCCTGCGCTTCCTTGCCGTAGATCGCCAGCCAGCCCGGCTTCACCAGCACCTTGCCGTCGGTGCGGAACGGATATTTCTTGCCGTCCTGCTCGACCGTGCTGATGCGTGTGGTCACCTGGTGCTCGGCGCTCGGGAAGAACACCGACATGAAGCGCCGCACCACGCAGTCATAGAGCTTCTGCTCTGCGTCGCTCAGGCCGCTGGGCGCTTGCAGCGTGGGGATGATCGCAAAGTGATCCGACACCTTGGCGTTGTCGAAGATGCGCTTGTTGGGCTTCACGTAGTTGCCGTCGACCGCCTGCTGGGCGAACGGCGCCAGGTGCTTCATGCCGCTGTTGGCGAGCATGCCCATGGTCTGCTTGACCACCGGCAGATAGTCTTCCGGCAGCGCGCGCGAATCGGTACGCGGGTAGGTCAGCGCCTTGTGGCGTTCGTACAGGCTCTGGGCCAGCGCGAGTGTGGTCTTGGCGCTGAAGCCGAAGCGGCCGTTGGCCTCGCGCTGCAGCGAGGTCAGGTCGAACAGCATCGGCGAAGCCTGGGTGGTGGGCTTGCTCTCTTCCGTCACCGTGGCGGGCTTGCCGCGCGCGGCGTTGGCAATGGCCAGCGCGTCGCGTTCGTTCCAGACGCGGTCTGCGCGCTGCTCGGCATCGGGCTCGCCGTTGGCCAGCAGGGGCGCGTTGGCTTTCTTCCAGTTGGCGTCGAACCACTTGCCCGGGTAGTCGCCGGCCTCGGCCGCGAAGCTGCCGTGGATTTCCCAGTAGTCGCGCGAGACGAACTTGCGGATCTGCTCCTCGCGCTCCACCACCACCGAGAGCGTGGGCGTCTGCACCCGACCGACCGTGGTCCGGAAGAAGCCGCCGTCGCGCGAATTGAAGGCCGTCATGGCGCGCGTGCCGTTGATGCCCACCAGCCAGTCGGCCTCGGAGCGCGAACGCGCGGCGTCGGCCAGGCCCTGCATCTGCTTCTCGGTGCGCAGCTGATCGAAGCCGTCGCGGATGGCCTGCGGCGTCATCGACTGCAGCCACAGGCGCTTGACCGGCTTGCCCAGCGGGCTCTTGCCGCCGGCGTATTGCTCGATCAGGCGGAAGATCAGCTCACCCTCGCGGCCCGCGTCGCAGGCGTTGATGAGTTGCGTCACGTCCTTGCGCTTGGCCTGCTTGACCACGGCGTTCAGGCGCGTCTTCGTCTTGTCGACCGGCTTCAGGTCGAAGTGGGGCGGGATCACCGGCAGGTTGGCGAAGCTCCATTTGCCCCGCTTGACGTCGAACTCCTCGGGCGCCTGGATTTCGACCAGGTGACCGACAGCGCTGGTCACGACATAGCTGTCGTTCTCGAAATGCTCGTCATGTTTGTCGAATTTGCCGGCCACCGGCGTGAGTGCACGGACGATGTCCTGTGCCACCGACGGCTTTTCTGCGATTACCAAAGTCTTTGTCATCTAAGGGCTCTCTATACTCTGCGGCTTCCCGCGTGCGCACGCGCACACGCGCATGTGTGCATATTCAAACTAACAGACTTCGGCGATGCCTTCCAAATCCCCACTTTCCGGCGGCCGCGACACGGAAGCCCTTCATCCCCCCGAGGGGGAGGCACAGCTTGCCTCGAGGCGGGCCAGCGGCCGCCGCATCCAGATGCGGCGCTCCGATGTCCATGGCAACGGCGTGTTCGCCCTGCAGGACCTGGCCGAAGGCGAAACGCTGATCGAATACAAGGGCGAGGTCATCAACTGGAAAGAAGCGCTGCGCCGCCATCCGCATGACCCGGCCCAGCCGAACCACACCTTCTACTTCCACATCGACGACGGGCGGGTGATCGACGGCAACGTCAAAGGCAACGACGCGCGCTGGATCAACCACTCGTGCGAGCCGAACTGCGAGGCCGACGAAGTCGATGGGCGCGTTTATATCAAGGCGCTGCGCAACATCGCTGCGGGCGAAGAGCTCAACTACGACTACGGCCTGATCATCGACGAGCCGTATACGCCGAAGCTTCTGTCCGAATTTCCTTGCTGGTGCGGCTCCGAGCAGTGCCGCGGCACGCTGCTGACACCCAAGGATGAGGACGAAGAGAAGAAAAAGAAGAAGAAAGCCAAAAAGAAGGCTGAAAAGAAAAAGGCCGCGAAGAAGGAAGCCAAGAAGGCCGAGAAGAAAAAGTCCAAAAAGGACAAGTCCGACAAGGACTGAGCATGAGCAACACCACGGCCGCCTGGTTCGAAGACCGGATCGCCGCGGCGGTGGCGCCGCTGTTGCCGGGGTTCATGGTCGAGGCCGTGGCCGAAATCGATTCCACCAACAGTGAGTTGATGCGCCGCGCGCGCGCCGGGCGTGTCGAGCCCGTGCTGCTCGTGGCCGAACACCAGACCGCGGGGCGCGGCCGCCTCGGCCGCCCCTGGCAGAGCGCGCCGCGGCAAGAGGAATCCGCATCGCTCTTGTTTTCGCTGGGCCTGCCACTCGCGCCCGCTGACTGGTCGGGCCTGTCGCTCGCGGTCGGTGTCAGTGTGGCCGAAAGCCTCGATCCTTCCGGTGCGCACAAGGTCGGCCTCAAGTGGCCCAACGACGTGTGGGTCAATGAGTGCAAGTTGGTCGGCATTCTCATTGAAACCGCGCTACCGGCCAACGGCCGGCCCGATGCGTCGCGCTACCTCGTGATCGGCATCGGGATCAACATCGGTGCGCGTGAAGCCGACGGCATGCGCACGCCGCCGGCGTGGCTGCGGCAGTGGCATCCCGAGGCCAGCGCGCCCGAGGTGCTGCGCGAACTGGTCTTGCCGCTGGTTGAAAGCGTGCTGGCGTTCGAGGCGGGGGGCTTGGCGCCTTTTGCCGAACGCTTTGCCGCGCGCGACGTGCTGCGCGGCCGCGAAGTGGTGCTCAGCGACGACACCGCCGGCTTGTGCGAAGGCGTGGCCTGGGGCGGCGAGCTGCAGGTGCGCACCGACGCCGGCCTGAAGTTGATCTCGAGCGACGAAGTGAGCGTGCGCCCTCGCGGCATGGCGCTCTGAGCATCCACATGAAACTGCGCCTGCTACTCATCGCCCTGCTGCTGGCCAACGCCGGCTATTTCCTGTGGGCACGCGGCGATCTCGTGGGCTTCGGCCTTGCGCCGGCGAGCCTCAACGAGCGCGAGCCGCAGCGCGTGGCGCGGCAGATCAAGCCCGAGTGGGTGCAGATCCGCAAGGAAGCGAAGGCCGGCGCGCCCGCGCCGTGACCACGCGGTTCGGGCTCACGCCAGCGCCCCGTTTTCGAAGCGCACGGTGAAGCGTGCCCCCGGCGGCTGCTTGCCGGGGTGCGCATCTTCGAGCTTGATCTGCGCGCGGTGCTGGTTCGCGATCTCGCGCACGATCGGCAGCCCCAGCCCCGAGCCATCGGCCTCGTTGCCGAGCACGCGGTAGAAAGGCTCGAACACCAGCTCGCGGTCGGACTCCGCGATGCCCGGGCCGTTGTCTTCCACCTGCAGCAGCAGCACGTGGCCGAAGGGGTCGGCCAGCACGCGCGCGGTGATCACGCCGGGGTGCTCGGGCGTCGAGGGCGTGTAGTTGAGCGCGTTGTCGACCAGGTTGCGCACCAGCTCCTTCAGCAGCGTCGGGTTGCCGTCGAACATCACGCCCGGCGCGCCCGCCTCCGCGCCGTCGTAGCCGATGTCGATGCGCTTTTCGATCGCGCGCGGCACGGCCTCGCGCACCACCTCGATCGTGAGCCGCGCCAAGTCGCAGGGCTGGCGGTGCGAGTTGGCGCTGTTGCCTTCGGCGCGCGCCAGCGACAGCAGCTGGTTCACCGTGTGCGTGGCGCGCACGCTGGCGCGGCCGATCTGCTTGAGCGACTGCTTGAGCTCGTCGGCATTGGCGCCCTCGCGCTGTGCCAGGTCGGCCTGCATGCGCAGGCCCGCGAGCGGCGTCTTGAGCTGGTGGGCCGCATCGGCCAGGAAACGCTTCTGCGTGTCGATGGAATCGTTGAGCTTGTTCAAGAGCTCGTTGACCGACGACACCAGCGGCACCACTTCGAGCGGCACCGACGATTCGTCGAGCGGGCTCAGGTCGCCGGGGCGACGTTCGCGAATGCGCGCCTCCACCACCGACAGCGGCTTGATGCCGCGCACCAGCGCAAGCCAGATCAGCAACACCGCGAGCGGCAGGATCGCGAGCGGCAGGATCGCGAACTGCGGCAGCAGCACGCCTGATGCTCTCGACGGCGAGCACGGATTGTTTTTCGCGCGTCTCGGCCAGTTGCAGCAGGCTGGGCGGCACCTCGTCGCTGTCGCTGGCGACCCAGATCGAGGCCACGCGCACGGGCTGTCCGTGCACGTCGCTGTTGTGAAGGTGCACGGTGCCGGACGGCAGCGGCTCATCGACGTTGGGCTGCGGGATGTCGCGCTCGCCGCTCAGCAGCGTGCCGTGTCCGTCGAGCAGTTGGTAGTAGACATGGCCGGCGTCGTCGGCACGAAGAATCTCGCGCGCCGACTGCGACAGCACGAACTGGGTCTGGCCCTGCTTCACCGTCACCAGCTCGGCCAGCGCCTTGTCGTTGTGCTCGAGCGCGCGGTCGAAGGGCGCGTTGGCAATGCCCTGCGCCACCAGCCACGTGACGCCGATGCTCACCGGCACCAGCAGCAGGAGCGGCGTGAGCATCCAGTCGAGGATCTCGCCGAACAGGGAGCGCTGGGCGCGCTGGAACAACTTCATCGGACCGGGTCCTCAGGCGTGCCGCTTGCGTGCGGCGGCCACTTCATCACGGGATCTTTTCGAGGCAGTAGCCCAGCCCGCGCACGGTCGCGATGCGCACCGGCCCCTTCTCGATCTTCTTGCGCAGGCGGTGGATGTAGACCTCGATCGCGTTGAGGCTCACCTCCTCGCCCCATTCGCAAAGGCGGTCGACCAGCTGGTCCTTGCTGACCAGCCGGCCGGCGCGTTGCAGCAGCACCTCGAGCAGGCCGAGTTCGCGTGCCGAGAGCTCGATCATCTTGCCGTCGATGGTCGCCACGCGGCCGGCCTGGTCGTAGACCAGCGGGCCGTGGCGGATCGCGTTGCTGGTGGTGCCCATGCCGCGCCGCGTGAGGGCGCGCACGCGCGCCTCGAGTTCCTGCAGGCTGAAGGGCTTGGCCATGTAGTCGTCGGCGCCGTGGTCCAGGCCCTTGACGCGTTCTTCCACGCTGTCGGCCGCGGTGAGCACCAGCACGGGCAGCTGCGAGCCGCGGGCGCGCAGGCGCTTGAGGATCTCGATGCCGTGCAGGCTGGGCAGCCCGAGGTCGAGGATCAGCAGATCGAACTCGCTGTGGGTCATGAGCGCGGTATCGGCCTGCGAGCCGTTCGCCACATGGTCGACCGCCGCGCCCGAGGTGCGCAGGCTGCGCAGCAGGGCATCGGCCAGCACCTGGTCGTCTTCGGCAATCAGTATCCGCATATGCGCCACCTCCGGCTGTGTCGGCGCCCCTCGGCGCTCGTGGGTCTCCTCTGTGGAGTCTAGCCCGCTGTGTAGGCTTCCAGTCCGATGGTTACCACGGTGGCAATCTCGTCGCCGACGCTGTTTCGAAACTCGCGCTCGGCCTGCGTCACGGCGTTGCGGAAGGCGTCCAGCCAGGCGAGGCCGTCGGCCGTGAAGACCACGCGGCGCGCCCGCGCATCCAGCGGATCGGGGCCGCGCGTGACCAGTCCCCAGGCTTCGCACTGGTCGACCAGCGCGCCCATGGCCTGCTTGGTCATGCCGGCGCGCTCGGCCAGTTCGGTCAGGCGCGAACCCTCGCGCGCCAGGTGCCGGGTGATGTGGATGTGCGCGGCGCTGACCTGGGCGCGGGCCGCGAGGTTCGACAGCGCCAGCGGTACGTCCGCGTCGTGCGCCATCAAGGCCAGCACGCGCTCGTCGAAGCGGCGCATCGCATGGCCCAGCAGGCGGCCCAGGTGGGTCTGCCGCCAAGCGTCGGGATCGGGAGGGAAAGCAGCTTCGACCATGGTGTCAAATGGTAAAGCAAACTAACCAAAAAATGGGTTTACTCCAACCAATGAGCCCCTACACTACTGTTCAAGCATCCAGCCTGTGATTAAAAGCAGATGGATGAAACCCAACACAAACCGTTGATTTTCAAGGAGTTTCCACATGGACGCAGTCGTCAAGGGCGCAAGCATCTCGGTCGCCAACAGTGAAAAGGCCAAGGCCCTGCAAGCCGCGCTGGCCCAGATCGAAAAGCAGTTCGGCAAGGGCACGATCATGCGGCTCGGCGAAGGCGAGGCGCTCGAAGACATCCAGGTGGTCTCCACCGGCTCGCTGGGCCTCGACATTGCCCTGGGCGTCGGCGGCCTGCCGCGCGGCCGGGTGATCGAAATCTACGGCCCGGAATCGTCGGGCAAGACCACGCTCACACTGCAGGTCATCGCCGAAATGCAGCGCCAGGCCGGCACCTGCGCTTTTGTCGATGCCGAACACGCGCTCGACGTGCAGTACGCCCAGAAGCTCGGCGTGAACCTGTCCGACCTGCTGATCAGCCAGCCCGACACCGGCGAACAGGCGCTCGAAATCGTCGACTCGCTGGTGCGCTCCGGCGCCGTCGACCTGATCGTCATCGACTCGGTCGCCGCGCTCACGCCCAAGGCCGAAATCGAAGGCGAAATGGGCGACTCGCTGCCCGGCCTGCAGGCCCGCCTGATGAGCCAGGCGCTGCGCAAGCTCACCGCCACCATCAAGAAGACCAACTGCATGGTCATCTTCATCAACCAGATCCGCATGAAGATCGGCGTGATGTTCGGCTCGCCCGAAACCACCACCGGCGGCAACGCGCTGAAGTTCTACGCCTCGGTGCGCCTGGACATCCGCCGCATCGGCACCATCAAGAAGGGCGACGAAGCCATCGGCAACGAAACCAAGGTCAAGGTGGTGAAGAACAAGGTCAGCCCTCCGTTCAAGACGGCGGAGTTCGACATCCTGTTCGGCGAAGGCATCAGCCGCGAAGGCGAGATCATCGACATGGGCGTCACGGCCAAGATCGTCGACAAGTCGGGCGCCTGGTACGCCTACAACGGCGAGAAGATCGGCCAGGGCCGCGACAACGCCCGCGAGTTCCTGCGCGAGAACCCCGAGCTGTCGCGCGAGATCGAGAACAAGGTGCGCGAATCGCTGGGCATTCCGCTCTTGGCCGCCGATGCCGGGTCCGAGCCCGAAAAGGCCGAGAAGCCCGCCAAGGCGGCAGCGGAGTAAGTTCGATAGCGGCCATTCGCGGGCCGCGCGAGCGACCCCCGAATGGCTTTCGGTGCCCCTTCCCTCAAAGGCCGTGCCTTGCGGCTCCTGAGCCAGCGCGAGCATTCGCGCGCGGAGCTGGAGCGCAAGCTGGCCAAGCACGAAGAAGAGCCCGGCACGCTGGCTCTTGCACTCGACGAGTTGGTGGCCAAGGATTTCATCAGCGAGCCGCGCGTGGTGGCCTCGGTGTTGAACCAGCGTGCCGCCCGCTCGGGCGCATTGCGGGTGCGGCAGGAATTGCAGGCCAAGGGCATTGCGCCTGAGGCCATTGCAGAAGCCGTGGCCGGCCTGCAGGACACTGAAGTCGAACGCGCCACGGCCCTGTGGCGCCGCCGCTTCGACGCAGCGCCCGCAGACGCCAAGGAGCGAGCGAAACAAACCCGGTTCCTGCTGGCGCGCGGTTTTTCGGGCGCGGTGGTGGCCAAGGTCCTCAGGAGCGACTTCGATGAAGCAGACGAATGAAGACAACACCGTGCAGTCCCGCGTCGTCACGCAGCGCGTGGCCTGCGAGTGGCGCCGCGCCTACGCACTGGCCGCCGATCCGGCGCGCCTGCCCGACTGGGCCAGCGGCCTGGCCAAGAGCGCGCTGGTTCGCCACGGCGATCACTGGACCGTGAAGACGCCCGAGAGCGGCGACGCCCGCATGCGCTTTGCGCCGCCCAACGATTTCGGCGTGCTCGACCACTGGGTCGCGCCCGAAGGCGTGCCCGAGGTCTACCTGCCCTTCCGCGTGATCGGCGTGGCGCCGGGCGCCTGCGAGCTGCAGTTCACGCTGCTGCGCCAGCCGCACATGGACGACGCAGCCTTCGAGCGCGATGCGGAATGGATCGCACGCGACCTGCAGTCGCTGCGACACCTGCTCGAAGCTGGCTAGACTCAGCCTCGGAGCCCGTTCACGGGCTATTCAGGGCCATTCAGTGGCAGTGCGGCGTGTGTGCGGTTGATTCGGGGTGCGTGCGAATGGCACCGGGTGGTCCCCTCCGCGAATGTCCCCCGGCTGCGCCTCCTCCTTTATTTCGCTGCGGGGACCACCCGGTGCCATTCGCACCAGGGCACGCTGCTGGTTTGCGCGGATCAACCAGTGCTCTGAAAACGCTCACGCTGGCGGTGTGCTCTGCTCCGCGAATGTCCCTCGGGGCTGCACCCCTCCTCCTTTATTTCGCTGCGCAGAGCACACCGCCAGCGTGAGCGCGCCTTGAACAACGTGACTCAGATAGATCGCAGACAGGCTCTCAGCCGCGCACCACGATCGGCGCGAACTTGCGCCGCGCCTTCAGCTGATCCGCATCCCACTCGATGCCCAGTCCCGGCGTCTCGGGCGCGACCGCATGGCCGTCCTCGATGCGCAGGCGGCTCGTGGTCAGGTCGTCGAGTTGCGGGATGTATTCGACCCAGCGCGCATTCGGCACCGCCGCGCACAGGCTCACATGCAGCTCCATCAGGAAGTGCGGACACATCGCGATGTTGTGCGCTTCCGCTAGGTGCGCGATCTTGAGCCAGGGCGTGATGCCGCCCACGCGCGCCACGTCGGCCTGCACGATCGAGCAGGCGCCCTGCTGGATGTATTCGGCGAACTGCGAAGGGTGGTACATCGACTCGCCCACCGCGATCGGCACGCTGGTGCTGGCCAGCAGCTGTGCATGCCCGCGCACATGCTCGGCCGGCATCGACTCTTCGAACCAGGCGAGGTCGAGCGGTGCGTACTGGCGTGCGCGGCGGATGGCTTCGGCCACGGTGAAGCTCTGGTTGGCATCCACCATCAGCTCGAAATCAGCACCTACGGCTTCGCGCACGGCCGAGAGGCGCGCGATGTCCTGCGCCACGTGCGGCTTGCCGACCTTGATCTTCGCGCCCAGAAAGCCATCGGCCTTGGCGGCGAGCGTCTGCTCCACCAGCTGCGCGGGCTCGATGTGCAGCCAGCCGCCTTCGGTCGTATAGACCGGCACGCGCGCTTGCGCACCGCCGGCCAGCCGCCACAGCGGCAAGCCAGCCGCACGCGCATTGCGATCCCACAGGGCCGTGTCGACGGCCGCCAGCGCAAGGCTGGTGATGGCGCCGACCGCAGTGGCATGCGTATGGAAGAACAGGTCGCGCCAGATGGCCTCGTACTGCTGCGGATCGCGTCCGATCAGGCGCGGCACGAGGTGGTCGTGCAGCAGCGCCACGATGGACGAGCCGCCCGTGCCGATGGTGTAGGTGTAGCCCGTGCCCACCGAGCCGTCGTCGCAGCGCACCGTGACCATCACGGTCTCCTGCGTCACGAAGGACTGGATGGCGTCGGTGCGCTTGACCTTGGGCGCAATATCGACTTGCGCGATTTCGACCTGGTCGATCTTCGCCATGGTGCTCAGCCCGCGTTGCGCGTCACGTCGGCCGGCAGGTCGGCGCCGTGGAACTTCTTGTAGATGGTGTTGAGCTCGCCGCTCTTGAGCTGCGCCTTCACGAAGTCGTCAAGTTTGGCCTTCAGCCGGGGCTCGTTCTTGCGCATGCCGATGGCCAGCATGTTGACCTTCATCGTGAACTTGGGTTCCATCTGCTTGGCCGGGTTCTTTTCGTTGATGGTTTTCAAGAGCGGCGGCGCGGTGGCGAAGATGTCGGCCTGGCCGCTGATCACGGCCGTGATCGAGGTGGCGTCGTCGTCGAAGCGGATCAGCTGCGTGCCGGCCGGCGCGATCTTGGTGAGCTCCTGGTCGTTGGTGGTGCCGCGCGTGGCGATCACTTTCTTGCCGACTAGGTCCGCGGGGCCGCTGATCGCCATGCTCTTCGGCGCGCCGACCACGGCCAGGATGGCGGCGTAGGGCACGGAGAAGTCGACCACCTTCTCGCGCTCGGGCGTGACCGACATGCTCGAGATCACGATGTCGGCCTTGTCGGTCTGCAGGAAGGGAATGCGGTTGGCGCCGGTGGTCTGCACGATCTCGAGTTCCACACCCAGGCTCTGGGCCAGGAGGCGCGCGGTCTCGACGTCGGAGCCGGTGGCGTTGAGCTTTTCATCCTTCAGGCCGTACGGCGGCACCGCGAGGTCGATGGCCACGCGAATCTTCTTCGCGGCCGTGATGGTATCGAGCTGGTCGGCATGGGCCGCGCCGGCGAAGGCGAGCGGCAGGGCCAGCGCGAGCGCGGACAGCAGGGCGCCGCGGCGCTTGAAAGAAAGAGAAGAAGAGGTCATCGAAAGTCTCCTGGAGTTGTCTGAAGAAACGAGATCGCGAAAGGGCTCAAAGCCCCGTGCCGAGGAACTGCCGCAGCTCCGGCGTCTGCGGGTTCGTGAGGATGCTGGCGTCGCCCTCTGCCCACACCAGCCCCTGGTGCATGTAGATGATCTTGTCGGCCACACCGCGCGCGAAGGCCATCTCGTGCGTCACGAGGATCATGGTCATGCCTTCGGACGCGAGCTTTTCCATCACCTTGAGCACTTCGCCGGTGAGCTGCGGGTCGAGCGCGGAAGTGACTTCGTCGAACAGCATCAGCTGCGGCTTCATCGCAAGCGAGCGCGCAATGGCCACGCGCTGCTGCTGGCCGCCCGAGAGCTGCTCGGGATAGGCGTCGGCCTTCTCGGTCCGGCCCACGCGCTCGAGCACTTCCATCGCGATGGCGTTGGCTTCCGAAGCGCCGATCTTCTTCACCGACTGCGGCGCGAGCGTGATGTTCTGCTTGACCGTGAGGTGCGGGAACAGGTTGTAGCTCTGGAACACGATGCCCACGTCCTTGCGCAGCGCACGCAGGTTCAGGGCCGGGTCGTGCACCGCGTGGCCGCAGCACTGGATGGTGCCGCTGTCGATGGTTTCGAGCCGGTCGATGCAGCGCAGCGCCGTGCTCTTGCCCGAGCCGCTCTGGCCGATGATGGTGACCACCTGGCCGCGTTCGACCGAGAACGACACGCCCTTGAGCACATGCAGCTTGCCGAAGTGCTTGTGGACTTCGCTGAGTTCAACCACGGGATGCATTGAGCTTCCTTTCGAGCGTGCGGCTCCACCGCGACAGTGGGTAGCAAAGAATGAAATAGAGAACCACCGCGCACCCGAAATACAGGAAGGGCTGGAAGGTCGAGTTGTTCAGCACCTTGGCGTTGTAGGAAAGCTCGGCATAGCCGACCACCAGCGACGCGATCGATGTGTTCTTGATGATCTGCACCAGGAAGCCCACCGTGGGCGGCGTTGCGATGCGCAGCGCCTGCGGCAGGATCACGCGGCGCATGCGCTCCCAGCGCGTGAGCGCCAGGCACTCGGCCGCTTCCCACTGGCTGCGCGGCACCGACTGGATGCAGCCGCGCCAGATCTCGCCGAGGAAGGCGCTCGCATAGACGGTGATGGCCAGCGCCGCCACCGAGCCGATGCCCACGATGTTGGGGCCGAAGAAGCAGATGCCCATCAGCACCAGCAGCGGCGTGCCCTGGATCGCCTGGATGTAGCCCGCGGCGACCACGCGCACGGCCTTGATCGGCGACACGCGCGCCAACGCCACGGCTAGGCCGATGAGCCCGCCGCCGACAAAGGCGAGCGCCGAGAGCTGCACGGTGCCCCATGCGCCCAGGAGGAGAAAGCCGAAGTGATCGGCCGGCATGAACGTCATTGCGCGGCCCTTTTCACAGCGGCGTGCCGAGCTTGCGCCGGCGCGGGAAGATGAGCATGCCCAGCAGCCAGAAGCCCAGCCGCATCGCATACGAGAGCACCAGGTACACCACCCACAGCACGATGAAGATCTCGAAGTTGCGGAAGGTGTCGGACTGGATGCGATTCACCACGCCGAACAGTTCTTCCGCACCGACCGAGGACATGATGCTGGAGGCCAGCATCAGCAGCACGAACTGGCTGGCGAGCGCCGGGTACACGCGCTCCACCGCCGGCCGCAGGATCACATGCCAGAACACCTGCACCTTGGAAAGCCCGAGGCACTGCGCGGCTTCGAGCTGGCCCTTGTGGATCGACTCGATGCCGGCGCGGATGATCTCGCAGCTGTAGGCGCCGATGTTGACCACCAGCGCGAGCACCGCGCCCACCATGATCGGCATCGTCACGCCCGCGCTCGAGAGGCCGAAGATCAGGAAGTAGCTCTGGATCAGCAGCGGCGTGTTGCGGATCGCTTCTACATAACCGCCCGTCAGGCGCCGCAGCCAGCCGTGCTGGCTGTTGCGGCCCAGCGCGCAGAGCGTGCCGAGCGCGAAGCCCAGCACGGTGGCGAGGAACGAGAGCTGCACCGTGATCCACGCGCCTGCCAGCAGCAGCGGCCACTGTTCGAGCACGGGCGCGAAATCGAACTGGTAGTTCAAGAAATCTCCTTCGGGGGAACGAACTGCCGGCTCAGGCCGCGCGAGCCAGAGGCTGAAGAGGCAGGCAGGACGGACCGAGGGGCTCGAAGGCCTTGTAGGTCAGGATGAATTCGCGGTGGCCCAGTTCTTCGGACTTGCTGGGCGCGCCGTTGGCGACGTCGCGCACCGCGTCGAAGATTTCCTGTCCCACTTCCTGCAGCGTGCCGCGTCCTTCGAGGATGCGGCCGGCGTCCACGTCCATGTCTTCGCCGAGCTGGCGGTAGGTGTCGGGGTTGGCGCAGACCTTGATGACGGGCGAGATCGCCGAGCCGACCACCGAGCCGCGCCCGGTGGTGAACAGGATCAGGTGCGCGCCGCAGGCGATCAGCTCGACGATCTCGGCGTTGTCGCTGATGTTCGGAAAGCCGAAGCGCGGCTCGCCGTCGGGCACAACGTCCAGCAGGTAGAGACAGGTAGAGACAGGTAGAGACAGGTAGAGACAGGTAGAGACAGGTAGAGACAGGTAGAGACAGGTAGAGACAGGTAGAGACAGGTAGAGACAGGTAGAGACAGGTAGAGACAGG
>CAMATD010000084.1 GCA_945860785.1 Variovorax sp. YR752 | reverse complement strand
CCGACATCGCATTGCTCTACGTGCTGCTGGCACTGGGCCTGAACATCGTGGTCGGCTATGCCGGCCTGCTCGACCTGGGTTACGTGGCCTTCTTCGCGATCGGGGCCTACCTGTTCGCACTCATGGGCTCGTCGCACCTGACCGAGACCTTCCCCTGGTTCAAGGCCATGTTCCCGAACGGCCTGCACACCTCGCTGCTGATCGTGATACCGCTGGCGCTCGTGGTGGCCGGCTGTCTCGGCGTGCTGCTGGGCGCGCCCACGCTCAAGCTGCGCGGCGACTACCTGGCCATCGTCACGCTCGGCTTCGGCGAAATCATCCGCGTGTTCCTGAACAACCTCGACCAGCCGGTGAACATCACCAACGGTCCGAAGGGCATCACGGCCATCGACTCCGTCAAGTTCTGGGGCCTCGACCTCGGCAAGGCATGGAAGTTCGACGGCTTCAGCATCTCTTCGGTGTCGCTGTACTACTACCTGTTCCTCGCGCTGGTGATCGCCACGGTGATCATTTCGCACCGCCTGCAGACCTCGCGCGTCGGCCGCGCTTGGATGGCCATCCGCGAAGACGAAATCGCTGCCAAGGCGATGGGCATCAACACCCGTAACATGAAGCTGCTGGCCTTCGGCATGGGCGCGAGCTTCGGCGGTGTGTCGGGCGCGATGTTCGCGGCCTTCCAGGGTTTCGTGTCGCCCGAGTCCTTCAGCCTGATGGAGTCGGTGATGATCGTGGCCATGGTGGTGTTGGGCGGCATCGGGCATCTGCCCGGCGTCATCCTCGGCGCCGTGCTGCTGGCTGCATTGCCTGAAGTGCTGCGCTACGTGGCCGGCCCGCTGCAGTCGCTGACCGACGGTCGCCTCGATGCGTCGATCCTGCGCCAGCTCTTCATCGCGCTCGCCATGATCGTCATCATGCTGGTGCGTCCGCGCGGCCTCTGGCCTTCACCGGAGCATGGCAAGACGCTGACGAAGAAGGGCGGCGTGCCCGTCGATCCGACCCATGCCGCCGTGGCCCCCGGTTCGCTGCAGACCCACGCACCGGGCATCGATTCGCCTGCCGACGAATTGCCGGGTGCGGCTTCGCGTCCCATGTCGATCAATCCGTGAGCCCAGGAGAAAAAGACATGAAGACAGACACCATCCTCGACGTTCGCGGTATTTCCAAACGCTTCGGCGGGCTGCAAGCCCTCTCGGACGTCGGCATCACCATCAAGCGCGGCCAAGTCTACGGCCTGATCGGCCCGAACGGCGCCGGCAAGACCACTTTCTTCAACGTGATCACCGGCCTGTACACGCCCGACAGCGGCACCTTCGAGCTGGCAGGCAAGCCCTACCAGCCGACGGCCGTGCATGAAGTGGCCAAGGCCGGTATCGCACGCACCTTCCAGAACATCCGCCTGTTCGCCGAAATGACGGCGCTCGAGAACGTGATGGTCGGCCGCCACATCCGCACCCATTCGGGCGTGTTCGGCGCGATGCTGCGCACCCGCAGCTTCAAGGCCGAAGAGCAAGCCATTGCCGACCGCGCGCAAGAGTTGCTCGACTACGTAGGCATCGGCAAGTTCACCGACTACAAGGCGCGCACGCTGTCGTACGGCGACCAGCGCCGCCTCGAAATCGCGCGCGCACTGGCCACCGACCCGCAGCTCATCGCGCTCGACGAGCCGGCCGCCGGCATGAACTCGACCGAGAAGATCCTGCTGCGCGAGCTGATCGACCGCATCCGCAAGGACGACCGCACCATCCTGATCATCGAACACGACGTCAAGCTCATCATGGGCCTGTGCGACCGCGTCACCGTGCTCGACTACGGCAAGCAGATCGCCGAGGGCACGCCGTACGACGTGCAGAAGAACGAAAAGGTGATCGAGGCTTACCTCGGCACCGGAGGCCACTGACATGAGCACAGCAACGATGATGAGCGAAGAAGAAACCCGCGCTACCGCCGCACAGGCCAAGGCCACCGGCAAGATGCTGCTCAAGGTGAGCGGCCTGAAGGTCGGCTATGGCGGCATCCAGGCCGTCAAGGGCGTGGACTTCGAGGTGCGCGAAGGGGAACTGGTCTCGCTGATCGGCTCCAACGGCGCCGGAAAGACGACCACCATGAAGGCCATCACCGGCACGCTGCCGGCGGGCGCGGGCAACATCGAATTCCTGGGCCGCAGCATCAAGGGCCGCGGCGCCTGGGACCTCGTGGGCGAGGGCCTCGTGATGGTGCCCGAAGGCCGCGGCGTGTTCACGCGCATGACGATCACCGAGAACCTGCAGATCGGCGCCTACATCCGCAAGGACAAGGCGGCCATCGCGAGCGACATGGAACGCGTGTTCGTCACCTTCCCGCGCCTGCGCGAGCGCAAGGACCAGCTGGCCGGTACCATGTCGGGCGGCGAACAGCAGATGCTCGCCATGGGCCGCGCGCTGATGGCGCGCCCCAAGGTGCTGCTGCTGGACGAACCCACCATGGGCCTGTCGCCGATCATGTGCGACAAGATCTTCGAGGTGGTGCAGACCGTGGCCTCGCAGGGCGTGACCATCCTGCTGGTGGAGCAGAACGCCAACCGCGCGCTGCAGTTGGCGGACCGCGGCTACGTGATGGAGTCGGGTCTCATCACGATGGACGGCGACGCCAAGGAACTGCTGCGCGACCCCCGCGTGCGCGCCGCGTATCTGGGCGAATAACTCAGTCGACCTTTGCGCCGGTGGCCTTGACCACCTTCTCGTACTTCGCGAGTTCGGTCTTCATGAAAGCACCGAATTGCTCGGGCGAGTTGCCGACAGGCTCGGCCAGCAGTGAAGCAAAACGGGTCTTCGTTTCCGGCGCGTTCAGCGCGGCGACGAAGGCCTGATTGAGCTTCACGACCACGTCGTGTGGCGTGCCGGCCGGCGCGACCAGTCCCCACCAGGTGTCGATCGAGAAGCCCTTGAGCGTGTCGGCCACCGGCGGCACCTCGGGCAGCGAACTGCTGCGCTGCAGCGTCGTCACCGCGATCGCCTTCAGCTTGCCCGAGCGGATGTTCGGCGCCGCGGTCGCGAGGTTGTCGAAGTTGAAATCGACCTGGCCCGAGATCAGCGCCAACTGCGCCGGATTGCCGCCGTTGTACGGAATGTGCAGCGCGAAGATGCCGGCTTCCTTCTTGAACAGATCGCCCGCCAGATGGCCGGCGCTGCCGTTGCCGCCGCTGCCGTAGTTGAGCTTGGCGGGGTTGGCCTTGGCATAGCGGATCAGGTCGGCCACCGTTTCGATGTGCAGGCGCTTAGCCGTGTCTGCGTTCATCACCAGCACGTTGGGCACGCGGACCATCTGCGTGATCGGCGCGAAGTCGGTCGCGGCGTTGAACGGGATCTTGCTGTAGAGCCACGGATTGACCGCGTTGGTCGCGGTGGCCGCAATGCCGATCGTGAGGCCGTCCGGCGGCGCCTTGGCCACGATGTCGGCGCCGATGTTGCCGCCCGCACCGGGCTTGTTGTCGATGATGACCGGGCCCAGCACGTCCTTGACGCGTTCGGCCAGCATGCGTGCGGTGACGTCGATGGGGCCGCCTGCGGCGTAGGGCACGACGAGGCGGATGGGGCGTTGTGGCTGGGCGGTTGCCTGGCCAGTGGCAAGCAGCGTGGCGCTCGAGAGAAGGGTGAGGAGGAAGTGTCTCGTTTTCATTTTTCTGTTTGTTTGTTTGTCTGTTTATCTGTCGGAGGATCAGGGAAGTGCTTTGTCGGCCTCGGTGGTGAATGCGTCGGCAAAGAACTCTTCTTCGGGCAGGCCCGCGAGCGCCACGTAATCGCGCTTGGCCGAGTCGACCACGATGGGCGCGCCGCAGGCATAGACCTGGTGGCCCGACAGGTCGGCGAAGTCTTCCAGCACCGCCTGGTGGACGAAGCCGGTGCGGCCGGTCCAGTTGTCTTCGGGCGTGGCGTTGGAGATCACGGGCACGTAGCGCAGGTTCGGCATTTCCGCCAGTTGCCCGCGCACCCATTCGTCCATGTAGAGGTCTTCGGGCCGGCGGCCGCCCCAGTAGAGCGTGGCGGGCCGGTCGATGTCCTTGAATTTCATGTGCTCGAGCAGCGCCTTGATCGGCGCAAAGCCCGTGCCCGAAGCCAGCAGGATCATCGGCCTGTCGGAGTCCTCGCGCAGGAAGAAGCTGCCGAAGGGGCCTTCGATGCGCAGGATTTCCTTTTCTTTCATGACGCCGAAGACGTGGTCCGTGAACTTGCCACCCGGCAGGTGCCGCAGATGCAATTCGATGCCCGTGCCCGGCTGGCTCAGCGTGTGCGGCGCATTGGCCATCGAATAGCTGCGGCGCGAGCCGTCGCGCAGGATGAACTCCACGTATTGGCCCGCATGGAACTGCAGCGGCTCGCCGGCCGGCAGCTGCAGGCGCAGCATCATCACGTCGTGCGACTGCCGGCTCAGGGCCAGCACCCGCACCGGCATCTTGCGGATCGGGAGGGCTCCGGCCTCGGTCACCTGGCGCGATTCGAGCACCACGTCGCTCCTGGCATGGGCGCAGCAGGTCAGCACGTAGCCCGCAAGTTGTTCTTCGGCGCTCAGGGCTTTGCTCTGGTGGGGGCCGAGGGTGACCTCGCCCGAGAGCTTCTTGCACTTGCACGAGCCACAGGCGCCGTCCTTGCAGCCATAGGGGAGGCCGATGCCTTGCCGGATGCCGGCTGCCAGGATGGTTTCGTCGCCATGGACCACGAAGTGGCGGCCACTGGGCTCGACGGTGATGGAAAAGCCCGCTTCATGCGGCGCAGCAGCAGTCATCTGTATTCTTCGGCTTGTTTTTCAGCCTGGGTCTGAAAGGGAAAGGGAACCGGATTTTGCCTTCAATCAATAGCCCCTCCGGCGCGCTGCCGGCACGCTTCCGCCGGGAACGCCTTCTGATCGTCGGTTGCGGCGACGTCGGCCAGCGAGTGGCGCGCGATCTGCGAGGGCGCATGCAGCTGGTGGCGCTCACTTCCTCGGCCGAGCGGGTGACAGCCCTGCGAGCGGCCGGAATCCGCCCGCTGGTGGGCAATCTGGACGATCCGGCCACGTTGCGCCGGCTGGCGGGCATTGCCACGCGCGTGCTGCATCTGGCGCCGCCTGCCCGCGATGGCGGCGTCGCCTGGTGGCGGGACCAGCGCACCACGGCACTGGCGCGCGCGCTGCGGCTGCGCTCGGTGCCGCTGGCCTTTGTCTACGGCTCGACCAGCGGCGTCTACGGCGATTGCGGCGGTGCGCGCGTGAATGAAACACGCAGCGTGCGGCCCGATACGCCGCGCTCCCACCGGCGCGTCGATGCCGAGCGCGCCGTGCGCTGGCTCGGCCGCAGCGCAGGCGTGCGTGCCAGCATCCTGCGCATTCCGGGCATCTATGCGCCCGACCGAGAAAACGGCACGCCGCGCGGGCGCCTGCAGCGCGGCACGCCGGTGCTGCGGCGCGAGGACGACGTCTACACCAGCCACATCCATGCCGACGACCTGGCATGCGCTTGCGTGGCGGCGCTGTTCCGCGGCCGGCCGCAGCGCATCGTGCATGTCTCGGACGACACGGAACTGCGCATGGGCGACTACGTCGACCTGGCTGCGGATATCTACGGCATGCAGCGCCCGCCGCGCGTGGCCCGCGACGAGGCCGAACGCCAGCTGCCGCTGCAACTGCTGAGTTTCATGGGGGAATCGCGGCGTCTGGACAACACGCGGCTCAAGCGTGAATTGCGTGTGCGGCTTGCGCACCCGACAGTGCACACGGGTCTGCTCGTCGACGCTTGACCTCTTGTCGTCATGCCCAGCCTGCCCGCAGAAGCCTTCCATTTCGTCGATCAGGCCAACTGGGCCTCTGTGCAAGCACAGGGGCTGTGCAGCACCGACGAGCTGCTGCGCCGCAGCGCCTTTGGCCATGAGGTCGAGGCCGTGGTGCGCGCGCATCGGCCCTTGGGCGTGACCTTGCCCGATGGTCGCTACATCCGCGACCAGCGACCGATGCCGCCGCAGGCGCTGGCACGCTGCCTCGACCCGGGCCTCACGCCGGCCGACTGGTACGCGCTGCTCAATGGCTGTGTGTTCTTCTGGCTCGACCCTGAACGCGTGCAGCGGCACCGCGCCGCGTTGGGCAATCGACCACAGGTGCTGTTGACCTTCGATGCGCGAGCGCTGGCGGCGGCCCACGAGGCGGTGGCCCACGTGACCCCGTTCAATATCGGCAGTGCCGTGCGAAAGGCCGCGTCGCGCGGGCTGCGCACGTTGGTGCCGGTGGCGCAATGGCAGGCGCGGGGATGGACATCGGAGGCCTTGCCTCGGCAGCCGGTACGGGCGGCCAGCCATCGGCCGGCGGAGCTGGTCTTGCGCGCGGCGGTGCCCGATGCAATGCGCTTTGTCATTGCAACGGAGACGATCGACTAGAAGCGGGGAGGCGGCGCGATGGCGCCAACTGACTCGGAAACGATAGCAAGCTATCGTTGGTGCCCGGGGCCGGAATCGAACCGGCACACCTTTCGGTGGGGGATTTTGAGTCCCCTGCGTCTACCAATTTCACCACCCGGGCACATCCGGAAGGAAGCCCAAAATTATGGCACAGTGGCTGGCATGAATTATCCGACGATCGAAGACGCCATCGGCAAAACCCCCCTGGTCGCCCTGCAACGCATCGATGCGGCCGAAAATGCCAAGCGCGGCAACGTGATCCTCGGCAAGCTCGAAGGCAACAATCCCGCGGGTTCCGTGAAGGACCGGCCAGCCCTCTCGATGATCAAGCGCGCCGAGGAGCGCGGCGAACTCAAGCCCGGCGACACGCTGATCGAGGCCACCTCCGGCAACACCGGCATCGCGCTCGCGATGGCTGCAGCCATCAAGGGCTACCGCATGGTCCTGATCATGCCGGAGGACCTCTCCGTCGAACGCGCACAGACCATGAAGGCCTTCGGCGCCGAGCTCGTGCTCACGCCCAAGAGCGGCGGCATGGAATACGCGCGCGACCTCGCCGAGCAGATGGTGGCGCAGGGCAAGGGCCGGGTGCTCGACCAGTTCGCCAACGCCGACAACCCGCGCATCCACTACGAGACCACGGGCCCCGAGATCTGGGCCGACACCAAGGGCAAGATCACGCACTTCGTGAGTGCCATGGGCACCACGGGCACCATCACCGGCGTCTCGCGCTTCCTGAAGGAAAAGAATCCTGCGGTGCGCATCATCGGCGCGCAGCCGGCCGAGGGCTCGCGCATTCCCGGCATTCGCAAGTGGCCGGTCGAGTACCTCCCCAAGATCTACGACGCGAGCCGGGTCGATGAAGAAATCAGCGTGAGCCAGGACAACGCCGAGGAAATGTGCCGGCGCCTCGCGCGCGAAGAGGGCATCTTCGGCGGCATCTCCGCGGCCGGTGCGCTGTGGGTGGCGCTCGAAATCGCCAAGACGGTCGAGAACGCGACCATCGTCTTCGTGGTGTGCGATCGCGGCGACCGCTACCTGTCGACCGGCGTGTTCCCCGCCTGATATAAGCCCGCCCCCAGGCTATGCGCACTTCGTGTCGCTTCGCCAACCCCCTCCGGGGGCAACATCGGCAGCCCGGCAAAGCCGGTTCTGCGATGTTTCTGGAAGGGGCCACGATTCAACAACAAGAACGCTGAGAACCCCGATGCCCCACCCCAAGTTTTGCCAGGTCTGCGCCACCCCGCTCGAGTGGATCGCGTTGATGGAAGACGGCGGCCCCAAGGAGCGCCTGCGCTGCCCGAACTGCGGCCACACGCACTGGAACAACCCCACGCCCGTGCTCGCGGCCATCGTCGAGTACCGCGGCCAGGTGCTGCTGGCGCGCAACGCGGCCTAGCCGACCAAGATGTATGCGCTGATCACCGGCTTCATGGAGGCCGGCGAAACGCCCGAAGGCGGCATCGCGCGCGAGGTCAAGGAAGAAACCAATCTGGATGTCAGCGCGACCAAGCTCGTCGGCGTCTACGACTTCCAGCGCATGAACCAGATCATCATCGCGTACCACGTGGCGGCCGATGGCGATGTGAAGCTCTCGCCCGAGCTCGTGGACTACCGCCTCTACGACCTGCCGGACCTCAAGTGCTGGCCCGCGGGCACCGGCTACGCGCTGGCCGACTGGCTCCGCACCCGGGGCCACGAGCCCGTGTTCTTCACTGCCGCCGAGAACGAAGACCGCCGCCGCGGGCTACAGCTGCCGCCCGAGGAGCCCAAGCGTGGAAGTTGACCGCGAAATCGACACGCGCGGACTGAACTGCCCGCTGCCCATCCTCAAGGCGAAGAAATCGCTCAACGACATGGCGAGCGGGCAACTGCTCAAGGTGGTGTCGACCGACCCGGGGTCGGTGCGCGACTTCCAGGCCTTTGCGCGCCAGACCGGCAACGAGCTGATGGAGCAGCAGACAGTCGGCAGCGACTTCATTCATGTGCTGAAGCGGCGCTAGCGAGCGTCAAAAAGAAAGGGGCCTTGCGGCCCCTTTTTCTTTCGTGCTTCCCGGCGTTCCTCAGAGCTTCAGGCTCTTGAGGTATTCGCGGAATTCGCTGCCCACTTCGGGGTGGGCCAGCGCCAGTTCCACCGTGGCCTGCAGGAAGCCTTCCTTGCTGCCGCAGTCGTAGCGGATGCCCTTGTAGGAATAGGCGTAGACCGATTCCTTCTTCATCAGCGCTGCGATGCCGTCGGTCAGCTGGATCTCGCCGCCCGCGCCCTTGGGCTGGTTGCGAATTTCGTCGAACACGCCCGGCGTGAAGATGTAGCGGCCCGCCACGCCCAGGCGCGAAGGCGCGTCTTCGGGCTTCGGCTTTTCGACCATGCGGTTGACCTTCACGAGGCCGTCCTCGACCGCCTCGCCGGCCACGATGCCGTAGCGCTTGACGTGTGCGAGCGGCACTTCCTGCACGGCCAGCAGCGATGCGCCGAGGCGGGCGAAGGCAGCGGTCATCTGCGCGAGCACGGGCTCGCCGCCATCGGGGCCGACCATCAAGTCATCGGCCAGAAGAACAGCAAAGGGTTCGTTGCCGACCAGATGTTCTGCGCAGAGCACCGCATGGCCGAGGCCCAGCATGCGCGGCTGGCGCACGTAGGAGCAGGTCATGTCATCGGGCATCACCGAACGCGCGATCTTGAGCAGCGCGTCCTTGCCGCTCGCTTCGAGCTGGCTTTCGAGTTCGTAGGCGGTGTCGTAGTGATCTTCGATTGCGCGCTTGTTGCGGCCGGTCACAAAGATCATGTCGCGGATGCCCGCGGCATAGGCTTCTTCGATGGCGTACTGGATCAGCGGCTTGTCGACCACCGGCAGCATTTCCTTGGGCTGTGCCTTGGTGGCCGGCAGAAAGCGGGTGCCAAAGCCTGCAACAGGAAATACGGCCTTGCGGATGCGTGTCGAGGAAGTGGACATGGGCAATTCAGCGTCTTTCTTGAAAGAGAGGGAAATTCCGGATGCGGAACGGCGCGAAGCCGCGTCTGGAATCCTAAACGCCTTCGATGCCCTGCGTCTGTCAGCCTAGGCGTACAAGTTGGTCGCGAAGACGCTCCAACGTGGCGCTAAAGTCAGTCAGACGTTTACGTTCTTGCTCGATCACGGCCGGAGGCGCCTTGGCGACGAAGGCTTCGTTGCCGAGTTTGGCGTGGACCTTCGCGATCTCGCCTTCGATGCGCGCGATCTCCTTGCCGATGCGAAGCTTCTCGGCAGCCTTGTCGATCTCCATGTGCAGGCACAGGCGCGCCGCACCCACCACCGCGACAGGCGCTGCTTCGGCCGCGGCCGACCACGACGCTTCGTCGTCGAAGACCTTCACTTCCTTGAGCTTGGCGAGCGCTTGCAGAACCGGCGCAGATTCGCGCAGGAAGGCCGCACCTTCGGCATCGTCGGCCACCGCGTAGAGCGGCAGGCGCGTGGCAGGCGAAACATTCATCTCGCCACGCAGCGTGCGGCATGCATCCACCAACGCCTTCAGACGCGCCACATGCGCCTCGGCCGCCTCATCGATCTTCTCGGGCTGGCTCTTTGGATAGGCCGCGACGATGATCGATTCGCCTTCGCGACCCGCCACCTTGGAAACCTTCTGCCACAGCTCTTCCGTGATGAACGGAATCACCGGATGCGCAAGGCGCAGCAGCGTTTCGAGTGTGCGGATCAGCGTGCGGCGCGTGGCGCGCTTCTGCGCGTCGTCGCCGGTCTGGATCTGCACCTTGGCGATTTCCAAGTACCAGTCGCAGAACTCGTCCCATGCGAACTGATAGACCGCATTCGCGACGTTGTCGAGCCGGTACTCCTCGAAGCCCTTGGCCACTTCGGCCTCGACGCGCTGCAGCTGCGAAACGATCCAGTAGTCCGCGCGGCTGAACTTCAGATAGCCGTGGGCCGGACCGCCCACCTTGCATTCTTCCTTCGTATGTTCCTTGAGGCCGCAGTCCTGGCCTTCGCAGTTCATCAGCACGAAGCGCGTAGCGTTCCACAGCTTGTTGCAGAAGTTGCGATAACCCTCGCAACGTTTCGAATCGAAATTGATGCTGCGGCCGAGCGAGGTCAGCGATGCAAAGGTGAAGCGCAGCGCATCGGCACCGAAGGCCGGAATGCCATCCGGAAACTCCTTCTGCGTGTTCTTGCGCACGGCCGGTGCCGTCTCGGGCTTGCGCAGGCCCTGCGTGCGCTTGTCGAGCAGCTCGGGCAGCTGGATGCCGTCGATCAGGTCCACCGGGTCGAGCACGTTGCCTTCGGACTTGCTCATCTTCTTGCCCTGCGCATCGCGCACCAGGCCGTGGATGTACACGTGCTTGAACGGCACCTTGCCGATGAAGTGCTTGGTCATCATGATCATCCGGGCGACCCAGAAGAAGATGATGTCGTAGCCCGTCACGAGCACGGACGAGGGCAGGTAGAGCGCCAGGTCCTGCGTCTTCTCGGGCCAGCCGAGCGAAGAGAAGGGCACCAGCGCCGACGAGTACCAGGTGTCGAGCACGTCCTCGTCGCGCACGAGCTTCTTGCCCGGGGCCTTGGCTTGCGCGTCGGCCTCGTTCTCGGCTACGTACACGTTGCCTTCCTCGTCGTACCAGGCCGGAATCTGGTGGCCCCACCAGAGCTGGCGCGAGATCGTCCAGTCCTGGATGTTCTCCATCCAGTGGTTGTAGGTGTTGACCCAGTTCTCCGGCACGAAGCGCACCTCGCCCGACTGCACCACGTCGATGGCCTTCTGCGCGATCGACTGGCCGTCGGCGCCGGGGCGCGTCATGGCCACGTACCACTGGTCGGTCAGCATCGGCTCGATGATGGCGCCCGAGCGTGCGCAGCGCGGCACCATCAGCTTGTGCTTCTTCACCTCGACCAGCAGGCCCAGTGCGTCGAGGTCGGCCACGATGGCCTTGCGCGCCACGAAGCGGTCCATGCCGCGGTACTTCTCGGGCGCGTTGTCGTTGATGGTCGCGTCGAGCGTGAGCACGCCGATCATCTCGAGCTTGTGGCGCTGGCCGACCGCGTAGTCGTTGTAGTCGTGGGCCGGCGTCACCTTGACGACGCCGGTGCCGAATTCCTTGTCGACGTAGTCGTCCGCGATGATCGGGATCAGCTTGTCCACCAGCGGCAGCTTCACGTGCTGGCCGATCAGGTGCTTGTAGCGCTCGTCCTCGGGGTGGACCATCACGGCCGTGTCGCCGAGCATGGTTTCGGGGCGCGTGGTGGCCACGGTCAGCGTGCCGCTGCCGTCTTCCAGCGGGTAGGCGATGTGCCAGAACGAGCCGTCTTCCTCTTCGCTTTCGACTTCGAGGTCGCTCACCGAGGTCTTGAGCACCGGGTCCCAGTTGCCCAGGCGCTTGCCGCGGTAGATGAGGCCCTCTTCGTACAGCTTCACGAAGGTCTGCGTCACGACCTGCGAGAGGTCGTCGTCCATCGTGAAGTATTCGCGGCTCCAGTCCACCGTGTCGCCCATGCGGCGCATCTGCTCGGTGATGGTGTTGCCCGACTTCTCTTTCCATTCCCACACGCGCGCCACGAAGTTCTTGCGGCCCAGGTCATGGCGGCTGACTTTCTGCTCCTGCAGCTGGCGCTCCACCACGATCTGCGTGGCGATGCCGGCGTGGTCGGTGCCCGGCAGCCACAGCGTGTTGTCGCCCTTCATGCGGTGATAGCGCGTGAGGCTGTCCATGATCGTCTGGTTGAACGCATGGCCCATGTGCAGCGTGCCCGTCACGTTCGGGGGCGGCAGCTGGATCGCGAACGACTCGGCGCCTTCCTTGGGCTGCTGCGTGCCGCGGAAGCCCGCCTTGGCGTAGCCGCGCTTTTCCCATTCCGGGCCCCAGTGCGCCTCGATGGCGGCGGGTTCGAACGATTTGGACAGGCTGTCCAGTCCAGGTTGGGCGGAAGGGATGGTGGGTTCGCTCATGGGAAATGCAGAACGGCGCCTTCAAGGGGAGCCGTGGGGGACAGGTGGGATAGCCAGCGATTTTACCGGGGCGGCCTGGTGACACAGCCGCCACTCATAATTCCGGGATGCTCTTCCTGCTTTCCCCTGCAAAGTCGCTCGACTACGACACCCCGGTTCCTTCTGAAGTCCCCGCCACCCAACCCCAGTTCGAAGCCCCCCGCGGCCCCTCGGTCGAGCTGATCAAGCTGCTGCGCGAGAAGTCGCCTCTCGAGATCTCCGAACTGATGCACCTGTCGGACAAGCTGTCGGCCCTCAATGCGGCGCGCTACGAGGCCTGGTCCTCCAAAAGCACCGACAAGAACGCCCGCCAGGCCGCCTTCGCCTTCGACGGTGACGTCTACGGCGGCCTGGATGCCCGCACCCTGACGCCCGCGCAGCTTGCCTGGGCCCAGGAGCACGTCTGCATCCTCAGCGGCCTCTACGGCCTCCTGCGCCCGCTCGACCGCCTGCAGCCCTACCGGCTCGAGATGGGCACGCAGCTCGCCAACCGGCACGGCAAGGACCTGTACGCCTTCTGGGGCTCGCGCATCGCCGAGCACCTGAACGATCGCCTCGCGGCCGACCGCACGCCGGTGGTCATCAACGTGGCCTCGCAGGAATACTTCAAATCCGTCGACAAAAGGGTGCTCAAGGCCCGCGCGGTCGAATGCGTGTTCCAGGAGTGGAAGGGCGACAAGTACAAGAGCGTGAGCTTCTTCGCCAAGCGCGCCCGCGGCCTGCTGGCTCGCTGGGCCGTGCTGCACAAGGCGGCCACGCCCAAGGCGCTGGAAAAGTTCGACCTCGAGGGTTATGGTTTCGACGCCAACGTGTCGACAGCCGAAAGGCTGGTGTTCAGGAGGAAAGTCTGATGTCCCAACCGATCAGTCCGGAACTGCGCGAATGGCTGGTTGCCCAGCTGGCGGCCGGTCATTCGGTGCCTGCGCTGCGCGCATCGATGCGCGCCGCCGGCTGGCACGATTCGGCCACCGACGTGGCGCTGGCCCAGCTCGAGGCCGGCTTCCCCAACGTCGAGGTGGCGTTGGCGCCGGTGCGCACCGAGATGCCCGGCCCCGACCTCGATGGCGCGCCGCTGTACCTCGACGCGGGCGACCGCCGCGTGCAGGTGCTGCACACGATGCGGCATCCGCGCGTCATCGTCTTCGGCAATCTGTTGTCGGTCGAGGAGTGCGAGGGACTGATCGCCGCGGCGCGGGTGCGGCTCGCGCGCTCGCTCACCGTCGAAACGCGCACGGGCGGCGAAGTGCTCAACGTCGACCGCACCAGCGACGGCATGTTCTTCGAACGCGGCGAGAACGAGATCGTCGCGCGCCTCGAGCAGCGCCTTGCCACGCTGCTGCGCTGGCCGCTGGAGTACGGCGAGGGCCTGCAGATCCTGCGCTATGTGCCCGGCGCGCATACCGCCCGCACTACGACTACTTCGACCCCAACGAGCCCGGCACGCCCACCATCCTCAAGCGCGGCGGCCAGCGCGTGGCCACGCTCGTGATGTACCTGCAGGAGCCCGAGCAGGGCGGTGCCACCACCTTCCCCGACGTCGGCCTCGAAGTGGCGCCCGTGCGTGGCACCGGCGTCTTCTTCAGCTACGACCGGCCCGACCCCGTCACCCGCACGCTGCATGGCGGCGCACCGGTTCTGGCGGGCGAGAAATGGGTCGCCACCAAGTGGCTGCGCGAACGCGAATTCAAGTAATAACAAGGAACCGATGAAAGTCACCGCCAACGGGCTGCAGATCGAAGTCGACGACACCGCAGGCGAGGGGCGCCCAGTCATCCTGCTCATCATGGGCCTGGGCATGCAGCTGGTCGCATGGCCGACCGCTTTTGTGCAGCAACTGGTCGACGCGGGCTTTCGCGTGGTGCGCCACGACAACCGCGACATCGGCCTGAGCCAGGGCTTCGACCATGCGGGCGTCGGCAACATCGTCTGGGAAACCATCCGCCACCGCCTCGGCCTGAAGGTGCGCTCGGCGTACACGCTGCAGGACATGACGCACGATTCGATCGGCGTGCTCGATGCGCTGGGCATCGAGAAAGCGCACATCGTCGGCGCCTCGATGGGCGGCATGATCGCGCAGCGCCTCGCCGCCAGTGCGCCAGAGCGCACGGCCAGCCTCGTGAGCATCATGAGTTCGAGCGGCCTGCCCGGCCCGCGCCGCGAAGTGACCCGCATGCTCATGCGCAGGCCCCTGGGCAAGAGCGAGGCCGAACTCGTGGCGCACAGCATCAGGCTGCTGCGGCTGATCCAGAGCCCGGCCTATCCGCAGACCGACGAAGAGCTGGCCGAGCGCCTCACCTGCAGCATGCGCCGCGCCTACCACCCGGCCGGACTGATGCGGCAGATGCTCGCCATCGGCGCCGACGACGACCGCCCCAAGGTGCTGCCGCGCATCCAGCGCCCGACGCTGGTGCTGCACGGCGAAGCCGACGCCCTCGTGCCCATCGCCTGCGGCAAGGATTCGGCCCAGCGCATTCCGGGCTCGACCTTCATCTCCGTGCCCGGCATGGGCCACGACCTGCCACCCGAGGTCTGCACCATCCTCGCCAACCACATCGCTCCGTTCGCGCATGCCGCGGACGCGAAGGACAAGCCATGAGCCTCGACAACCACCCCGACAACCCCAACACCCCCGAGCAATCGCAACTCGGCCGCGCCTCGGCCTACGCCGACAAATACGATCCGTCGCTGCTGTTCCCCATCGCACGCGCCACGCAGCGCGCAGCCATGGGCATCAAGACCGATGCCTTGCCCTTCTTCGGCGCCGACCTCTGGACCGCCTTCGAAGTCAGCTGGCTCAACCCGCGCGGCAAGCCGCAGCTCGCCATCGCGCACTTCACCATTCCCTGCGAAACGCCGAACATCATCGAGAGCAAGTCGTTCAAGCTGTATCTCAACAGCTTCAACAACAGCACCTTCGCGAGCATCGACGCGGTGCGCGAGCATTTGCGCACCGACCTCGCCGAAGCCGCGTGGCGCGGCAGCGACCAGTCGGCCGGCATCGGCGTGAAGCTGCTCACGCCCGACCTGTTCGACCGCGAACCGGTGCACGAGATCGACGGCCTCGACCTCGACCGACTCGACATCGAGTGCACGCACTACCAGCCCGCGCCCGAGCTGCTGACGAGCGACACCACGCAGGTGCATGTGAACGAAACCCTCACGAGCCGCCTGCTCAAGAGCAACTGCCTCGTCACCGGCCAGCCCGACTGGGGCAGCGTGCAGATCCGCTACAGCGGCCCGCCGATCGAGCAGGCCGGACTGCTCGCGTACATCGTGAGCTTTCGCAACCACAACGAGTTTCACGAGCCGTGCGCGGAGCGCATGTTCACGGACATCTGGAACCGCTGCAAGCCGACCAAGCTCGCGGTATATGCGCGCTACACGCGGCGGGGTGGGCTCGACATCAACCCGTTCCGCACGAGCTGGCCGCAGGCGCTGCCGGCGAATATCCGGACCGCACGGCAATAGCCGTGTAGCCGCTCGCATCGCGAAACGAGCGGCATCGCATCCATCGTCCGCGGGTCGAGCCCTCGGTGCCGTGAGCGTTCATCTCACGCAGTCTGCTGCCAAGGCATCGCAATCCCCGCCTGCGTAACGACGCAATTCGCGCGACCGCGTCGACGCGCGGCAAAGACCTGGTGTTTGCACTTTCGATGGACTTCGCCTTCCCGGTCATTGCGCAATACGTCTTGTTGAAACTGTGACGTAGCCGCGTCGTCACAATAAATCGAAATAGAACAAATCTTCTTAATTCGAGCGGCTCCATTCTGGAATTCTCACGTGTCCGCATCAACAAATTAAAACATTACGTCGTTTATTGCGGACGATCTCGATGGATATGCCGAGTTCGGCCGCACCCGAATGCCGATAGCTCGTTGTCATCTGAACACGTAGCAAAAATCCGGGATTCAGTTTCGAATTAGACTGAGTTCCCTCTGTCAGCGCGATGCGATCGTGTCGCCACAATGAATTGAAACAGAACGAATCTGCGAAATTCGTTGGATGGCGCTATTCCGAAGTTCTCATTGCGTCTGCGCCAACGAATTTAAACATAAACACTGCATTATTCATGCAGGTCGTGGAGGTCACACGGCGCGCGTCGCCACAATGAATCGAAACAGAACGAATCTTCTTAATTCGATAGGTAACTCTATTTCGAAGCTTCTCATCGTGCCGCGTCAAATAATTCAAACACTGCGTCATTTGTATTAAACGGGCCCGCGCTTCGTTGAACGCGGGAATTTCAGAGAGAAGGCGCGCGTTATGCAGGAGGTGACCGTGGAAGCCGCTTCGACGTCGACTCGCGACAACCCGGCCACGCCGCTGCAACACACACCGTCGCGCGTGCGATCGACGTTCGCGCTGTTGTGGCTGAGCGAGACCGCTTTCGATCTCGGCACCACCCTGGTCAGCTTCGCGGTGGGCGTGTGGATCTTTTCCCGCACCGGCTCCGCGCAGGACTATTCGTTCTCGGTGCTGGCCGCCGCGCTGGCGGCGATGCTGGTCACGCCATTTGCCGGTGCACTGGCCGATCGCCATGACCGACGCTGGGTGGTGTTGTCGTGCGATGTCGCCGCCATCGTCGGCACGTTCGCGATCGTGCTGGCCCTGCTGTCCGACAAACTCGGCATCGGCGCGCTGTACGCCTACGCCGCGGTCGCGGCGGCGGTCAGCGCGCTGCGGCGCCCGGCGATCCGGGTGGCGGTCAGCCGCTTCGTGCCCAAGGATCGCTTCGCCCAAGTCGGCGGACTGACCGGCATTTCGCGCGCGCTGGTGCAGGTCGGGGCGCCCGCCGCGGCCGGCTTCCTGGTGGCGCGGATGGGCCTGCAAGGGGTGATGGCGACGCAACTGTGTCTCTTGCTGGCCGGCGCCGCACTGGTGTTCGCGGCATTGACCCGGGCCGGCGGGGACGTGCGTGGCGGGCTGCGCGCTGGCGATCCGTCCATCCGCACGTCGCCATGGGCCAGCCTTGCCGGTGCGTTGGCCTATCTGCGCGAGCAGCCGTTGATGGGCGCGTTGCTGGGCTACGGCGCGCTGGTGCAGTGCCTGCTGGTCCTGGCGACGACCTTGCTGACGCCGATGGTGCTGTCCACGCATTCCAGCGACGTGCTGGGCCTGGTGATGTCGGTCGGCATCGTCGGTGGCCTGCTCGGTTCGATCCTGGTCGCCACCGCCTGGATCCGGCGCGGGCTGATGCAATGGATCCTCGTCTGCGACGCGTTGCAGTGCGCGGCGGTGCTGGCGCCGGTTGCACGACCACGCCGGCCTGGTGGTGCGTGGCGGCATTTGTGTGCCTCTTCTGCGGCAGCACCTCGGTCGCCTGTTCGCATGCGCTGTGGATGCGCAAGGCGCCGATGGGCCGGCAGGGCAGCGTGTTCGCCCTGATCACCGCATCCAACATGCTGGTGATGTGCGTGGTGCTGCTGGCCGGCGGCTGGCTTGCCGACGCGGTGCTGGAGCCGGCGCTGCGCCCGGGCGGCGCGCTCAGCGCCACGGTCGGCGCCTGGTTCGGCACGGGGCCGGGGCGTGGCATCGGCTTCCTGTTTTTCTTGAGCGGCGCGGTCGGCCTGGTGCTGACGGTTCTCGCGCTCGTCCACCGGCGCCTGCGCCGATTGGAAGCGCTGGTGCCGGACGGCGGCGAATAATCGTGAGCAGCCAAGTCCTCCATCCCCTGAGTTGGCCCCAGCAAGCGGTCTGGCTGGACCAGTCGCTGGCGCCGGACCTGCCTTGCTACAACATCGGCGTTGCGACCCGCTTCGACGGAGCCAGCGATCCCGATCGCCTGGAAGCGGCGATCCGCTCGGTCGCCGAGCGCCATCAGGCGCTGCGCATCGTGCTCGAGCGCAGCGCCAACGGAGTTGCGCAACGCTTCGCCGATACCGTGGATGCGCCGCTGCAGCGCTTCGATTTCCGCGGCGAAGCCGATCCGGAGGCGAGTGCTTGGGCGCATCTGCGCGCCGCATTCCTGACCCCGTTCGAGCTGTACGGCCAGCGGCTGTGGCGCATGCAGTGGCTGCAGGTCACGCCCGAGTGCGGCTACTGGCTGGTGTGCTTCCATCACCTGGTCGCGGACGGCTGGTCGATCTCGCTGATCGGCAACGCCGTGGTCGACGCCTACAACCGGCTCGGGCGCAACGAACCGGTGCTCGACGCGCAAGATGGCGACGGCCATCAGGACGTCGGCTACGCAGACTTCATCCGCAAGGATGCCGAGTACATGGCCTCTGCGCGCTACGCCAGCGATCGCGCGTTCTGGCTGCAGCGCCATGCGCGCCTGACCGCACCGCTCTTCGAGGACACACACGCCCGGCGCGGCCGCTGCGATCGCAAGTTCGAACAGGCCGTGTGGCACCTGGACCGTGCCGACCACGACCGCCTGACCGAAGTGGCCGCGGCCGAGGGCGCGTCGAGCACGCATTTCCTGGCGGCGCTGCTGGCGGTGTACTTCGCGCGCCTCGGCGGGCGCGAGGACGAAGTGGTGATCGGCATGCCGGTGCACAACCGCACGAGCGCGGCGCAACGACGCATGCCCGGCATGTTCTCCGGTGCGATCCCGGTCGGCATCGCGGTTGATCCGGAGCAGACTTTCGCGCAGATGCTGCGCTGGGTCGCCGCCGAACTGAAGCAGTGCTACCGCCACCAGCGCTATCCCCTGGCCGACATGCACCGCGAACTGCTGGCCGGGGTGGGCGACCGCCGCGGCCTGTTCGATCTGTCGTTGTCGATGGAGACCTTGCAGGGCGATCTGGGGCTCGAAGGCATCCGCACGTCGGTGCTCCCGCTGCACAACGGCTATGAGCGCCAGCCGCTGGCGGTGTATGTGCGCGACTACGAGCGCCAGCGACCGCTGCACATCGAGTTCAACTACGACCCGGCACTCTTCTCTGCACAGGAGATGGCTGCGCATCTGCGGCGGCTGCAAGTGCTGGCCAGGGCGGCGACCGATGCGGTGGATACGCCCGTGCGCGACCTGCCGCTGATGGACGAGGCCGAGCGCGAGCTGGTCGTACACGGCTTCAACCGGCCGCAGCGCGACACCGGCGCACCTTCGTTGATCCACGCGTTGTTCGAGCACCAGGCCGAGCGCCACCCCGATGCCGTCGCGGTGCAGTTCGAAGACCAGCAGCTGAGCTACGGCGCACTCAACCGGCGCGCCAACCAACTGGCCCATCACCTGCGGGGGCTTGGCGTCGGGCCGGACGACCTGGTCGCGATCGGCCTTGCGCGCGGGCTCGACCTGGTGGTGGCGATCCTGGCCACGCTCAAGGCCGGCGGCGCCTACGTGCCACTGGACCCGATGTATCCGGACGAGCGCCTGGCCCACATGCTGCGCGACAGCGCGCCCGTGGCGTTGCTCGCCGACAGTGTTCTGTTCGATCGCCTGCACCCACCACCGTCGTGCAGACGCGTGCGCATGGATTTGCCATGGGCGCAGGCGCCGTGGGCCGAAGCCCGTGCCGGCAATCCGCAGGTCGAGGGTCTCGCGCCGTCGCACCTGGCCTATGTGATCTACACCTCCGGTTCGACCGGACTGCCCAAGGGCGTGATGGTCGAACACGCCCAGGTCAGCCGCCTGTTCGGCGCGACCCAGGCCTGGTTCGCGTTCGGCCGCGACGACGTGTGGACCTTGTTCCACTCCTTCGCTTTCGATTTTTCGGTCTGGGAGTTGTGGGGCGCGTTGATCCATGGCGGGCGACTGGTCGTGGTCCCGCACGCGGTCAGCCGCGCGCCGGCAGAGTTCCATCGCCTGGTGTGCGAGCAGGGTGTGACCGTGCTCAACCCGACCCCGAGCGCGTTCCGCCAGTTCGCCGCCGCCTGCCAGGCCAGTGCGAAGGAGCTGCCGCCGCATGCCCTGCACTACCTCGTCCTCGGCGGCGAGGCGCTGGACATGGCGACGCTCAAGCCCTGGTACGCGAAGGAGTGCAACCTGGGCACGCGCCTGGTCAACATGTACGGCATCATCGAGACCATCGTGCACGTCACCTACTGCGCGCTGGAGCCTGCCGACGCCGGGCGCGTGGGGGCGAGCCCGATCGGCGTGCGCATCCCCGACCTGAGCGTGTACGTGCTCGATCCGCAGGGGCGGCCGCTGCCGGTCGGCTGCACGGGCGAGATGTACGTCGGCGGTGCTGGTGTCGCCCGTGGCTATCTGCGCCAGCCCGAACTAGACGCGCAGCGCTTCGTGCCCGATCCGTTCAGCGATGTGCCGGGCGCGCGCCTCTACCGGACCGGCGACCTGGGCCGCTATCTCGCCGATGGCACCCTGGCGTACATCGGCCGCAACGACCACCAGGTCAAGATCCGCGGCTTCCGCATCGAACCGGGCGAGATCGAGGCGCAGCTGACGCGGCTCGATGGCGTCGACGATGCGATCGCGATCGCACGCGAGGACACGCCGGGCGACCCGCGGCTGGTCGCCTATCTCGTCCTCGCCGACGCCAAGGCCACGCTCGATCCGTCCGTCCTGCGTGCCGCCTTGCGCGAACATTTGCCGGACTACATGGTCCCGGCGGCCTATGTCGTGCTGGACGCGTTGCCGCTGACGGCCAACGGCAAGCTCGATCGCAAGGCACTGCCGGCGCCGGACCTTCGCGCCTACCGCCAGCGCGACCATGAACCGGCGCAAGGTGCGACCGAACAAACGCTGGCGCGGCTGTGGGAGGAAGTGCTCGGTGTCGAGCGGGTCGGCCGGCACGACAACTTCTTCGAACTCGGCGGCCACTCCATCCTTACCGTGCAACTGGTCGAGCGCATGCAGCGCGAAGGCCTGGAGGTCGAGATCCGCCATCTGTTTGCCGAACCGACCTTGAGTGCGCTCGCGACCCGCGTGGCGCAGACCGGGCAGGGCGCGGCACCGGTGCCGGCCAATGCGATCCCCACGCAGTGCGAGCGCATCACCCCGCAGATGCTGCCGCTGGTGCAACTGACCCAGGCGCAGATCGACCTGATCGCCGATCAGCGTTCCGGGCGGCATGCGCAACGTCCAGGACATCTACCCACTGGCGCCGCTGCAGGAAGGCATCCTGTTCCACCATCTGTTGCAGGGAGAGGGCGATGCCTACGTGCT
>CAMATD010000083.1 GCA_945860785.1 Variovorax sp. YR752 | reverse complement strand
GTGCGGCCCGCGGCCAGTTGCTGGCCCGGCGCGAGCGGCAGGAAGCCGCCGGCATCGCCGGCCGCCAGCAGGCGCATCAGCATTTCGAGCTTGCCGCGCTTGCGCTCCCAGCCCATCCAGCGTTCTTCGGTATCGCTCCAGCTGCGCGGGCGGTGCAGCACGAGGAAGCGTGGCGCTGCGCCGTCGGGTACGGGGTATTTCGCGTTGAGCGCGGCGATGCGCTGGACGGCGTCGTCGAGCAGCGTCGCGTCTTCGGGCAGCGAGGCCTGCGGGGCGTCGGCCCAGTCGGTCAGCAGCGCGAACTGTGCGTGCGCTTCGCGGTTCGCGAGCCAGTGCAGTTCGAGCCGGTGGGCAAGCTGCGTGTTGTTCGCGGTCGAGGTCAGCAATGTGGGGATGACGACGAGCGCGCGGTGCCGCTCGGGAATGCCGTTCGCGAAGTCGAGGCGCGGCAACGCATTCACCCGCACCGACTCCGCCATGATCCGCTGCGCCAGCGCGATCAAGGCCTCGGAGAGCGGCCACGCCAGCAGCACCAGCGCGACCACGGTGGCCCAGTCGCCGCGGGGCGGCAGGCCATGCGCCACGGCCGCCAGCAGCAACGCGGTGCCCAGGGCGACCGACAGCAGGTACGCGGGCAGGCGCCAGCTGCGATGACTGCGTGGGGCCCGGAGGTGGACCGGACGGCCGCCGCGGCCCGGCTGTGCGCCGGATTGCAGCGCGGCGATCAGCGCCGGGCGGCCCTGGCCGAAAAGGTAGTAGCCGGCGGTGCTGTCGGCGCGGTCGGCGTCAGCGTCGGCATCGTCGGTCGGCGCGCTCGCGGCCAGGCGCACGACGGCCTGCGCCACTTCACGCTCGGGCTGTTCGGTGCTGCGCGCCACCTGCTCCATCGCATGCGTGATCTGCTGGCGCGTGAGTTCGCTTTCGCTCGCGAAGCTCGGCAGCTCGCGCAGCACGCGCAGCGAACGGCTCACCGGTTCGATCAGGTCGCTCCACTCGACCTGGCCGATCATGCGCAGCGTGGTGATGATGTTGCCGACCGTGAGGTTGGCGGCGGCCTGCGCGTTCTGTGCGTCGTTGATCAGCACCGGGCCGTTGGGGCAGTGCTGCTCGGTCCAGCGCACGAGCGCGGGCATGTTCTCGCCATGCTCGACCGGCAGGCGCTGCCAGAGTTGTGTGAGGTAGTTGTCCTGCAGGCCATGGCTTTGCAGTGCGCGGTACAGCACGTCGAGGTCTTGCGCCGAAAGATGCGGCGCCGCATCCCAGGCCGCATGCGCGATCTCGCGTGCGACCTTGTTCTCGGCAATGCTCTCGGCCACGCGGCGCAGGTTTTCGAGCAGCACCACGCGCAGGGTGGTGGGCAGCGCCCAGAGTTCGCCGAGCGTGAGCTCGTCGATGTCCTGGTACGCGTTGAGAAAAACGGTGAACAGCGTCTTGTTGAGCACGCTGTCGGTGTGGGCCACATAGGCCCACGCAATGCCGTACACGCGCGGCAGACCTGCGAGCGGCGGCGTAGCGAGCTTGGGCAGGCGCGCGTAGTAGCTGCGCGGAACGCCGTCATGGATCTGCTGGAGCTGTGCCTCGACGAGGTGGAAGTTGTCGAGCAGCCATTCAGCCGCCGGAGACACATAGCGGCCGTTCTGCGAGATCAGCGCGATGTAGTCGAAGGCGTTACGCAGCGATTCGAGGTTCTCGTCCACGCGCGGGAAAAAGGGCGCACCCTCGCGCGCGCGACGGTGATCGTCTTCCACCACCTGGGCGCGGGCGAGGCTGTGGCCGTACTGCTCGAAGCGCTGTGCGCCGAAGAGTTCGGCGCGGATCGGCAACGCGACGGGATCGTGGGGCCCCAGAAGCAGCGTGCGCGCGTATTGACTGAGCCCTTCGAGCCGATCAACGACAAAGGCGGCGCTCATCGCGCCGCCTTTGCTTGAAACCTGATCTGGTGGTTGCCTGTGCGTCCCCTCGCAGGTGAAATCTCAGCCCGTGTCGGTTTGTGGTCGGCCACCCTCAAGCGACGGCAAACAGCCCGATACCGAGAACGACCGCGACACAGGCCATCGTGACAATCCGGCCCGCAGCAAGCGCGCGCACACGTTGCATGTGGCTTCGCATCGAGAACCATCGCTCATGAGCACGCGCGCAATGGTGCATGTGGGAAGCCAATGCCTCGAAATCGTTGTTGACGAAATCGATTTGCGAATGGGCGAGGGACTGCGGGGTGGACATCGAAACGGGCTCCTGAATACGACCTTGAGCTGCCGCGCGATTGCGAGAACTGTGAACGTGTCCGACCGTACTCTTTTAAATGACCTTACGGGTTCCTGATTGCCGACTGTTCACGTAGGAAAGGGCGCACAAGGCGCCCTGTGTCTTTGGTAGCGCGCACCTAATCAACCGGTGTTGCGCAAGCCCGCCGCCACTCCGTTGATGGAGATGTGAATGCCGCGCTGCAGCCGCTCGCCGCCATCGCCCGCGCGATAGCGTCGCATCAGTTCGACCTGCAGGTGATGCAGCGGATCAATGTACGGGAAGCGGTGGCGCACCGAGCGTTGCATCTCCGCATTGCCTTCGAGCCGCTGCTTCGCACCGGTGATGAGCGTGAGTGCATCGGACGTGCGATGCCATTCGGCGTCGATCATCGAGAACACCTTCTGGCGCAGCTTGCGGTCGGTCACCAGCTCGGCGTAGCGCGAAGCCAGTGCGAGGTCGCTCTTGGCCAGCACCATGTCCATGTTCGACAGCAGCGTGCGAAAGAATGGCCACTGCTCATACATGCGTTGCAGCAGCGCCTGGCGCTCCTTTTTGCCCGCGGCGTTGCCCGCCGCGGCCAGGAACTGCTCCACGCCCGAACCGAAGCCGAACCATCCCGGAATCGTGAGCCGGCACTGGCCCCAGCTGAAGCTCCACGGCACCGCGCGCAGGTCGTCGATCTTGTGGCTCGGGTTGCGCGAGGCGGGGCGCGAGCCGATGTTGAGTTCGGCGATTTCGCGGATCGGCGTGGAGCCGAAGAAGTAGTCGCCGAAGCCCGGGGTCTCGTAGACCAGCTTGCGGTACGCCAGCCATGCTGGCGGTCGAAAGTTCTCCCGCGGCCGAGAGGAAGGTGGCGGGCGCCGACTTGCCCTGCGGCAGCAGCGTGGCCTCGAGCGTGGCGGCCACCAGCGTCTCGAGGTTGCGCCGGCCGATCTCGCGGTTGGCGTACTTCGAGCCGATGACTTCACCCGGCTCGGTGAGGCGGATCTGGCCGCGCACGGTGCCGGGCGGCTGCGCGAGGATCGCCTGGTAGCTCGAGCCGCCGCCGCGTCCCACCGTGCCGCCGCGGCCGTGGAACATGCGCAGGCGGATCGGGTTGGCCTTTTTCTTGTTGAGCTCGTCGAAGAGAGACACCAGAGCGATGCCGGCGCGGTACAGCTCCCAGTTGCTCGTGAAGATGCCGCCGTCCTTGTTGCTGTCGCTGTAGCCGAGCATCACGTCCTGCTCGGCGCCCGAGCGTTCGACCAGTGCCTGGATGTTCGGCAGCGCATAGAAGGCGCGCACGATGGGCGCAGCGTTGCGCAAATCTTCGATGGTTTCGAACAGCGGCACCACGATCAGGTCGCACACCGCATTGCTGCCCATCGCCCCGCGCAGCAGGCCCACTTCCTTTTGCAGCAGCAGCGCTTCGAGCAGGTCGCTCACCGTTTCGGTGTGGCTGATGATGTAGTGGCGGATGGCCGCTGCACCGTAGCGCGTGCGTGCCGTGCGGGCGGCGGCGAAGATGGCCAGCTCGCTCTTCGCGAGCGGCGAATAGTCGGCGTCGGGCACGCGCAGCGGGCGGGCATCGTCGAGCAGCTTGAGCAGCAGCGTTTGCTTGGCCTCTTCGGCCAGTGATGCATAGGAGGGCTCGATGCGCGCGGTGGCCAGCAGCTCGGCAATCACGGCTTCGTGCTTGTCGGAACTCTGGCGCAGGTCGACCGTGGCAAGGTGGAAGCCGAACACTTCCACCGCGCGGATCAGCGGACGCAGGCGCTGCGCCGCGAGCATGCTGCCGTGCTTTTCGGCCAGCGACTCTTCCACGGTGCGCAGGTCGGCGAGGAACTCCTCGGCATTGGCATACGGGTTCTGCGGTGCGACGGCATGGCGCGCCGCCTCGCCGCCGGTGAGCTCGCGCAGCGTGGCGGCCAAGCGCGCATACACGCCGGTGAGGGCGCGGCGATAGGGCTCGTCCTTGCGGTGCTCGTTGGTGTCGGGCGAGCGTTCGGCCAGGCCCTGCATCTCGACCGACACGTCCACCAGCGTGGCCGAGAGCGAGAGTTCGCCGCCCACCAGGTAGTGCACTTCGGTGAGGTAGTGGCGCAGGGCCAGTTCGCACTGGCGGCCGAGCGCGTATTCGAGCGTTTCGGCAGTGACGTTGGGGTTGCCGTCGCGGTCGCCGCCGATCCACTGGCCCATGCGCAGGAAGGGCGCCACCGACGGCGTGGTGCCGCCATGGGCCAGCGCCTTTTCGAGATCGGCATAGACGCGCGGAATCTCGCGCAGGAAGGTGGCTTCGTAATAGCTCAGCGAGTTCTCGATCTCGTCAGCCACCGTGAGCTTGGAGAAGCGCAGGATGCGCGTCTGCCAGATCTGCGTGACGCGGGTGCGCATCTGCGTTTCGTTGTCGGCGAGTTCGATCGGCGAGAGCGCGTCTTTTCCACCCGCGTAGGCGTTCTGGCGCAGCTTGATCTCGTCGCGCGTGGTGAGCAGCAGGGCGATGGCGCGTTCGGCATCGAGGATGCTCTTGCGCTGCACTTCGGTCGGGTGCGCGGTGAGCACCGGCGAGATATAGCTGTGGGCCAGCGAGGCCACGATCTCTCGTCGGGCTTGATGCCGGCTTGCGGATGCGGGCCAGGGCGGTCTGCAGGTCGCCGTCGGCATGGACGCCTTCGCGCTCGGCCTCGGTGCGGCGGCGGATCTGGTGGCGGTCTTCCGCGAGGTTGGCCAGGTGGCTGAAGTAGGTGAAGGCGCGGATCACGCGCACCGTCTCGACCGCGCTCAGGCCCTTGAGCAGGTTCTTGAGCGCGCGGTCGGCCGCATGGTCGGAATCACGCCGGAAAGCCACCGACAGGGTGCGGATCTTTTCGACCAGCGCATAGGTCTCGTCGCCCTCCTGTTCCCGGATCACGTCGCCGAGGATGCGGCCCAACAGCCGGATGTCGTCGATCAGTGGCTGGTCTTCGGCCTGGCGGCGCTTGGGGGGAGCAGGGGTCTGGCTGGCTTTCATTCGATGTTGTTCCTGGGGACTTGAATGGACGCGCCGCCTGCGTTGCTGCGGCGCAACATGCTAGCATTCCAGCGGTCTGGAAACATGTACTTTTTGGGGACGTTCTTGAGCAATAGCGTGATCGCGACGCGCGAAAGCCGGCTGGCCCTGTGGCAAGCGGAACACGTGCAAGCGCTTCTGCAAGAACGAGGCCACACGGTCAGCCTGCTGGGCATGACCACGCGCGGCGACCAGATCCTCGACAAGAGCTTGAGCAAGGTCGGCGGCAAGGGCCTCTTCGTCAAGGAACTCGAACTCGCGATCGAAGAGGGGCGTGCCGACATCGCCGTCCATTCGCTGAAGGACGTGCCGATGGACCTGCCCGCGGGCTTCGTGCTGGCCTGCGTGCTGGAGCGCGAGGACCCGCGCGACGCACTGGTCTCGCCCCGCTACGCTTCGCTCGACGAACTGCCGCAGGGCGCGGTGGTCGGCACCTCCAGCCTGCGCCGTGTGGTGCTGCTGCGCGCAAAGCGGCCTGATCTGCGCATCGAACCGCTGCGCGGCAACCTCGACACGCGCCTGCGCAAGCTCGACGAAGGGCAGTACGACGCCATCGTGCTCGCCGCCGCGGGCCTCAAGCGGCTCGGGCTCGAAGACCGCATCCGCGTGGCCTTCGAACCCGACGACATGCTGCCGGCCGCAGGGCAGGGCGCACTGGGCATCGAGGTGCGCGCCGATCGCGCCGACCTGATCGCGCTGCTTGCGCCGCTGGCCAACCGCGGCGACTGGCTGTCGACCGCGGCCGAGCGCTCGGTGAGCCGCGCGATGGGCGGCAGTTGCTCGATGCCGCTCGCGGCCCACGCCCGCTGGCAGGCCGATGGCGCGTTGCGCATCGATGCCGCCTGGGGCGATCCCGAAGGCACTGCGCCCTTGATTCGTGTTCACGCGCTGGCCGAAGCCGGCGACTTTGCACAGGCCGATGCACTCGGCGAACGCGCTGCAGCGATGTTGCGCGACGCCGGTGCCCACTGAAATCCGTAGTCATCAGATGACTGCGCGTCCCGTCATCGTCACGCGGCCCGCGCGCGAGGCGGTGCAATGGGTCGACGAACTGCGTGCCGCCGGCCTTGATGCCGTGGCGCTGCCGCTGATCGTCATCGAGCCGGTTCACGATGCCGAGCCGCTGCGCGCAGCCTGGCGGCGGCTCGAGGACCATGCGGCGTTGATGTTCGTGAGCGCGACGGCGGTCGAGCATTTCTTCCTGAACAGGGATGCGGGTTCCACGGACGAAGCGATGGCTGGCCGCCGCTTCTGGGCCACCGGGCCCGGCACCACACGCGCATTGCTGCGTGCCGGTGTGCCGCCGGAAGCCATCGATGCGCCGCTGCCCGAGGCCACGCGCTTCGACTCGGAAGCACTGTGGGAGCGCGTGCAGGCGCAGGTGTCGGCCGACATGCGCGTGCTGATCGTGCGCGGCGGCGATGAAGCAGGGCACCCCACCGGTCGCGACTGGCTGGCCAATGAAATTGACGCAGCAGGCGGCCATCGCGACACCGTGGTGGCCTACCGTCGCCTGCCGCCGTTGTTCGATGTCAGACAACATCAACTGGCCATCGATGGCGCGGAAGGCCGCGCGATCTGGCTCTTCAGCAGCTCGGAGGCCATCGCCAATCTTCAGCGCGCCATGCCGGGCACCGATTGGCGTGCCGCGAGCGCAGTGGCCACCCACGCACGCATCGGCGAGGCCGCGCGGGCTGCGGGTTTTGGTGCGTTGCGTGTGTGCACACCGTTGCGGGATGCATTGATCGCGTCGATAGAATCGTTGGCATGAGCGCCGCGTCCCCGTCCGACGACATTTCTTCTTCTCCCCCCGCCGCCACACCGGTGCCGGTGCCCGCCACGCTGGCGCCGCATCAGACGCCGGCCGCAATGGCTGCGGCGGCCACCACACTGTCTCGCATCGGATTCGGCCTCGTGGCCCTCGTGGCGCTGGTGGCCCTGGTGATGACCATCGCGCTGTGGCAGAAGGTCAGCGGCATGAAGGAGCAGCTGGTACGCCAGAGCGCCGATGCCACCGCGCAAGCGATGGAGGCGCGCACGCTGGCGCGCCAGGCGAGCGACACCGTGCGCGATGCAGCGGCCCGCGTGGCGCTCATCGAAACCCGCGTGGCCGAAGTCGCGCTGCAGCGCTCCCAGCTCGAAGAGCTGATGCAGAGCCTCTCGCGTTCACGCGATGAGAACCTCGTGGTCGACATCGAGTCGGCCGTGCGCCTCGCCTTGCAGCAAGCCCAGGTCACCGGCAGCACGGAGCCATTGCTCGCAGCGCTCAAGGCCGGCGATCTTCGCATTGCGCGCGCGGCGCAGCCGCGGCTTGCGCCCCTGCAACGTGCCATGCAGCGCGATGCCGATCGCCTGCGCAGCGGTGCCAGCGCCGACAGCGCCGAAGCACTGCAAAAGCTCGACGAGCTGATGCGCAGCGTGGACGACCTGCCGACGCTCAATGCGGTGGCGGTGCGCGGCACGGGTGCCGATGCCTGGCAGGCCGAGCCGATTCCTGCCGACGCGCCCTGGTGGCGTCGCGTGTTGCTCACCATTCGCGGCGAAGCCCGGTCGCTGGTGCGCGTCGGTCGCATCCAGAGCCCCGAGGCGATCCTGCTGGCACCCGAACAGACTTATTTCCTGCGCGAGAACCTCAAGCTCAAGCTGCTCAATGCACGTCTTTCGCTGCTGTCGCGGCAGGTGGACGCCACGCGCAGCGAGCTGGCCCAGGTGGCCGCATCGCTCAACCGCTATTTCGATCCCGCATCGCGCCGCACGCAGGCTGCCGCAACCTTGTTGCAACAGCTCCAGGCGCAGGTGAAGACCAGCGAGCCGGCACGCATCGACGACACGCTGGCGGCCCTGGCCACCGCGGCAGCAGGGCGCTGACCCGGTCATGCGCGCTGCTCTCTGGCTCCTCGCGCTGTTCGCCGTCGCCGCGGCGGTGGCGCTCTTCGCCGGCAACAACCAGGGCACGATCACCGTGTTCTGGCCGCCCTGGCGCGTCGATCTGTCGCTGAACCTCGTGCTCGTGATCCTGTTGGCGATCTTCGTGTTGCTGCACGTTGCGTTGCGCGCGCTGGCCGCGCGGTTCTCGCTGCCGACGCAGGCCCGTCAGTGGCGGCTGCAGCAAAAGGAACGCACCCTGCACGCTGCATTGCTCGACGCGATGGTGCAATTGATCGCAGGCCGTTTCTCTCGCGCACGCAAGGCCGCACAGGCCGCGCTGACGCAGGAAAGGACACTGTTGGCGCTCGGGGCGAGCCTGCCGCAGGCACAACAGGTGCGCGTGCTGTCGCACCTGCTGGCGGCCGAGAGCGCGCAGGCCTTGCAGGACAGGCCCGCGCGCGATGCCCATCTGCAGCAGGCCCTCAACGAAAGCGCCGACCGCACGGTGCTTGCCAGTCCTGAGACGCGCGAAGGCGTGCAGCTGCGCGCCGCGCGCTGGGCGCTCGAAGACCGCGATGCAGCGGCAGCGCTGTCGCGGCTCGAAGAACTGCCGCAGGGCGCGCAGCGTCGCACGCTGGCCCTGCGCCTTCGCCTCAAGGCGGCCCGCCAGGACCGGCGCACCCTCGAAGCGCTCGAAACCGCCCGCCTGCTGGCCAAGCACCGCGCCTTCTCGGATACAGCGGCGCAGAGCATCGTGCGCGGCCTGGCCACCGAGCTGCTGACGGGGGCGCACGATCCGGCGCAACTGCTGCGTGCCTGGGCCGAACTCGACGCCAACGAGCGCGAGATGCCCGAGGTTGCGATCCATGCGGCCCAACGCATGGTGGTGCTGCATGGCGACTTGGCGCTGGCACGCGGCTGGCTGCTGCCGACGTGGGAGCGCATGGTGGCGAACCCGCGCGGCCTGGGCGACGCGCTGCGCGTCAAGCTGGCGCGTGCGCTCGAAGCCGGACTCGATTCCGTGGATGCCGACTGGCTGGCCCGCATCGAAAGCGCGCAGCGCAACAATCCGCGCGATCCGAACCTGCAGTACCTCGCGGGCATGGCCTGCATGAATCGCCAGCTCTGGGGCAAGGCCCAGCAACTGCTCACGCAGGCCGGACTGGGCCTGCAGGACACCGAGCTCTACCGGCGTGTCTGGCTGGCACTGGCCGAGCTGGCCGATGCGCGCGACGACGCGGAGCAGGCCGCTGCCGCTTGGAAGCGCGCGGCGCAGACCCAGAACAGCTGAGCGGTTTCGGCATCTGCCGAAGGAAATGCTGGACCTGAAGGCCAATGTGTTTTCGGAGCAGCAATGGCCAAGCGTATCAAGCACTGGTTGCTTCGTTCGTAGCCGAGCAGTTGGCGTCCACCGAATATCGAGCCTGACCTATCGTCCGCTTGCTTCGGAAGGAGGGACGACTGGTCCGCCCATGTCGTCCTTCGAGGCATAAAAAAACGGCGCCAGAGGCGCCGTTCTTCATTTGCGAGCTGGCTTCGTACTCAGTACGTGCTTGGCTGCTGCGTATCGGCAGCCGGCTTTTCGAACGGCAGCGACATCGAGCCCAGGTCGCGGCGGGTTTCGACCAGCACCAGCGGACCTTCGTCGAGCACGATCGCCGGTGGGCGTTCGCGCGGCACGTGCACCGGCTTCGACTCGGCGGCGATCGCGGCGCGCGCTTGCGCGATGCGATCGGCATCCGAGTTGACCCATTGCAGGCCCGAGCTCTCTGCGATCTGCGCGAGTTCGTTCAGCGGCAGTTCGAAGGGCTGCCCCTTGGGCAGTGCGCGGCCATTGCCGGCTGGCGCTGCCTTGGCAGTCTCGACCACGATGGGTGCTGCGACCGGCGACGGCGCCGCGGCAGGACGCTCGAAGCGAGCTTGCTGCGGTGCGGGTTCGCGCGCTTCGGGTGCTGCGGCGAACTGGCTCTCTGCAGCAACAACGGTTTCCGACACCAGCGGCAGTTGCTGCTGCGGGCGGGCGACCGGGGCTTCGTACGACTCCGAATCGCTGGCGCCTTCGGCGGCCGGTGCACCGGCTGCGTTGGCTTCGCTGTCGTCGCGCGGGCCACGTTCGCGGCGGTCGCGGCCGTAGCGGTCACGCGAACGACCGCGGCGCTCTTCGCCGTCGCGGCGCGGTGCCTGCTCGTTGTTGTTGACGGCTTCGCCACCTTGCTCGCCATCGGCCGTTACTTCGGCCAGGCGGGCTTCACCCTCGTTGCCGGCGGGCGGTGCATCGTTGCGGCGCTCGCGGCGGCCGTCGTTGCGGTCACCGCGCGGGGCGCGCTGTTCGTCGCGGTCATTGCGGGGTGGGCGCTCGCCTTGGGCTGCGCCTTCGCCGGCGGTTGCTTCGCCACGCGGCTGCGTGTCGCCATTGCGTTCGCGTGGTGCGGCGTTGTTGTCGCCGTTGCGTTCGCCGCGCTCATTGCGTTCACCACCGCGCTTGCCACGTTCACGGCGTTCGCCCCGGGCGCGCGGTGCGCGTTCCGCTGCGTTGCCTTCGTCGGCGCCAGGCGTCAGTTGCTGGGCTTCGAGGTTGATGTTGCCGTCGACGAGTGCTTCGGCCGGCACATTGCGGCCTTCGCCTTCGCGGCGCTCGCCGCGACCACCGCGGCGTTGCTCGCCGTCGCGCGGGGCGCGTGCCTCGCGGGGTTCACGCGGCTCGCGCGGCTCGCGTTGTTCGCGCGGCTGGCCTGCGGCTGCGTCGTTGCGCAGTTCGCTGCTGCGGCCTTCACGACCTTCGCCGCGTCCTTCGCGGCGTTCGCCACCACGGCCGCTGCGGCCTTCACCGCCGCGGCCGCCACGGCGCTGTTCGCCGTCACGTGCGCCGCGTGCTTCGCCATCGCGGCCGGGACGGCCATCGCGACGGGGCTTCGGTGCTTCGACCGGAATCACGGCCGGTGCGGGCGCCGAAGCGGGTGCCGACGAGCCGCCGAACAGGTTCTTGATCCAGGCGAAGAAGCCGGTCTGTGCCGGAACCGGCGCGCTCACGACGGGCGGAGCGACCGGCGCCGGTGCGTCGGGCAGCACGCCCTTGATGACCGGCGTCTGCTTGTTGGTCGGCTCTTGCGAGCGGCGTGTGACGGCCGTCGGGTCTTCGATCTCGTCGGCCATCTTGTAGCTGGCTTCGATGTGGTCGAGGCGCGGATCGTCGTGCTTCAGGCGTTCGAGCTTGTAGTTCGGCGTTTCGAGCGTCTTGTTGGGCACCATCAGCACGGTGACGCGCTGCTTGAGCTCGATCTTGGCGATTTCGGGGCGCTTTTCGTTCAGCAGGAACGACGCCACTTCGACCGGCACCTGGACGTGCACGGCGGCCGTGTTGTCCTTCAGGCACTCTTCCTGAATGATGCGTAGGATCTGCAGCGCGCTCGATTCGGTGTCGCGGATGTGGCCCGAGCCGCCGCAGCGGGGGCAGGGGATCGACGAGCCTTCCGACAGCGCGGGCTTCAGGCGCTGGCGGCTCATTTCCATCAGGCCGAACTTGCTGATCGAGCCGAACTGCACGCGGGCGCGGTCTTGCCGCAGTGCGTCGCGCAGGCGGCTTTCGACTTCACGGCGGTTCTTCGACTCGTCCATGTCGATGAAGTCGATGACGATCAGGCCGCCCAGATCGCGCAGGCGCATCTGGCGGGCCACTTCGTCGGCGGCTTCGAGGTTGGTGCGGGTGGCGGTTTCTTCGATGTCGCCGCCCTTGATGGCTCGGGCCGAGTTCACGTCGACCGAGACCAGTGCTTCGGTGTGGTCGATCACGATGGCGCCGCCCGAGGGCAGTTGCACGGTGCGGGCGTAGGCCGATTCGATCTGGTGCTCGATCTGGAAGCGGCTGAACAGCGCCGCGTCGTCGCGGTAGCGCTTCACTCGGGCGGCATGCTCGGGCATGACGTGCGCCATGAACTGCTGCGCCTGGTCGTAGATGTCGTCGGTGTCGATCAGGATGTCGCCGATGTCGTGATTGAAGTAATCACGGATGGCGCGGATGACGAGCGACGATTCCTGGTAAATCAGGAAGACGCCCTTGCCGCCCTTGGCTGCGCCGTCGATGGCGGTCCAGAGCTTGAGCAGGTAGTTCAGGTCCCACTGGAGTTCGGGCGCCGAGCGGCCGATGCCGGCGGTGCGCGCGATGATGCTCATGCCCTTCGGGTACTCGAGCTGGTCCATCGCCTCCTTGAGTTCGGCGCGGTCGTCGCCCTCGATGCGGCGCGAAACGCCACCGCCACGGGGGTTGTTCGGCATCAGCACGACATAGCGGCCGGCCAGCGAGATGAAGGTGGTGAGGGCTGCGCCCTTGTTGCCGCGTTCTTCTTTTTCGACCTGGACGGTGAGTTCCTGGCCTTCGCGGATCGCGTCCTGGATGCGGGCCTGGCTGGCCGACACGCCTTCGGCGAAATACTGCTTGGAGATTTCCTTGAACGGCAGGAAGCCGTGGCGGTCTTCGCCGTAGTCGACGAAACAGGCTTCGAGGCTGGGCTCGACGCGGGTCACGACCGCTTTGTAGATGTTGCCCTTGCGCTGTTCGCGCCCTTCGATCTCGATTTCGTAGTCGAGGAGCTTTTGCCCGTCGACGATGGCTAGGCGCCGTTCTTCGGCTTGCGTGGCATTGATCAGCATCCGCTTCATGATGCGTTGTCCTTATATATATCGTTCTAACCGGCTCATGACGAGCCAACGATGCACGGACGACGCCCGCGAAACGAGGGGAATTGCCGCTTGGCCCCGGATGCTGTGACTGCCGCGCCAGGCGCGAACAGGCCTCTCGAGCGTCAGCTCAAGAAGACAGCCGGGGTGGGGGCGCGTGGATGGGCGCGAGCCAGATTCGGTGTTGAGTAGCTATCTTTTTGATAGCTGGTTGCGCAAGGGTGGCGCGCTACAGACGATTCAATACCTGAGGCCACTGGCAGGAGCCAGCGCAGGCAAAGTTGAATCAGCAGCATCAACACAAGGGACTCGCTTCGATCCGCCTGCAGCTTGGAAGCTGCAGGCTGGTATTCCGTATCGGTGTTTCGTGGGTGTCGGCTTGACTCGGGTGCCTGGCTTGCCACTTTGCGCAATTGCGCGGGGTTTGCAGCTCGGCGCCAAAGCAGCATCGACCTCACAGCGTTGTCGTCAGTGCTCTAAACTGCTGTCTAATCAAGCACTTACACGACCGCGCTGGTGAAAAACATTATAGGTGCGAAGCAAAGCCCCGCGGGGGCTCCAAATCCCGCAGATCGAAATGCGGGCGCCGAAACAGGCACGCCCCATGCGGCCATCAAATTCATCACTGTCGACGCGGAGTCTGCAGGGCAGCGGCTCGACAACTTCCTGTTCCGCCATCTGAAAGGCGTGCCCAAGACGCATGTCTACCGGATCATCCGGTCGGGCGAGGTGCGCATCAATAAAGGCCGGGTCCAGGCCGAGACCCGGATCGAGGTCGGCGACGTGCTGCGGCTGCCGTCGGTGCGGATCTCGCCACGCGCGGAAGAGGGCGGCACGCCGCCCGCGCCAGCGCGCGAATTCCCGGTGCTGCTCGAGGACGATGCGGTGCTGGCCATCGACAAGCCCGCTGGCGTGGCGGTGCACGGCGGCAGCGGCGTGAGCTTTGGCGTGATCGAGCAACTGCGTACCGCGCGCCCGGCCGCCAAGTTCCTGGAACTGGTGCACCGGCTGGACCGCGAAACCTCCGGCATCCTGCTGGTCGCCAAGAAGCGCAGTGCGCTGGTCGCCCTGCAGGATCAGTTCCGCGAGCGCGAAACCGGCAAGACCTACCTCGCGCTGGTCGAAGGCAACTGGCCCGCCAACAAGAAGGTGCTCGATGCGCCGCTGGCCAAGTACCTGGTGCCCGACGGTTCCAGCGCCGGCGAGCGCCGCGTTCGCGTGGTCGCCAAGGACCACCCGGACGCGATGCGCGCCTTGACGCTGGTGCGCGTGCTCGCGCGGCTCACGCTGCCGGGCGACGCCACTCCGCTGTCATTGCTGGCGGTAACGATCAAGACCGGTCGCACGCACCAGATCCGCGTGCACCTGGCCTCGGCCGGTCATGCGATTGCCGGCGACGACAAATACGGCGACTTCGAGCGCCAGCGCGCCTTGCAGAAACTCGGCCTCAAGCGCATGTTCCTGCATGCATGGCGATTGCAGTTCAACCACCCGGCGGGCGGCGAGCGCGTCGCGCTGCAGGCCGACCTGCCGCCCGAACTGCACGCGCTGATGCCGCCATCCGCGCTCGAGGCGCTGGCCCAACACCCCACTCCCACGGCCCATGACTGAGTCTTCCGCAAGACCTCTTCGCTTCGACCTGATTGCCTTCGACTGGGACGGCACGCTCTATGACTCCACGCGCCTGATCGTGCGCTGCATCCAGGCGGCGGTGATCGACGTCGGCGGCGCCAAGCCCAGCGAGAACGATGCCGCCTGGGTGATCGGCCTGGGACTGGCCGAGGCCCTGGCGCGTGCGGCGCCCGATGTGCCGAAGGAAAAATACGCCGAGCTCGGCGCCCGCTACCGCTACCACTACCTGCAGCACCAGGACGACCTGGTGCTGTTCGACGGCGTGCTGCAGATGCACGACGCCCTGCGCGCGCGCGGCCACAAGCTGGCCGTGGCCACCGGAAAGTCGCGCCGCGGACTGAACGAGGCGCTGAAGTCGGTGGCGTTGCGCGACCGCTTCGATGCCTCGCGCACCGCCGACGAAACCTTCGGCAAGCCGCATCCGCGCATGCTGCTGGAATTGATGGAAGAGCTCGATGTGCCGGCCGAGCGCACCCTGATGATCGGCGACACCACGCACGACCTGCAGCTGGCGCTGAATGCCGGCTGCCCCGGCGTGGGCGTGAGCTACGGCGCGCACGAGCCCGCGAGCTTCGACGCGTTCAAGCCGCTGTTCGTCGCCCATTCGGTAGCCAGCCTGGAAACGTGGCTGCTCGACAACGCCTGAAAATCTCGTCATGAGCGAAGAAAGCATCCCGCTGTGCAATGCCGCGGACCTGGTCGAAGGCGGCCTGGCCGTGCCCTTCGACGTGGTTCACGGCGGCGAAACCTGCCGGGCCTTCGCCGTGCGCTTCGAGGGCCAGCCGCATGCGTACCTCAACCGGTGCAGCCATGTGGCGATGGAGCTGGATTTCCAGCCCGACCGCTTCTTCGACGACACCGGCCAGTGGCTGCTGTGTGTCACCCATGGCGCGGTCTACAAGCCCGACACCGGCGAATGCGCAGGCGGGCCGTGCCGCGGCGGCCTCGTGAAGATCGCATTGAGCGAGCGTGACGGCGTGGTGCACTGGCATACTGACTGGAACCTCCAACCTCTCATCTTCTGACATGACCGACCCGAATCGCAGGGACCCTGAAGGTTTCGATCCGTTTGAGTCGGCTGTGCCCCTCACGCCCCCGCAAGACACCCCCAAGAACATGGCCCAAGACCCTACACAGCGCCCCGGCTGGGAGCGCGCAACGCTTGAAAAGCTGGCCTTTGCCGCCTTGGGCGAGCAGAAGGCCACGCGCCGCTGGAAGACCTTCGTGCGTCTTTCGTGGCTTGCCTTCTTCGTCTTCCTGGCCTGGTTCGCACTGTCGCGCGGAACGCCCAGCACAGCCAAGACCACGGCCCACACGGCGGTCGTCGAGATCAAGGGCGAAATCGCCAATGGCGGCGATGCGAGCGCCGAGTTCGTCGTGGCCGCCATGAAAACGGCTTTCGAGGACGAAGGCGCGAAGGGCGTGGTGCTGCTGATCAACTCGCCGGGCGGCAGCCCGGTGCAGGCCGGCATCATCAACGACGAGATCAAGCGCCTGAAGGCCAAGTACAAGAAGCCGGTCTATGCGGTGGTCGACGAGACCTGCGCTTCGGCGGCCTACTACATTGCCGCCGGCGCCGACAAGATCTACGTCGACAAGGCCAGCATCGTGGGCAGCATCGGCGTGCTGATGGATGGTTTCGGCTTCACCGGCGTCATGGACAAGGTCGGCGTCGAGCGCCGGCTGCTCACGGCCGGCGAGAACAAGGGCTTCCTCGATCCGTTCAGCCCGATGAGCGACGCACAGCGCGCGCACGCCCAGACGATGCTCAACCAGATCCACGCGCAGTTCATCAATGTGGTGAAGACCGGCCGCGGCGACCGCCTGAAGCTCGACACCCCCGGCCTGTTCAGCGGCCTCTTCTGGAGCGGCGAGCAGGCGGTCGAATACGGCCTGGCCGACCAGCTGGGCAACGTGGACTACGTGGCACGCGAAGTGATCAAGGCCGAGGAAGTCATCGACTACACCCGCCGCGACAACGTGGCCGAGAAGCTCGCCAAGAAATTCGGCGCTGCCATGGGCGCAGCCTCGGTGCGCTCGCTGCAGGCGGCAACGCCCGCACTGCGCTGAAGCTGGAAAAGTCTCAGGCCCGGTCGCTGCCGTTCGTGAAACGGGCCGAGGCGGCCAGCGCGACGGCGAAGACCACGACCACATAGAGCGCGGCCGTCAGCGAACTGGCCCGCGCCAGCAGGCCGATCACCGCAGGTCCGGCCATGAACCCCAGATGGGCCACCGCCGACACGGCAGCAATACCGGTTGCAGGCTCGACGCCAGGCACGCGGGCCGAGGCGCCGAACAGGATCGGCACCACATTCGCAAAACCGATCCCGACGCCCGCGAAACCGACCAGGGCGAGCCAGGGCAGGTCGGTCAACAGCACCAGCGTCATCGCCGCAGCCGCCAGCAGGCCGCTGCCGCGCAGCAATGCAATCGGGGTGAAGCGAGCGCGCATCGCGTCGCCGCCGAAGCGCGCGGCCGCCATGGCGGCGGAGAAGGCCGCATAGGCCAGCGCGGCCTGCTTCTGCGGGCTGCCTAGCTCCTGCTGCATATAGAGCACGCTCCAGTCGTAGATCGCGCCTTCGGCGATCCGGCCCAGCGCGGCCAGCACGCCGAGCACGGCGAGTGCGCCGCGGGGCAGGCGAAAGCTGTGGTCCGCACCGGCCGTGTTGCTGGTGGCCGCCGGCTTGGGCAGCATGCGCGTCGAGGACGCGGCGACGACCAGCACCATCACCGCCGCGACCAGCAGCAGATGCGCCTGCGCGCCCATTCCGGCCGCCAGCACGGCGCTGCCGCTCGCGGCGCCGGCCATGCCACCCAGGCTGAACATGCCGTGCATGCCGCTCATCAACGGTGTGTCGCTGTGCAGTTCGAGCTGCGCTGCCTCGGTGTTGATGGCCACGTCGAACACGCTGGTGACGAGACCGAACACCGCCAGCAGGCCCAGCAGCGCCACGTAGCCCGGCATGGCGATCAGGCCGGCCAGCAGCAGCGCATAGACGCAGCCGCAAAGCGCGGCCATGCGGCGCGGGCTGTGGCGGCCGATCCAGCGGCCCGCACTGGTCAGGCCGAACATCGCGCCGGCGCCAGCCGCGAGCAGGGCCAGCCCCAGCTGGGCTTCGTCGATGCCGTAGTGCGCCTTGACCGTCGGAACATGCACGCCCCAGGTCGCAAAGATGAAGCCCGAGGAAAAGAACTGCGCGCGCGAGGCCCAGCGCGTGCCGGTGTTCACCACCATCGTCAGCGCCCGATCGCGAACACGGCGGGCAGGCGTTCGTCCGTTGCGGTCTGCGGCTTGGCGCGCCAGGCCTTCACCGTTTCGCTGCGCACGTGGGATGTCGCAAGGGTCTGGCCGCGCGCCACGCAGAGGCGGGTGTTGTGGTGCATCGTCTGTACCAGTGCCTGCAGCAGCGCGGCATTGCGGTAGGGCGTTTCGATGAACAGCTGGGTCTGGCCAGTCTTGAGCGCGAGCGTTTCGAGTTCGCGGATGCGGGTCTGGCGCTCGCTCGCGTCCTGCGGCAGGTAGCCGACGAAGGCGAAGTTCTGGCCGTTCAGGCCGCTCGCCGCCAGCGCGAGCAGCAGCGAGACCGGGCCAGTGAGTGGCACCACGGCAATGCCCAGGTCGTGCGCGGCGCGCGCCACTGAGGACCGGGGTCGGCGACCGCGGGCATGCCGGCTTCGCTGAGCAGGCCGATGTCGTGGCCCTCGAGCGCGGCGGCCAGCAACAGCCTGGCGTCGAACTGGCCTGCGTGATCGCCTTTCTTGTGCACTTCGCGCGGCAGTTCCTGGATGTTCTGCGCCTGCAGCGGGGCGGCCAGCGGCGCGACGGCGTCGATGCGCTTGAGATAGGCGCGGGCGGATTTCGCGTTCTCGCAGATCCAGTGGGTGATGCCGGCAGCCACTTGCAAGGTGCCCAGCGGCAGGGCGTCCTGCAGCGGGGCCTGGATGTCGCAGCCGAAATCGAGCGGTGCGGGGACGAGGTAGAGCTTGCCGTGGGTCACGGGAGTTCGACCCCCGCAGCACGCAGCATCTGGCAGGTGCGGATCAGCGGCAGGCCGACCAGTGCCGTTGGGTCGTCACTGTCGATGGCGTTCAGCAGCGCAATGCCGAGGCCTTCGCTCTTGGCGCTGCCGGCACAGTCGTACGGCTGCTCTGCTTGTAGGTAGCGCTCGATGGCGGCATCGCTGAGTTCGCGGAACACGACGCGAACGGGCGCCAGGTCGCGCTGCACGAAGCCTGTGGCATGGCAAACCACGGCCACGGCGGTCTGGAATATCAATGTCTGGCCACGCATGCGGCGCAGTTGGGCCGTCGCGCGGGCGTGGTCGCCGGGCTTGCCGAGCGCAACGCCTGCGAGATCGGCGACCTGGTCGGAGCCAATCACCACCGCTTCGGGAAAGCGGGCAGCGACGGCGTTGGCCTTTTCCAGCGCCAGGCGTTCGGCCAGGGCGCGCGGCGTTTCGCCGTCCAGTGCGGTTTCATCGACTTCCGGGGCATGCACATCGAAGGGCAAATGCAGGCGGTTGAGCAGTTCGCGGCGGTAGCGCGAGGTCGAGGCGAGGATCACGGAACGTTGCATGGGACGATTGTGCGTGAGCCGCGCAAAACCCTTCGCGGCGGCGGCGCGCTAGACTGGGGCAGATGAAGAGAGAATTTGCCCCCGAACGGCTCGACGTGGCCGGCCTTGCCGCCGATGCCGCCACCCTGAACGCAGCCGACCCGGTCCCTGACTATGTACGCCTCGCCGCCGAACTGGCGGACGCGGCGCCCGACGCCGTCGTCCGCTGGGAGGCGACCGGCGAGGAGCGCCCGGGCGCCGACGGCAAGGCTGCGCCCTGGCTGCACCTGGAAGCCGAAGCGACCGTGCCGCTGACCTGCCAGCGTTGCCTGACTCCCGTCGATACGCCGCTGGTGGTGGACCGGTGGTTCCGTTTCGTGGCCGACGAGGCCACGGCGGAGGCCGAAGACGAAGACGAAGAATCCGAGGAAGACCTGCTCGTTGTCAGCCGGGATTTCGACCTGCATGCCTTGATCGAGGACGAGCTTTTGATGGAAATCCCCGTCATGCCCGTCCACGACGTCTGCCCAGTGCCGGTTCGCCTGTCGTCCAGCGACGAGGATTTCAACGCAGCCGAAGAAGCCAAGCCGAACCCGTTCGCGGTGCTCGGAGCGTTGCGTTCGCGCAAGCCGGAAGAGGGCAAGTAGCCCTTTCCCGCCAGCTGGCCTATAATCACAGGCTTCGCGCACACCGCCGTGAGCAGCAATGCAGATATAGATAAGGGCAAGGGCATTCCATGCATGCCGCCCAAATTTGAGCATTGCCACCGCCTGAGCCCGCATCCAGTCACTCACCTAACAGTCCAGGAGCCATCATGGCCGTCCAGCAAAACAAGAAGTCGCCTTCCAAGCGCGGCATGCACCGGTCACACAACGCACTGGTTGTCCCCGGCATCGCCGTGGAACCGACCACTGGCGAAACGCACCTGCGCCACCACATCAGCCCGAACGGTTTCTACCGTGGCCGTCAGGTGCTCAAGAACAAGTCCGAAGCCTGATCTCGCACCCCAAGGCCAAGGCCCGCAGCTACTTTTGCTGTAGCGTCGGGTTTTTGTTTTGATGACTACGTCTTCTTCTCCCGAAATCACTGCTGCGCCTCCTGCAATCACGCTCGCCGTGGATTGCATGGGAGGCGACCATGGGCCGCGCGTCACGCTCGCGGCCTGCCGCGCGTTTCTCGAGCGGCACAGCGAAGCTTCGTTGCTGCTGGTCGGTGCCCCGGCCGCACTGGCGGGCTTTGCCGCGCATCCGCGCGCCCGCATCGTCGCCGCCAGCGAAGTGGTGGGCATGGACGATCCGATCGAGATCGCACTGCGCAAGAAGAAGGATTCTTCGATGCGCGTCGCGATCCAGCAGGTCAAGGATGGCGCCGCTCAGGCGGCCATATCTGCTGGCAACACGGGCGCATTGATGGCGATCGCACGCTATTTGCTCAAGACGCTCGACGGCATCGATCGTCCCGCCATCGCGCCTCAGCTCCCGAATGCCAAGGGTGGTGCGACCACCGTGCTCGATCTGGGTGCCAATGTCGATTGCGACGCCGAGGACCTGCTTCAGTTCGCAGTGCTCGGCTCGGCCCTGGTTTCGGCCTTGACCGGCAATGAGGCGCCTTCGGTCGGCCTGCTCAATATTGGCGAAGAGGCCATCAAGGGCAGCGAAACGATCAAAAAAGCGAGTCAATTGCTTCGTACGGCTGCCAACTCCAAAGATTTGAACTTCTACGGCAACGTGGAAGGCAACGATATTTTCAAGGGCACGACCGATATCGTCGTTTGCGACGGTTTTGTCGGCAATGTGGCGTTGAAGGCCAGCGAAGGCGTTGCGTCGATGATCGGCGAGTTCATTCGCGTTGAGTTTTCGCGAACCATTTTTACGAAAATGGCTGCAATTGTTGCCTATCCGGTTCTAAAAGCATGCAAAAGTCGCTTGGATCACCGCAGGTACAACGGTGCAGCGTTGCTGGGCCTTCGCGGCCTGGTTTTCAAGAGCCATGGCTCGGCCGACGAAGTGGCTTTCGGTCATGCGCTGGATCGCGCTTATGATGCCGCTCGCAACAACCTGCTCGATCGCGTGCGGGCCCGCATCGCCCACGCCGCGCCATTGCTCGCGCGGCAGGAACCGGCGGCGCCGGTCGACGCGACGACCCTTCACGTTTGATGACCCCTTATTCACGCATCACCGGCACCGGCAGTTATCTGCCCCCACGCCGCGTGACCAATGACGATCTCGCCAAGGAACTGGCGTCGCGCGGCATCGAAACCTCCGATCAGTGGATCGTCGAGCGCACCGGCATCCATGCACGGCACTTCGCCGCGCCGGAAGTCAGCAGCAGCGAGCTCGGGCTCGAGGCCGCCAGGCACGCTCTGGAAGCGGCTGGCCGCAAGGCCAGCGATGTCGACCTGATCATCGTCGCAACTTCGACGCCCGACATGGTGTTTCCGTCGTCGGCAGCCATCCTTCAAAACAAGCTCGGCATTGCCGGCTGCCCGGCCTTCGACGTCCAGGCGGTCTGCAGCGGCTTCGTCTACGCGTTGACCGTGGCCGACGCCTTGATCCGCACCGGTACAGCGCGCTGTGCATTGGTGATCGGCGCCGAAGTGTTCTCCCGCATCCTCGACTTCAATGACCACACCACCTGCGTACTGTTCGGCGACGGCGCGGGCGCGGTGGTGCTCGAAGCCAGCGACGAGTCCGGCATCCTGGCCAGCGA
>CAMATD010000082.1 GCA_945860785.1 Variovorax sp. YR752 | reverse complement strand
CGGAAGGGGAGGGAGCAAGGCAGGGCCAGTCGCCGATAATTTTCAGCATGACCCAAGGACCTTCCACCGCGCCGCAAGCGCCCCTGCGCTACGCACGCGTGCTTTCCATCGCCGGCTCGGACAGCGGCGGCGGGGCCGGCATCCAGGCCGATCTCAAGACCTTCGCGGCCCTCGGCTGCTACGGCATGACGGCCATCACCGCGCTCACCGCGCAGAACACGCTCGGCGTCTCGGGCATCCACGGCGTGCCGCCGGCTTTTCTCAAGGCGCAGATCCAGGCCGTGGTCGAGGACATCGGCGTCGATGCGGTCAAGCTCGGCATGCTGCATGCGCCCGAGGTGGTCGAGGTGGTGGCCTGGGCTATCGACCACTACCGGCTGACGAACGTGGTGCTCGATCCGGTGATGGTCGCCACCAGCGGCGATCGGCTGATCGCTTCGGAAACCGTGCAGGTGCTGGTGCGCGAGCTGTTCCCGCGTGCCGTGGTGGTCACGCCCAATCTCGATGAGGCGGCCTTGCTGATCGGCCATGCCATCGGCGGCATCGATGCGCTCGACGGCGCGGCCGACGAATTGCTGGCGCTGGGCGCGAAGGCCGTGCTGCTCAAGGGCGGCCACCTGCCCGGCGATGAAGTGGTCGACGTGCTGCTGCAGTCCGACGGCACGCGCAAGCGCCTGGCTTCGCAACGCATCGCGAGCCGCAACCTGCATGGCACCGGCTGCACGCTGTCGTCCGCCATTGCGGCGCACCTGGCCTTGGGGCTCGGCTTGCCTGAAGCCGTCGAACGTGCGCGCGCCTACGTCATCGGCGCGATGGCGGCCGGTGCGGATGTGAAGGTCGGTGCGGGCCACGGTCCGCTCAACCACGGCTTTGCGCCAGTGCCGACGCACCGCCTGCCAGCGAAGGCCGGCTGAGCCAGGCCAGCACGAAGGTTGCGGCCAGCGTCGGCAACGCCGAGCCGAACTGCGGCGCCCATTGGGCCAGGGCGTGGTACGCCGCGATGCCTGCGATCCAGACCAGTGCCGCGGCCCAGTCGATCTGGCGCGTGGGGGTGAGCGCCGCCGCCTGTCCGCTGCCGAGCCGCCCGAGGATCACGCCATAGAGCGGCACGAACACCGAGCTCAGCAGCAGCAGGAAGGGTTCGAGCGTGTGCATCGGCAGCACCAGCGCCAGCGCAATGCAGACGGCGGCCAGCAGCAGGCCCCAGCGCTTCACGCTCCAGCGCGGCAGCAGGCTGTGCGTCGAGACCGAGCCCGAATAGACATCGCCGTACGCGTTGTCGAGCTCGTCGATGAGGATCAGCCCCAGCGCCACCAGCCCGCCCTGCGCGAGCAGCAGCGCGGTGACGAGGCCCGTGCCCGGCTCGGCCACGCTCACGACCATCACGCCGAGGGCATAGCACCAGATGTTGGCGAGCGCATAGCCGATCCAGGTGCCGCTGAAGGCACTGCCGAGGCCGCCCGCGCTGCGCTTGCCGTGGCGGGCGTAGTCGGCCACCAGCGGCAGCCATGAAACCGGCATGGCGATCACGAGATCGAGCGCGCCGAACATGCCCATGCTGCCGTCGCCGGGGCGCGCCCAGAAGGCGTCCAGCCCTTTGGCCTGGAGACGCGTCGCGAACTGCCAGGTGAGCCAGAACAAGGAGAGCACCACCAGCGGCAGGCCGAAGCGGCTCACGAAGCGCCGCACCAGCCTGACCATCGAGCCCACGAGCAGCGCCAGCAGCACCGCGCCCCAGAGCAGCGTGGTCAGCACGCCGCCCCAGAAGGTGCCGAGCGAGGCGCCGAAAGCCACCTGGCCGATGGCCTGCGTGCCCTCGCGCATGATCACCAGCTCGAAGGTGGTCCAGCCCACCAGTTGCACGATGTTGAGCAGCACCGGCAGCCGCGCGAAGGCGCTGCCGTAGGTGGCGTGCATCAGGCCGGCGCTCGCGAGGCCGCTCTCGCAGCCCAGCCGGGCGGTCCAGGCCAGCAGGCCGGCGCCGAGGCCGGAGCCGAGCGCGATGGCCAGCGCCGCATCGCGCGTGCCCACGGCCGGCACGAGGTAGGCGCCGATCTGCATCACCAGCAGCCCGACGCCCAGGCTGAACCAGAGCGAGGCGTGGTCGTGCCAGCCGAACACGCGCCGGGACGCGGGCAATGGCGTCAGCGCCTCGTTGGCGGAGGAAGTTTCGTTGTCGTCGTGTGCCATCCGTTTGCTCCAGTGCAAAAGGTTTGGCAGGTGGGCGAGGCTCCAGCGGCACAGCCCTCACGCGAGACAACGTGATGGGCCGCCGGACCAGCTTCCCTGCGCGAGGATTACCTCGGGCCTCCTAAGTAAACAAAGAAGGCGCAATCAGGTTCAAAGGGACTTTCTCAGCCAAATCGGCAAGCCGACCCAGCACCCCTAGCGAACAGACATTTTATGCGCTGTAGGCCCGAAGCGGCTCGCCTCTGCTCTCGCGAGGGCACGGAGAAGGGACCGCAGGCACAATCGCGCCACAACAAACGAGGAGCAAATAGTGCACCTTGACCTAACTTGGATGCTGGACCCCAAGGTGTTGGTGGGAGGCCTGTGGTCCGTATTGTTGGTGGTGGCGGGCGGCGTCCTCGTAGTCGTTCGTGGACGTGTGCGGTGCTGCATTTCATCGCGTCTCACACCGCGATCGCTATGTCGGCGAAGGACGATGCCTTCGGCCACATTGAGGTCCGTTGCGCCGGGCAGCCGATTGATCGCCTCTGGATGACTACGGTGACGCTGACGAACGACACGGGCAAAGACTTTGAAGCTCTACCTGTCCGCATCTACACACAAGACGACACGCTGCTTTTTGGAGAGCGAACGGAACTCACTGGGACTACCTTCAAGATCGGCCAGTCGCCTGAGATGATGAAGAAGCTCGAGTTGACTCCGGGTACGCCACCCACTCCTGAGCAGCAGCACATATTCGCTCACCAGCGGGATTACGTGGTGCCGGTCCTCAATCGCGGAGAGTCGGCGAAGTGGTTTTTGCTAACTACCGTGAAGCCGGTCCCTGAGGGCCAAACTCCAATTCAAGGTCCGAGCGTTTGGTGTGACTTACTGAAGGCGGGTGTCAAGTTGCGATACCGAATTGTCGGACCGCAGGTGCTCGGAGTTCCGACTAAAGTCGCAGTAGGAATCGGGTTGGTCGCTACCATCCTCGCCTATGCGGTGTCGATAGCCTTCGATGCTCCGTCTTGGGTGGCCGCTCTGCCCAGCGCCATTGTGGGGTTCCTTGCGCCGATCATTGGCGCCTACGTCTATAAGGCAGCTCGGCTCGTGTTGCCGATGTTGGTGCACTGAGGGATTTTGGAGGCTCGGGCGATGGAACCCGGTGATGATGGCGCCATCTCTTCGGCGGCCCTGGCTCCGGCGAAACGCTGAGCACCCTCTGGAAGCGTTACCTCAGTCAGGTTCAAAGGGACTCTCTCAGTCAGCCCCGGAACGAATTCCGGCTCGACACCCCTAGCGATGCGCCGCAGTTCGCTGCGGCGCAGGGCGGGTTTTATCCACTGTCGGGACGCCACAGGGGCGTTGGCGCCGAGACTATGTCGAAGACCGGCGAAAATCGGCGGCACAAGGACGCATTCGAATGCGCCACAGGGAGCCCCATACATGACAGACGATTCCAGTTCGCCAGATCGGGCGGAGCCTTCCGCGCAGGTGCGCTTGCGGCGCTTCAGGGTCGATGTCGGCACCATCATCTGCACCGTTGCGCTGCTGCAGTCGCTGCTGCTGGTGGCCTTCGGCTACTGGGGCGCGGAACAGCTCGTGTCCAGGGTCGGGGAATCAGCGCACAAGGTCAACCACGACCGGGTAGAGGACAACATCCTGGCGTTTCTCGCCAAGACCGAGGCGCTGGTCCGCGCCATCGCGCACACGCCCAGCCTGCATCCGGCGGGCCACGACGGCGACCAGACGGCCGAACTGCTCTGGGCCGCGCTGGAGCAGACATCCGAACTCGACAGCATCGGCGTGGCCAGCGACGACGGGCACCTGCTGATGGCGATGCGCTATCCGGAGTCCGCCGTGCGGCAGGTCTTGCGCGACCCGGGGTTCAGCACCGAGACGTGGGAATACAAGCAGCCGCCCGATGGCGACGGCGATGGCGACGACGACCCGCGGCAGCGCGACGCAACGAGCCGCATCGAGGCCTTTCGCAGCAACGACGATCCGGTGCACGACGACTGGTTCGTCCAGGCCCTGAAGGCGCAGCACCCGCTGTGGACCGCGCCCTTCGTGCTCGGCTCGGCGAAGGAGCTCGGCGTCGGGCATGCACGGCCAAGCCGGCGGCGCAATGACGAGGGTGAGTTGCAGACGCTGGTGGTGGCGGGCAGCGTGTCGCTCGGCCATCTGTCCAATCTGGTCCGCGTGTTCGGCGGCACCGGCCACGGCCACAGCTCCTTGCTGAGCGCGGACCACCATGTGATTGCGCGCAGCGACCAGCCCCACGTGGTTCGCGTGCTCGAAGATCCGGAAGGCGGCGTGCTCGGCGCGTTGCACGCCTACATGCTGGCCAACGGCAGCCGGGGCTGGACCGAGGACATGGCCTTCACCCTCGTGCATGATGGGGAGCGCTACAAGGTGCAGACATCGCACATTCCGTCCACGGGATGGCGGCTTGTCAGCTGGGAGCCCGAAGACGCGCTGCTGGGCGGCCTGCACCGCCAGGTGCTGTGGTCGCTGCTGCTGACGCTGAGCTTCCTGGCGGTGGCACTGTTCATTTCGCTGCGGCTGTCGAAGCTCGTGACCACGCCGATCGAGAACCTCTCGCGTGTCGCCCGGCGCATCGGGCGGCTGGAGCTCGACAACCTGCCGCTCGAATCGAGCCGGGTGCTCGAGATCCAGCATCTCAACCAGGCGCTCGACGATTCCGCGCGCAGCCTCCAGGCCTTCAGCAAGTTCGTGCCGGTGGATGTGATCAGGCAGCTCGTCGCCGAAGGCCATGCGCTCGTGCCCAATGGCTCGCCACGCCGCGTGACCGCGATGTTCACCGACGTGGAAGGCTTCACCACCATCTCGGAATCGCTGGAGGCCGACGTGCTGATGCGCCAGCTGACCGAGTACTTCAACCTTGCCACGCGCGTGTTCGCCAGGCACGGCGGCGTGATCGACAAGTTCATGGGCGACGGGATCATGGTGCTCTGGGGCGCGCCGGCGGACCTGTCCGATGCGGAGTACCGGGCCTGCGTGGCGTCGCTCGAACTGCACGCCGAGATGAAGGCACTCAACCGCAAATGGCACGAGGAAGGCCTTCACGAGTTCCGTACGCGCATTGGCATCCATACGGGTGCCGTGATCGCAGGGGTGCTCGGCTCGAGCGACCGGCTGTCCTACACCGCGCTCGGCGACGTGATCAACGTGGCAAGCCGCATCGAGGGCACCAACAAGCAGCTGGGCACGCGCACCTTGATCTCGGAGGCCACGTTCGCCGGGCTGGGCGGGCGGCTCGCCACGCGGCGCATCGAGGAACAGGTGGAGCTGCGCGGGCGGCAGACGCGCATGGTGCTGTACGAGCTGCTGGAGGTCGAGCAGCAGTCGAACTGAATGAACGCGCGCGGTCGTGCGCACGGCATCCAGAAAATCCTGCGGGCCGCACAGGCAGAGGTGTTGGCCCGTGGCAGGTGGCGCGTGAGCACCCGGTGCTCGCTGCACAACTTAATGCCTCCTTGCGCCAAGCGGCGGCACGGGGCACCATGGCCGTTATTTCCGGGGCGCTGCATGAGCAAGCGCACCGTTTTTCAAGTCGCCATCTCGCGCAAGCAGGTGAACGACGTTCTGGGCAATTTGGGGTAAGGGAGCCGATGTCCGATCTCATCGCAAAGCCGACGGTGCTGGTGCTCATGGGAGTCTCCGGCTGCGGGAAGACGACGGTGGCCGCCATCCTGGCCGGCCGCCTCGCCTGGCCGTTCGAGGAAGGCGATGCGCTGCATCCTCCATCGAACATCGCCAAGATGAAGGAGGGGCATCCGCTCACGGACGACGATCGTGCGCCCTGGCTCGAGAAGGTGGCCGACTGGGTGGACGAGCGCATCGACGCCGGTGAGAGCGGTCTCATCACATGTTCGGCCCTCAAGCGCTCGTACCGGAGCGTGATCAACCGGCGCGGCTCGGGCGTGACCTTCGTCTACCTCGCCGGTTCGCGAGAAATCATCGCCGCGCGTCTGATGGCGCGCCATGGTCACTTCATGCCGTCGAGCCTGCTGGACAGCCAGTTTGCCGACCTCGAAGAACCCTCGGCGGACGAGCCCGCGATTCGCATCGACATCGGCCCGCCACCCTCCACGATGGCCCAGGCCATCATTGAAACGCTCGGCCTGGGATGAGGCACGCGGTGCCTCACGATCGGTGCGTGCCGGTCACCATGGAAAACCTGAAATGAACGCTTCCACCACCTTGACCGCACACGACACCCAGGTGCTGGTCGTCGCCGCCGTCGGCATCGCGATCCTGGTCCTGCTCATTGTGTGGCTGAAGGTTCATGCCTTCCTTGCCCTGACCATCGGGGCGCTGTTCGTCGGCGTCGGCTCGGGCATTCCGCTGGACAAGGTGACAGCGTCCTACGAGACCGGTGTCGGCGGCGTGCTGGGCTACGTCGGTGTGCTCATCGCGTTGGGCGTGATGCTCGGCAAGTTGCTGGCGGACTCCGGCGGCGCCGACAAGCTGGTCGAGACACTGCTTCGAGGGCGACCCGCCACGCTGCCATGGAAGATGGCGCTGGTCGCCAGCATCATCGGAATCCCGATGTTCTTCGAGATCGGCCTCGTCCTGCTGATTCCCGTGGTCATGCTCGCGGTGCACCGTTCGAAGGGGCCTGCGATGCGGCTCGGGATTCCGGCGCTGGCCGGCCTGTCGGTGCTGCACGGGTTCATTCCTCCGCATCCTGGCCCACTGGCCGCCATTGCGATCCTGCATGCGAACGTCGGGGTGACCCTGGCGCTGGGGTTGCTGATCGCCATTCCGAGCGTGGTGGTGGCCGGGCCGCTCTTCGGCCTGCTCGCGGCCCGGATGGTCCCGATCGGCGCCGCGGGTGCGGGGCTGGCGGTCACTGCAACGGGCTCTGCAAAGGCGCAGGACGGTCAGAACGAAAAGCCCAGCCGCAGCCCGACATTCACCTGGACCCTGATCACGTTGCTGTCCCCGCTGGTGCTGATGCTGATCAAGGCTGCGGCCGACATCTGGATGGACAAGTCGGCCGCGCTTCGGCCCGCGCTGGACTTCATCGGCGATCCGGTCTTCGCCTTGCTGATGGCCGTTCTCCTGGCCATGGTGACCTTCGGGACCGCGGTCGGCTTTTCTCTGCCCGTGCTGGCGAAAAAAATCAGCGCCAGCCTGCTGCCGGTGGTCGGCGTCATGCTCATCGTCGGCGCCAGTGGCGGCTTCAAGCAGGCGCTGGTCGATGGAGGCACGGGCAATGCCATTGCCAAGATCGCGCTCGCGGCGGGCCTGTCGACGCTGGTGCTGGGCTGGATCGTTGCGGTCCTGATCCGGCTGGCGACCGGCTCCGCCACGGTGGCGACCGTCACGGCCGCGGGCATCGTCGGGCCGCTGACCGCCGGTCTTTCTTCCAACCACCTGTCGCTCGTCGTGCTTGCCATCGGCGCCGGGTCGCTGTTCTTCTCGCATGTGAACGACGCGGGCTTCTGGCTGGTGAAGGAATACTTCGGCTTGACGGTGGGGCAGACGATCAAGACCTGGTCGGTGATGGAGACGGTCATCTCCGTGATGGGGCTGGTGCTGACGGTGGCGTTGTCCCTGGTTCTCTAGCGTCGCCCCGCCACGTCTCGCAGAGAGGCCCGCTCAAGCGGCCGCGCCGACAGCCGGGTTCGACCACCGGCTGTATTACCGGCCGTTCGAGCCCGCCACGCACCTCGATCGCGGCGCAGCGGCCGTAGGTGTCGTCGAAGCGCACGATGTCGTCTTCGCCGAGATAGCTGCCGGTCTGCACCTCGATCACCTCCAGCATGGTCTTGCCGGGGTTCTCCAGCCGGTGGATGGTGCCCGAGGGCAGGTAGATCGACTCGTTCTCCCGCACCAGCAGGACTTCGCCGCCACGCGTGGCCTTGGCCGTGCCCTTGACGACGATCCAGTGCTCGGCGCGGTGGTGGTGCATCTGCAGCGACAGCTTGGCGCCGGGCTTGACGGTGAGGCGCTTCACCTGGAAGCGTTCGCCGGTGTCCACGCTGTTGTAGGCACCCCAGGGTCGCACCACGCGGCGGTGCTCGGTGGCTTCGGCCTTACCTTCGAGCGCGAGCATGCGCACCACGTCGGCCACCTGCTCGGCGCAGCCGGCGCCCGCCACCAGCACGGCGTCGGGTGTGTCCACGATGATCAGGTCCTCGGTGCCCAGCGCCGCCACCGGCCGGTGCGGCGCATGCACGAAGGTGTTGCGCGAACGCAGGACGCTCGCCATGCCGCTCAGGCGGTTGCCCGCGTCGTCGGCCGGGTGCAGCTGGGCCACCGCGTTCCAGCTGCCCACGTCGCTCCAGGTGCCCTCGAAGCGCACAACCGCGACGTCCGCGTGCTTTTCGAGCACCGCGTAGTCGATGCTCTCGCTGCGGCAGGCCTCGAAGGCCTCGCGGTCCAGGCGCAGGAAGCTGCCGTCGACCGAGACCGCGGCGGTCGCGCGTTCGCAGGCGGCGAGGATGTCGGGCGCGTGCATGCGCAGCGCCGCGACCAGCGTGCGGGCCAGCACAAGGAAGATGCCTGCGTTCCAGCAGTGGCCGCCCTGCAGAATCAGCGATTCGGCCACGGCCGTGTTCGGCTTCTCGACGAAGCGCGCCACCGCGTGGCTCGCGTCATGGCCCGTGGGCCCGGCCACCTCGATGTACCCGTAGGCCGTGCTCGGAAAACTGGGCGACACGCCGAAGGTGACGATCCGGCCTGCCAGCGCCGCCTCGACGCCGCTGCGCACCGTGGCGGCGAACAGCGCCGCGTCGGGAATGTGGTGGTCGGCGGGCGCAAAGAGCAGCAGGTCGTCGGGGTCGGCCAGTAGCGCGACCGCGGCCATCGCGGCGGCGGTGTTGCGGGGCGTCGGTTCGAGGATCTGGCGGCCCTGCGCCTGCGCGTTCTCGACCGCTTCGCGTACCAGGAAGCGATGGTCTTCCGAGGCGATGCAGGTGATGTTCCGGTTCAGGCTCGCCAGACGTTCGAGCGTGAGCTGCAGCAGGCTCTTGTTGCCGATCAGCGGCGCGAACTGCTTGGGCAGCGCCTTGCGCGACAGCGGCCACAGGCGCGTGCCGCTGCCGCCGCACAGAAGCACGGGATGAATGATGGGAGCGTTCATGTTGACCAGCCTTTGCGCAATGGGTGAAGGATCGGTCCGGGGCCCGAAGCCCGGAACTATCGGGACGACGACATCAGGATGGCTTCGCGGCCGACCGGATTGCCCGTCAGTGGCAGGGCCACGGCCACCCGCACGCCGCGCGGCGACCGGTTCGCGATGCTGATGCTGGCGCCGATGGCTTCGGCGCGCGAGCGCATGTTGCGCAGGCCCTGGCCCCACGTGCGCGTCGCGTCGCGTCGCCCTCGCCGGATTCGGGAAGCCCGTGGCCGTCGTCGCTGATCTCCAGCGTCAGCAGGGTGTTGCCGCGGCCGGGCGCGAGCCGCACGTGCACGCGGCGGGCGCCGGAGTGGCGCAGCGCATTGGCGAGCGCCTCCTGCGCGATCTTGCAGAGTTCGCGGTGCGTCCGGCAGTCGTCCTGCACCTCGGGCGCAAGGTCGGACACCTCCCACTGGAACTCGATGCCGCTGCGCCGGAAGGCCGGCGCGAAGCGGTAGCGCAGGTTGCCGAGCATTTCGCCGAGCGACATGCGCTCGGCGCCGAGCCCGTCCACGGTCATCTGCAGTTCGAGCAGGCACTCCTGCAGGCCGCGCGCGATTTCCGCGTTCGAGTGGTTGTGAACGGGAATGCTGGCGAGCAGCATCACGAGGCGCGTGGCGACGCCGTCGTGCAGGTCGCCCGCGATCCGCTGGCGCTCGGCGAGTGCAGCCGAGAGGTTGTCGGACACGGATGGCCGCTCGTCCGGCGGCAAGTCCGCAGGACGGGCGGCGGAGCGGGCCGACGCCATCAGCGCTATCAGCGTGCCCACGTTGAGCGGCTGAAGCACGATGAGCCCGAACGGCAGTTCTTCGCCCGGCGGTTGATGGCTGAAAAACCGCAGCAGCAGTGCGCCGACCGTGGGCGCGGCCTGCACCGCCACCGCCAGCAGGATCCAGCGCCTGAGGCTGCCGCCGCGGAATCCGCCGAGCAGCCAGTTCGACATCAGCAGCGCCCAGACGACGACCGACAGCCAGAACCGTTCGTCGCTCCAGAGTTTCAGGAGGGGGTCATATGCTTCGGATGGCATGAAAGGGTTCCCTGGTCGTTCGGAGAGCGCAACGCGCCGCCGCTCAGATCAGGCCGGTGTGAACCGCAAAGTTCACGGCCTGGGCACGCGAATGCACGTGCAGCTTCTTGTAGATGCTCTTGATATGCACGTTGACCGTCTGCCCCGTGATCCCGAGCTTTGCGCCGATCTCTGCCGAGACGTAGCCGCAGGCCACGAAGCGCAGGATCTCGCCTTCGCGCGGCGTCAGCGTCGCCTCGCGCGAGGGCGCACGCAGCGGCGATGCGTCGCCGGCGGGCTGATTCTGAAGAGTGTGATTGGGGTTGTGGTTCAGCCGGTGCAGCAGCCGCCGCGCGAGCCGGGGGTGATGGCCGCGCCGCCGTTCACCACGTGCAGCACCGCCTCGGCAAAGCTCTGGAGCCAGGCGTTCTTGAGCAGATAGCCCGTGGCGCCCAGTTCGAAGGCGCGCAGCACGTGGGAATCGTCTTCGAGCGCCGAGATCACGATGATCTCGCCGTTGCTGTGGTGGTTGCGCGCTTCGTCGATCAGCTCGAAGCCCATGCCGTCGCTCAGGCGCAGGTCGACCATCAGCACGTCGAATTCATGCGTGGCCAGCAGCTTGCGCCCCTCGCGGATGCTGTCGGCCTGGCCCTCCAGCTGGATGCGCATGTCCGACAACAGCTCCTGGGCGATCACCCGGCGCACGAACTCGTCGTCGTCGATGAGCAGCACGCGCACCGGCGCGGTTTCCTGTCCCGTCAGGAAGTCCGGCCACAGCATCGCTGCGGGCATGCAGACACCGGGGGCGTAACCCGAGCGACGCTCGGCCATCAAGGCAGAGGTTCTTTCTCCGGAAATTTGAAGCGAGTTGTCAAGCATTTCAATGCCCCCAGGTTGGTGGGTTGTCAATCTCTTGGTTTTAGCAACAAAAGGACAACAAAGGTTTCCAATTTGTAAGAAATAGCGCTTTGGTTCACTCGGCGTTTGGCGTACGTAAATGGGTGTAGACCGAATAGATGCAGGGTGTCTCCAGATCTCCTGGTTGCCGTGGTTTCATGCTAGGGGGATGACGCCCTTGGCCGACGCGGGCGGCTCGGGGTCGTCGAAGCCGCGCGGGTTCGCGAACTGCCAGCGCCAGCTGTCTGCGCACATCTGGTCCAGCCCCCGGCGGGCGCTCCAGCCGAGCCTGTCGCGGGCATGCTGTACATCCGCCCAGTAGGCCGGGGCGTCGCCGGGCCGGCGCGGCCCGATGCGCATTGCGATGCGCTGGCCCGAGGCCCGTTCGAAGGACGAGATCACTTCGAGCACCGACGCGCCGCGGCCCGTGCCCAGGTTGACCGCCAGGAAGCCGCGGTGGCCTGCCGCGTGCCGCAGTGTCGCCACATGGCCTTCGGCCACGTCCATCACGTGCACGTAGTCGCGCACGCCCGTGCCGTCGGGTGTCTCGTAGTCGTTCCCGTGCACCACGACGTGGCCGCGTTCGCCCACCGCCACCTGCGAGACATTCAGGGCACCAAGTTGTCGGGCGGCCCGTGGGGATGCTCGCCCAAGAGGCCGCTCTCGTGCGCCCCGATGGAGTTGAAGAAGCGCAGGCATGCGATGCCCCAGCGCACATCGGCCCGGGCGAGGTCCGCGAGCATGCGCTCCACCATCTCCTTGGTCCGCCCGTAGGGGTTGACGGCCGCGTACGGCGCGCTTTCCCGGATGGGCGAGCGCTGGTTGTGGCCGTAGACCGTGGCCGAGGACGAGAAGATCAGCGTGCGCACGCCGGCGCGCTCCATGGCGCGGACCAGTGCAAGGCTGCCCGCCACGTTCACGTCGTAATAGCCGATCGGGTCGCTCACCGAATGGCCGACCGCCTTGCGCCTCGCAAGATGCAGCACCGCGTGGATTTCGTGCTCGGCGAACGCGCAGTCGAGCGCGGCCGCGTCGCGCACGTCGCAGCGCACGAGCGGCGGCTCCACGCCCTGATGTGCCCCACGCGGTGCAGCGAGCGCGCATCGCTGTTGACCAGCGTGTCCAGCACCACCGGCCGGTAGCTGGCCGCGATCAACGCCACGCAGGCGTGGCTTCCGATGAAGCCCGCGCCGCCTGTCACCAGAATCTTTGGATGGGTCATGCTTTGGACGCGAACAAGGAAGGCCGCGGGGTGTCTTGCGCTTCAGCCGGCAACGCAGCGAAACAGCTCTTGCTCGAAGCGCGACAGGATGGCGTTCTGGTCGAGTTCGGCCTGCGCGAACTCCCGGCCCGCCGCGCCCATCGCTTCGCGCACCAGAGGCGACAGCGCAAGCTGTTCGATGGCGTCGGCCAGCGTGGCCGCATCGCCGGGCGGAACCACCAGGCCGCGACCCGACATCACATTGCTCAGTTCGGTGCCGGGGTGCGCCGTCACGATCACGGCCCGTCCGCTCGCGAGCATGCCGGCCAGCTTGGACGGCATCACGAGGTCCGCGGCATCGGCGCGCTACGGCAGCACGTGGATGTCGGCCATGCCCAGCAGTTCGTTGAGCCGCTCGGCGGGCTGCAGGTCGAGAAAGTGCACGTTGCCCAGGCGGATGCAGGCCGACATCAGCGCACCGCGGCTCGGGCCGTTGCCGCAGATGACGAAGTGGATGTTGCGCGCGTAGGTCAGCAGGCGCGCCGCGTCGGCCAGGAGCTCGATGCCCTGCTTGGTGCCCAGGCTGCCCGCATAGAGCACCACCACGGCATCGGCCGGAATGCCGAGCTCGGCCCTGAAGCCGCCGCCCGCGCCGGCCCCGTGCGGCGCGGCGTCCGTGGCCTGCGCGACCTCCGTGGCCGCCCTGGAGGGCCGGATCGCCGACACGTCCACCCAGTTCGGAAAGAGCACGAGCCGGCCTTCGCCGATGCCCTTGCTCCTGGCCTTGTCGACCATCGCGGCGGAGATGGTCGATACGCGGTTGAACCCGCCGAGCAGCCACCGCTCGAGCGACAGCGCAAAGCGCCGCGCCCCCCGCGCCGCGCACTAGGCCCAGGCCGAACGCCGCATCGACTTCGTAGTCCTGGATGTGCAGCCACGACTTGATGCCGAGCATCTTCGAGAAGAACAGCACCGCGGGCGCGCAGAAAAGCGGCGACTCCACGACGAACACCAGGTCGGGCCTCCAGCGCGCCTGCGCCAGCAGCAGCGGCATGCTCGTCAGCATGAACGAGAACAGGTGCGCCATGCGCGCCAGCGCGCGCGGCCGCGAGGGCACCCAGGTGGGCGCGCGCCAGATCGTGACGCCGTTGCGTTCGCTCTTGCGATAGGCCCAGGCCGAATGCCCCTCGAACACCGCCCAGTGCGGAAAGAAGGGCGGTGCCGCGATCACGCGGACTTCGTGGCCCCGGGCAGCGAGCCAGTCGGCCATCTCGCCCGAATACTTGCCGATGCCCGCGAGCTCGGGCGTGAAGTTCATCGAATACAGCAGGATTTTCACGGGGACCTCTCAATGGACCGGGCGCAACAGGCGAACGAGCGGAAAGAAGCCGAACAGCGCGCGCATGCGCAGCTCGTACAGCAGAAAGTCGGAGACGAAGGCGATGAAGAACACGTAGTGCGGCTTGTCGGGAAAGACCAGGATCACCAGGCCGTAGGAGGCCATCCGCAGCGCGACCTCCAGCAGCGCCCATCGCCCGAGCGAGCCCATCGCGGTGTTGAGCGAGAGCAGCATCTCGTGGTGGACCGTGTAGGTCCGCAGCAGGAAGTACGGCGCGATGCACACGAAGATCTCGAGCGCCTCGTTGCCCAGCTTCAGCAGCGGCGCGGCAACCGCCAGCAGGCCCGCGAGCGCCGCGAAGAGCACGCAGCCGAGCAGGAACGCATGCCGTGCCAGCTGCAGCTTCGCGGCCGTGAAGTTGCCGGCATTGGTGTCCAGCATCGCGGGCGTCTTCGTGAACAGGAAGGCCTGCACGAACTGCGAGGGCGCCTCCGCGAGCAGGAAGGCCAGCTTGAATGCGCCCACGTAACTCAGGGGCATGAAGAGGGCCACGACGAGCAGGTCGGACTTGCGCAGCAGGAAGGTCAGCAGCGAATACACCGTCGCATGGGCCTGCGATGCGAGATCGAGCGCGGGCTTTCCGCCGAGCGGCGCCGGACCGTTGACCGGCAGGCCGATGGCCGCGCACACGAGCACGAAGGCGAACAGGTTGATGACCAGCAGGTGCGCCACGCCGATCTCGAAGCCGAACGCAGCGAGCGCCGCCACGCCCAGCACGAGCAGGGTCGAGCGCAGGCCCGACTCCAGGTTGAGCAGGCCCGCATGGCCCAGGCCCCGGCTGTACGACAGGCGAAGGCTGTTGAACGCAAAGACCGCGAGCGTTGCCACGACCAGCGCGAAGGGCATGCCGATCACCGGCAGGCGCTGGACGCCCACGATGGCGGCCGCGAGCGCCGTGGCGAGCGGAAGACCGATCGCCAGCGTGCGCACCAGGTCGCCGCGCGTCACGCCCGGCGGCACGCTCGCGGCGTTGCGGGAGAACAGCAGCGAGCTTCCCAGCGTGCCCACCACCAGCGCCACTTCCAGCACCGACTGGTAGATCGAGTATTCGCCGAAGCGCGCGGGCGCGACCTCGGCCGCCATGAGGAAGATCGCCAGGAAACCCGACAGGTACACATAGAGCCGCGACGCGAGCGCACCCAGCCCGAGGCGCTGCGCGATGCGGGCGCCGGGCAGGGCGAACGACGTGCCTGCGGGCTGCTTCATGGCGCGTTCCCGTCCGCGGGGTGTTTCGCCGCCGGCGCATCCGCGAAGCGCAGGGCGCCGGCCATGCGGCGTGCGTGCGAGGCGATCCGGTGCGCGTTGTTCTTCGCCCTGCGCGCCATCTGCAGCGCCCAGGTCAGCGCCGCGACGGTCCGCACCCGGCCATGCAGCGCGTGCGGCATCGCCATCTTGGCGGAGCCCTGGAAGTGCAGCGCGAGCACGCGCACCGCTTCGTTCGCCGGCGTCGCGAGGCAGGGCCGGCCGTCGACGAACGCAAGGCGCGTGGCGCCGCCGCAAACGCGGAACTCGTTCGCCAGGTGGTTGGTCCCGCCGTTGATGTTGTGGTCGATCACCTGGCCGTCGAGCACCCGGTTGATCGGCGCGACGTTGCCCGAGGCCTCTGCCCACAGGTAGAGCAGCGTCATGTCGGACACCCCGCCGCGCACGCTGCGGGCCGCGAAGCGCTCGGCGATGTCGCGCAGCCGCCGCAGGTCCGCGGGCGTGCTGTACATCTCGATCACGCGGGCGACGAAATCCCGCAGGCCGGCTGCCGTCCAGTAGCTGACATGCGGCGAGATCTGGCAGGGGTTCCAGCCGTCGGCAGGGCGGATGAAGGAGCCGGAGAAGCCGGCGTCCCCGACCAGGTGCGCGATGTGCGCGCCGGCGCCGCGAAACAGCAGCACGTCGCTGTCGATCAGTACGAATTCGCGGCATTCGGGGTGCGCCGCCAGGTAGTCGGCCAGGAGGAAGTAGCGCCGAAAGCAGATCTTCTCGAACTCCGGCGTGTTGCTCGACAGGTGCACGTAGACCTTGCTGAAGCATTTGTACGCATAGCCGGCGTCGGTGCCGGCCAGCACGACCAGGTGTTCCCCGGCCCGCGCCGCCGCTTCGCGGCACAGGCGCAGCGTCTTGTTCTGGCGGTCTTCCACAACGATGAAGGAGAGGGCGTTGTCCATGGTCGGGTGAAGGGTGTGAGAGGAAGGGGGGCGAGGGATCAGGGCCGCGGCGCGGTGGCGCTGCGTACCAGCGCGACGTGTGCGGGAAGAAAATGGAAGCTGTCGTCCAGCGGCAGGTCCAGCGTGAACATGCCGCCCGCGGCAGTCGCATCGGCGATCCAGCTGCGCAACTGCGCCGCCGAGAACCGCGCAGCGGTCGGCCGGCCCCACGAGGCGCCCAGCGGCGTCAGCACGTGCAGCCTGAGTTCGGAGGGCGGCGCGGCCATGTGCGCGGCGGGCTGCAGGTACTCGCCCGCCATGAGGTTCTGGCACGGCGCACTCTTCAGGCTGAAGCGTGCCGGGCCTTCGCCGGCATTGAAGGCCAGCCACCGGTTCGATGCACCGCTGCGCGCGGCCGCGCAGAGCTTGCCCCAGTCGTCCGCCGTCATGCCCGTGGTGTTGTAGACGCCGTCGAACCACCAGCCTGTGGCCAGCGGGCCGTAGTGATCCGACCAGTCCTTGATCACGGCCGACCAGGCGGCGATGAAGCGCTGCGGCGGCGGCAACTGCTCGGAGATGTCGCCCAGGCAGTCCATCAGGTAGGGGTCTGCCTGCGGTGCGCGGAACGGCAGGTACAGGATCAGCGCGATGCCGTGGCGTTGCAGCGCCCGGCCGATCTCCAGCGGCAGGTCGCGCGGCGAACGGTTCCTGGCACTGCGCGGGCACAGCGCCTCGAGCGCGGAACTCGGCGCGATGAACTGGCCGTTGTTCTGCCCGAGCGTCAGGATGAGATGGCTGGCGCGCATCTCGGCGAGCGATGCCGCGAAGGCCTCGACGTCGAAGCGCCCGATCTCGGCGATGGATTGCTTGTCGGGCAGGTAATGCACCATCACGCCGAAGGCTGGCGGTGCCGGCACCGCCGCGGTGGCGGGGGCCGGCCACGGCCACGCGGCCAGCGCGAGCGCCAGCGCCGCGAGCCTGCGAACAAGACAGGTGCGGTTCGTCATTGCATGGCCCGGGTCAGCGAAGCGCGGCTGCGCTTGAACGTGAAATAACTCGCGGCCACTGCGCTCGGCGCGCAGTCGCGCGAGTGCGACCACACTGGGTGGGTGCGCTGGTGCTCGGCCAGATGGCGCGCGAGCAGGTCGAGATCGCAGGGTTCGCTGCCGACGAAAAATCCGTAGTCGGCGAACAGCTCCCGGTGCACCGGGATGTCCGAGAGCAGCAGTGGCACGCCCAGCGTGGCCGCCTCGGCGGCCGACAGGTTGAAGCCCTCGAACGTGGACAGCGAAATGAAGGCCGTCGCGCCGAGGTACAGCCGGAAAAGTTCGTCGCGCGACACCAGCCCGCGGTGCCGCACGGCGCCGCGAAGCGTCGGCGCCAGGGCGGCGATCATCCGTTCGACGTCGGCCGCGCCGTTGCCCGTGATGTCGAGGTAGTCGACCAGGCCCTGCCGCTTCATGCGCTCGAACAGCTTCAGGATGCCGCCGAAGTTCTTGTGCGGGTAATAGTGGTAGGCCGCGATCAGGTAGCGCCCGCTGGGCGCGGCCGCGCTATCGGCGCTCCCGGCGACGGGGCCCGCGTCCACCGGATTGAAGATCACCGCGGCGCGCTCGCAGCGCGTGAAGTGCCGCTCGAAATCTTCCTGGCTGCTTCGGCTGATGAAGACCACGTCGGCGGCGCTGCGCGCGACGCGGTGCAGGTTCCAGTCGAGCCAAAGGCGCTTGCGCGACGTGAAGTACTGGGGGTACGACTTGTACTGCAGGTCGTGCACCACCACGATCGAATCCCGATGGCGACCGAACGGCGCGAACGGCAGAAAGTAGTTCGGAAACAGCGAGAACACCCGCTCGCCCGAGAGCCACGTGCGGGCGCGGTGAAAGTTGTAGAGCAGCGTGTCGAGCAGGAAGCGGCTGATCTTCAGCCGGCGCGCGGCCTCGTAGATGCGCGGGTGGCATTCGCTGACCGCCTGCACCTTGTCGTCGGACGACAGGCGCATGTTCTTGAGCAGCACTTCGGACACGTTCAGCACGCCGCCCGCCGACTTGTTGAGCCGGATGGTGTCGTAGAAAAGATAGGTGGACATGACTGCTCTCACGCTGTCGGCAAGCCGGTAGGCGCCGGACCCAGTCGCCCACGGCCTGGAGGAACAGCTGCTGCCCCTTCGCCGTGCAGACCGTGTGGTCGACCTCGCGCATGAATTCGTAGTGCAGCGACTGCGCGAACGGCTCGCACCGGAAGGCGCCGAGCTGGTCGCGGTCGCGGTCGCAGACGTGCAGCGATCCCGAGTACAGGAGCTGCATCGCGACATCGCGCCCGGCCAGCAGCTTCATGGTAGTGCCGAACCAGGCCGCGGTGGCCTCCGGCGACGTCTCTTCGGTGAAGAAGCCGGGCATCGGCCTGGCCGCCTCGATGCGCAGCACATGGCGCTTGAGCCAGCGCTGGGTCTTGCCCGCGAACGACGGGTGGGCCGGTGCGGCCAGCGCGCGCCGCAGCGTGCGTTCCCAGCGCGTGCGCCGCTGCGGAAACGCGTAGCCGTCGAACAGCGAGAGGCCGACCACGCGTGAATCGGCCACGGCGGTGGACATGGCGTGCTCCGCGCCCGAGCACATGCCCACGATCACGAACTGGCGGATGCCCTGGGTGTCTTCGAGCAGGTCCATGCCGGCCGGCCTGCAGGTCGTGCACCGCGCGGGAAGGCAGGTCCGCGGCCGTGAGCGGCGCATCGCTGTCGCCGATGCCACCCAGATCGAAGCGCAGGCTGCCCACGCCGCGCGCGGCCAGCTTGACGTTGATGCGGCGCGGCCCGATCCGGTGGTTGGCGCCCATGTTGAACATGAGGCATGCGGCGGCGGCGGGTGCCTGGCCCGCGGGCGTGGTGACCATGCCGACCAGCGAGTGCCCGACCCCGAAGCGCACCGGCGTCTGCGTCATGCGCACCACCGGCGCTATGGGGTGCGCCATGTGGTGGATGTTGTCATGTCATTCATGGAGAGCCCCTTGCAAGCGGTTGAGCGCGTCGGACGGCACCATGGCGCTGTCGGGATAGGGGTCCGACGTCCAGTCGAGCCGGTGCCAGAAGTAAGCGAGCCGCACCGGCAGGTGGCGCGACTGCTGTTCGGCCGCCCACTGCGGCGTGTGCGCGTCGTCGGGCGGCGTCAGCACCAGCGTGTCGTGCAGGGCCGTGAGCGGCAGCGACGCCGGCGTGAGCGCGCCCAGCTGCGCGCGCAGCGCGGGCGAGAGCGATGCGCCCAGCGCCTCGTCGGGCAGCGCCGCCGGGTCGCGCCCGAGGCTGCGGCGCCACGACAGATCGGGAATGCAGAACATCGCGTCGATTGCCGCCACGTGCTGTTCGCGCAGAGAGCGCGCATAGCGGCGGCCGTCGATCACCGGCTCCCCCAGCACCAGCCGGACCGGGTTGCAGCGGCCGTTGCGCGCCGCCAGCACCGCCAGGGTGGCGCCGAGCCGTGCGCCGATCCAGACGATGCGCCTGTCCGGCGCGCGCCGGCGCAGCTCTTCATGCGCCGAGCACAGGTCGCGCCGCCAGCCGTCGAGTTCGCCCTGGCTCTCGTCGCCGGAGGAATCACCCGAGCCGTAGAAATCGAAGCGCAGCGTCGCGACGCCGGCGCGCGCGAAGCGTTCGGCCAGCACCTTGAAGAAGCGGTGGGTGCGCAGGCCCTCCTGCCCGAATGGCGGGCAGACCAGCACCGCGCGCTCCTCGTCGGGGGAGTCCTCCGCCGGATGGAACAGCCCGAAGAGCTGGCGCGACGCCGGGCCGAACATGATCGGCAGCGGGATCATGCATGGCGCCGGAGGGAGCGCGAAGGCGTTGCTGGTCATGCCGGATCACCCCTTGCGCAGCCAGCCGCCTACGCCGAACGCGCGGCCCAGCAGGCTCTCGCCGCGCGACGGGCTGCGGGCGCCGCCGGGCGGCACGTCCGCAAGCTCGCCGGGCTGGCTGTCCGCCGCGCCGGTTCGCGACGACGCGAGCTGGCCGAGGTTCTCGAACAGGTAGCGCCGCGACGCCACGCGCAAGCCCAGCGTCTGCTCGGTCTGCTGCACCGCGCGCAGCACGAGCAGCGAATCGCCGCCCAGGTCGAAGAAGTTGTCGCTCGCGCGGATTTCGTTGACGTCGATGCCGAGCACGCCGACCCAGATCTGCGCGAGCGGCGCGTGCTCGGGCGTCAGCAGGCTTGCCGCCGGCGGTCGCGCACCGGGCACGGTGGCAGGCGGCACGGTGATGGGCTTGTCCGATTCGCCCGCCGCGAGCTTGCGCAGGTACGCCGCGCTGGCGGAGCCCTCGTCGGTGGCCAGATAGGCGAGCGTGGCCGCGGGGCGTTCGGCGGCGCGGTGCAGCAGTTCGAGGTAGCGGTCGCGCAGGTGCGCCCCGGTCTCGCGCAGGTAGATGTCGGCGTTGTAGATCAGCGCGCCTTCCAGGCCGTGCGCCTTGTCCATCAGCCACACGCCGATGTCGTCGGTCGCGCCGCGCTGCATCAGGTGCATCTGGCGGGTCTGCAGGCTGCCGAGGTGGCGCGCGCGTTCGCGCGCATCCTGGAACGAGAACATGGACTGGTAGGGCCCGGCGTTCCGGTTCTGGCCGCCGAGGCCGCCATCGGCCACCAGCCGCTCGAACGGCACCTGCTGGTAATTCATGAGCGTGAGCAGTTCCTGCTTCACGTAGCGCATGAAGTCGGGCAGCGACTGGGCCAGGTCGATCTGCAGCGAGACCGGCAGCACGTTGTTGAAGACGCCCATCACGTCTTCGGTCTCGGGCTGCTGGCGGCCGCGCACCGGGTTCGCGATGACGATGGCATCGCTGCCGATGACCCGGCTCATGGAGAGCGCGTAGATGCCGAAGGTCAGCATGCTGAGCGTCACTTCCATGCCGCGCGCGATTTCGCGCAGGCGCTCGGTGGTCGCCAGGTCGATGTGGATCCACTGCGTGCCGCCCTGGCCGCTCTTGCCTGAGCGCCGCGGCATGTCGGTCTTCGGCGGGCGCGGCGGCGCCAGAAGCCGAGCTGCTCCTCGAACTCGGGCTCCTGCATCCAGTTCGCCAACCACTCGGCGTAGTCGCCGTGCGTGGTGGTGAGCGGCGCCAGCGCGTGCGGGCGCCCGCGCTCGGCGGCGTCGTAGAGCGCGGTGAGTTCGCGCTGGAACAGGTCGAAGCACCAGCCGTCCCAGATCAGGTGGTGCGGCACGAACACGAATGCGTGGTCGTCGTCATCGACCTGGTACAGCGCCGCATGGATCATCGGCGCGCGCTGCAGGTCGATCGGCCGGTCCGCCAACTCCTGCATGCGCTCGGCCAGTTCGGCTTCGCGCTGGTCCGCCGGCAGCCCGCGCAGATCGATCACCGGCAACGAGAATTCCACATGCCGCGATATCGATTGGACCGGCTGCCCCGTGGCCGGATCGGTGCCCACGCTGGTCCTGAGCGCCGGCTGGCGGCGCATGATTTCCACCAGCGCCGCCTCGAAGCGCGCCGCATCGAGCGGGCCGACCAGCCGCTGCGCCGACGGCACGTTGTAGACCGAGCGGCCCGGGTGCAGTTCTTCCATGAACCGGATGCGCTCCTGCGAGGGCGTCATCGGTGCGGTGGTGCGCTCGGGCCGGCAGGCCAGCGGCGCTTGCATGCCGCCACCGACGCCCTGCAGGTCCGCGATCGCGGCGGCCAGCCGCTCGGCCGTGGGCGCCTCAAAGAGGGCGCGCAGCGGCAGCGTGATCTGGAACTCGCGGCTGAGCAACGTCGCCAGGCGCGCGGCCAGGAGCGAATGGCCGCCCATCGTGAAGAAGTCGTCGTGCATGTCCAGGCCCG
>CAMATD010000081.1 GCA_945860785.1 Variovorax sp. YR752 | reverse complement strand
TCGGCGTGCGGGAAGTCCGGCCGGACCTGCTGGCGGATGCGCATGCCCAGCTGGATGGCCATCAGCGAATGTCCGCCGATTTCGAAGAAGTTGTCGTGGATGCCGACGCGCTCCAGGTGCAGCGTCTCGGCCCACAGTTCGGCCAGCAGCTTTTCGGTGGGCGTGCGGGGTTCGGCATACGGCGCTGCCGCCTGCTGCTCGGGCGCCGGCAGCGCCTTGCGGTCGAGCTTGCCGCTCTGGGTCAGTGGCAGGAACGGCAGGTGGACGAAGGCCGAGGGCACCATGTAGTCGGGCAAGGCCTTCGCCATGTGCGCGCGCAGCTCGATCGGCTGCGGATCGGCCGCGGCGACCACATAGGCCACGAGGCGTTTCTCGCCCGGCACGTCCTCGCGTGCAACCACGGCTGCCTGCGTCACCAGCGGATGCCGCAGCAGCACCGATTCGATCTCGCCCGGCTCGATGCGGAAGCCGCGGATCTTCACCTGCTGGTCGGCACGGCCAAGGAAATTGAGGCTGCCGTCGCTGCGCCAGCGCGCGAGGTCACCGCTGCGGTACATGCGGCTGCCGGGCGCGCCGTAGGGGTTGGCGACGAAGCGTTCGGCGCTGAGCAGCGGACGGTTCAGGTAGCCGCGCGCCACCCCGCTGCCCGCGATGTACAGCTCGCCCGCAACGCCGGGCGGCACCGGCTGCAGGCTGTCGTCGAGCACGTACATCCGCGTGTTCCAGATCGGCTGGCCGATGGACGGCTGCTCTTCGGCTGTCATCGGCGCGCTCATGCTCGCGCAGATGGTGATCTCCGTCGGGCCGTAGGCGTTGATCATGCGGCGGCCTGGCGACCATCGCGCGGCCAGCGCGGCGGAACAGGCATCGCCGCCCACCACCAGCGTCCGCAGGTGCGGGAACTCGCCGTGCGGCAAGCTGGCGAGTGCGGCGGGCGGAATCAGCGCGTGGCTGACGGCCTGTCTTTCGAGCAGGTCGGCCAAGTCCGTGCCCAGCAGTTGCTGGGCCGCCGGCACCACCAGCGCGGCGCCGGCATGGAAGGCCATCAGCTGGTCCATGACGGAGGCGTCGAAGCCGCTGGAGGAGAACTGCAGCACGCGCGAGTCCTGGCCGATCGCAAGCCGCTCCGCCATGGCCGTCCCCAGGCTGCTCAGGCCCGCATGCGGCACCACCACGCCCTTGGGCACACCGGTGGAACCGGAGGTGTAGATGATGTAGGCGGCATCCTGGGGGTCGACCACTTGCGCCGGCACCGGATGACCGTCCGACTGGATCGCCAGCGCAGCGACCGTCTCGTCGCTGTCGAGCACGAGGCAATGGGGAACGCCGGCCAGCTGCGGCAGCAGTGACGCGTGGGTCAGCACACCGGCGGGCGCCGCCTCCTCGAACACGAAGGCGCTGCGCGCGGCCATGTGGTTCGGATCGATGGGCAGGTACGCTGCGCCAGCCTTGACGATGGCCAGATGGGCCACGATAAGGTCGAGCGAACGCGGCAGCACCGTCGCGACGATGGCACCGGCGCCGATGCCCCGTCCCCGCAGCAGGTGCGCGAGCCGGTTGGCGCGCACATCGAGCTCGGCATAGCTGACCGTGGCGTCGTCGAGCACCACCGCTGCCGCGTGCGGGCGCTCGTCGGCATGCGCCGCCACCATGGCGGCGAGCGACAGCGGTGCCAAGTCGCGCGTGGGGCCGCTCCAGTCGGACAGCAGGCGATGGTTCTCCTCGGCGCTCAGGATGGCCAGGCTGCCCAATGCCTCGTCGGGCGCCTCGCAAGCCTCTTCCAGCAGGCGCTCCAGGCGCGCCGCGATGGCCTCGACCGTGCTGCGGTCGAACAGGTCGGTGCTGTACTGGATGCCGCCGGCAATGCCGCCCGGCAGGCCGTCGGCGCCGCGTTGCTCGTCGAGGATGAAGGACAGGTCGAATTTCGCGGTGTCGACGACCACCGGCTGCGGCGTGATCGACAGGCCGGGCAGGCTGAAGGACAAGCAGCTGCCGCCCTGCTGGAATCCCAGCATGACCTGGAACAACGGCAGGTTGGCGCCCGAGCGCTCCGGCCGCAGCAGCTCCACGATCCGGTCGTACGGAAACTCCTGGTTCGCATAGGCGGCGAGGTTGGTGGTCCGCACCCGCGCGATCAGTTCGCGCAGGCTCGGCTGGCCCGAGACGTCGGTGCGCAGCACCAGCGGATTGACGAAGCAGCCGATCAGGTCGTCCAGCGCGTGATCGCTGCGCCCCGCGACGGCGTGCCGATGGCGATGTCGTCGCCGGCACCCAGGCGGTTCAGCAGGCCCACCAGCGCGGCCTGCAGCACCATGAACACGCTGGCCTGGCCATCGCGCGCCAGCTGCAGCATGCGCTCGTGCACATGCGGCGCGATCTGCATCGGCACCACGTCGCCGCTGTAGCTCGGAACGGGCGGATGCGGCCGGTCGACGGGCAGGCTCAGCTGCTCGGGCAGATCGCGCAAGGTCTCGCGCCAGAATTCGCGCTGGCGGCCGGCCATGCTGTCGGCGTCGTCTTCGCTGCCGAGCAGTTCCTGCTGCCACAGCGCGTAGTCGGCATATTGCAGCGGCAGCGGCGCCCAGCCGGGCGCCTTGCCTTCGCAGCGCGCGGCGTAGGCCGTGCTCATGTCGCGCACCAGCGGCAGCAGCGATGCGCCATCGCCGACGATGTGGTGCGTGAGCAGCAGCAGCACATGCTCGTCGGCGGCCAGCTTGAACAGGTGGACGCGCAGGGGCGTCGTGCTCTCGAGCTTGAAGCCGCCGCGGGCCGCGGCATGCAGCTGGGCGGCGATCTCGTCCTCGCTGCTGTCGGCTTCGATCACCGGCGGCCGCGCGCTCGCGCCGTCGAGGATGTGCTGGTACGGCAGCCCGTCTTCGTTCGGGTAGATGGTGCGCAGGCTCTCGTGGCGCTGCACCAGGTCGCCCAGCGCTTCATGCAGCGCCGCGCGATCCAGCACACCGGACAGGCGCAGGGCCAGCGGCATGTTGTAGGCTGGGTTGGCGTCTTCGAGCTGGTTCATCAGTCACAGGCGGCGCTGCGCGAAGGACAGCGGAATGCGCGACGGACGCGGCATCGGCGTGAGGCTGGGGCGCGCGATCGACTCCTGGTCCAGCAGCTCCGCGAGGCCGGCGATGGTGGAGACCTGGAACAGCGTGTCCACCGGCAGGTCGATCATGAACTGCTGCCGGATCATCGAGATCAGCTGCACGATCATCAGCGAGTGCCCGCCGAGCTCGAAGAAGTTGTCGTGGATGCCGACGCGCTGCAGGTGCAGGGTTTCGGCCCAGAGGCCGGCCAGGATTCTTTCCGTAGGCGTGCGGGGCGCGGCGTAGGGCGTGGCGTAGGGCGTGGCGGCCTGCACCTCCGGCGCCGGCAGTGCCTTGCGGTCGAACTTGCCGCTCGGGCCAAGCGGCAGGGCCGGCAGGCTGACGAAGGCCGAGGGCACCATGTACTCGGGCAAGGCCTGCGCGAGGTGGGTGCGCAACTCGGCCGGTTGCGGATCGGCGGTATCCGCCGCGACGACGTACGCTACCAGGCGCTTCTCGCCCGGCACGTCCTCGCGTGCGACCACTGCGGCCTGCGCGACTTGCGGATGCTGCAGCAGCACCGATTCGATCTCGCCCGGCTCGATGCGGAGACCCCGGATCTTCACCTGCTGGTCGGCACGGCCGAGGAAATCGAGGCTGCCGTCGTTGCGCCAGCGCGCGAGGTCGCCGCTGCGGTACATGCGGCTGCCGGGTGCGCCATGCGGGTTGGCAATGAAGCGTTCCGCACTCAGCAGCGGACGGTTCAGGTAGCCGCGCGCCAGGCCGACGCCTGCGATGTACAGCTCGCCGGTCACGCCGGCCGGCACCGGCTGCAGGCCGCTGTCGAGCACATGCATCTGCGTGTTCCAGATCGGGCGGCCGATGGGAACGCTCGCCGATGCCGGCTCGGCTTCCGTCGCGCGCCGGCACTCCCACGACGTGACATCGACCGCAGCCTCGGTCGGTCCGTAGAGGTTGTGCAGTCCGCAGGACAGGCGCTGCTGGAACTGCGACTGGAGCGCGGGCGACAAGGCCTCGCCGCTGCAGATCACCCGCCGCAGCGTGTTGCACGCAGAGGCGGTGGGCTCGAGCAGGAAGACCTCTAGCATCGACGGCACGAAGTGAATCGTGGTGACGCCCTCGCTCGCGATCAGGCCGGCCAGGTACGCCGCATCCTTGTGGCCGCCCGGCTTCGCCAGCACCAGCGTGGCGCCGTCGATCAGCGGCCAGAAGAATTCCCAGACCGACACGTCGAAGCTCGAAGGCGTTTTCTGCAGCACGCGGTCGTCGGCCTGCAGGCCGTAGCGGTCCTGCATCCAGCGCAGGCGATTGACGATGGCGCGGTGCGACACCACCGTGCCCTTCGGCGTTCCGGTGGAGCCGGAGGTGTAGATCACATAGGCCGGGTGCGAAGGATCGATCGCGATGCCGGGGGCGGTGTCGGCATAAGTCACCAGTTCGGCAATCGTTTGCGCTACGTCGAGCAGCAATTGCGAGGCGTGGCCCGGCAGCGTCTCCGCGAGTGCTGCGGTGGTGATCAGGCACACCGGCTGCGCGTCGTCGAGCATGAAGGCAATACGGTCCTGCGGAAAGTCCGGATCGACCGGCAGGTAGGCGGCACCGGTTTTTAGGATGGCGAGCAATGCCACCATCAGCTCCAGCGAGCGCGGGAGGGCCAGCGCCACGATGCGCTCCGGGCCTGCGCCGCGCGCGCGCAGCAGGTGCGCGAGCTGGTTGGCGCGCCAGTTCAGTTCGTCATTGCTCATCGCCCGGCCGTCGAAGCGCAACGCAATGCGTTCCGGGCTGGCTGCAAGTTGCGCCTCGATCAATGCCGTGAGGTGGGTCTCGGGCACCGCGTGCGCCGTGTCGTTCCAGTCCACCAGCAACTGCTGGCGCTCGTCGGCGCCGAGCAGGTCGATGTGGCCGATGGCCTGGTCCGGCTTCTGGATCACGGCGGCCATGAAGGCGAGCAGCCGGCGTTGATGGTCGGCCAGCGCCTACGCGGTGTGCACCGCGGGATTGGCGTCGAAGTCGATCTGCAGGTCCTGCCCGTTGCCACGCTCGTACAGGAAGATGCCCAAGTCCTCGGCCGTGCCGTTGGACAGGTTGCGCGGCTTGGCGGGATGCCCGGCGAAGCGGAAGTCGTAGTCGAAGGGCTCGACGTTGACCACGGTGGTGAACAACTGCCGGTTGTTGACCAGCATATTCAGGTCGCTGCGCAGATGCTCGTAGCGGTAGGACTGGTGCCGCAGGATCTGCCGCATCTGCCGCCCGACTTCGCGGATCAGCTCCGGGATCGGCAGGTCCGCGCGCATCGCGAGCCGCAGCGGCAATGCGTTCGCCACCATTGCCGGCACACGCCGCATGCGATCGTTGTGGCGCGCCGTGACCGGAATGCCGATCACCATGTCTTCGACACCGGTGGCGCGGTACAGGTAGGCCGCGGTGGTGGCGATCAGGATCTGCGGCAGCGTGGTTCCCAGGTCCGGCGCGACGGCTTGCAGGGCCTGCACGCTGGCGGCCGGCAGATGCGCCGTCTGGCGCAGCAGGCCGCCGACGTTGACCGAGCGGTGCGAGGCCAGGCTCAGCGGATCGGGCGCGTCGCCGAAGCGCTCCGCTCAGTACTGGCGGTCGCGCGGGAAGCGGCCCGACTCGCGGTAGGCACCCTCTTCCTCGGCCAGTTGCGCGATCGGTGCCAGGCGCGAGTCTTCGGGTACGGCCGCGTCGTTGGCGACCATCGCGCTGTAGACGTCCGCGAAGCGGCGCGCAATCAGGCCGCCGCCAAAGCCGTCGAGCACGATGTGGTGGCTGCGGTGGTACCAGATGTGGCGATCGGGCGCGAGGCGGATCAGCACGGACAGCCACAGCTGGTCGCGGGCCAGGTCGATGTTGCGGGTGAAGTCGGTGCGCATCCAGCGTTCCGCCTCGGCCTGCGGATCGCTCTCGCCGCTCATGTCGAAGTACGGGATCTCGCCGGTGAAGGTGGGCGCCACCACCTGGCGCGGCCCGTGCCCGGTGTCGGTAAAACTCAGGCGCGTGGCCTCGGCTTCATCGGCCACCTGCCGCATGGCCGCGAGAAAGATGGCGGGATCGATTTCGCCATCGATTTCGATGGCCTCGGCGAGATTGAAATTGGTGTCGGGCGACGCGAACTTTGCGCCGAGCCACATCGCCATCTGACCCGAGGTAAGGGGGGCGGTACGGCCCTGTTGATCGACGGAACTCATGCACTTCTCCAAGTCTTGAATGAAATTGGCAACGATGCATGTGCGCGTGAAATGGACGCGTGGCACACCCGCCGGTCATGGAGAAATGCTGGTGGTCCGCGGCAACAATCCGTTCACATTGCCAAACCAATGTACAAGTGGTTGCAACAATTTCAGTGACGCTTTTTATGGCAAAAACATTTCACGCAAAACTGTGAGCGCGAAAGGTTTCATCGAGAAGTGAGCATGCGATTCGCGATGTCGAAATGCGAAGGCTTTCATCGTATTTGGAGGGTCCGATGGCGCTAACGAATTGTTGCAACGCAGCAACTTGGTCTAGGTTTTGTAGGGATATCCCTCGGCGTGTTAAACGGACAGCTCACACAAAAAATACGCGCCATGCAGCGCGTACTTTGGTTCCGAGATCGTGTGTTCGATCGCGTCAGCGCACCAGATCCTCGCTGGCTTTCACGACCGTTCCGAGAACAACGCGGTGATCACCTGCCGCAGCCAGCGGTTCGCCGGATCGGCCTCGAAGCGCTTGCTCCAGTGCAGCGACACCGTGCAGTCGCGCAGCGGACACGGCGGCTTGACGATGGCGTAGCCGCCCTCTTCTGCAAAGCCGCGCGCGATGTTGCGCGGCATCACCACCGCGAGGTCGGTGGCGCGCACGATGGCCGGCAGCACCATGAAGTGCTCGGTCGTCAGGCGCAGGCTATCTTCGAGGTTCAGCAGCTGCAGGATGCGCAGCGTGTCGGCATGCGTGCGCACCGCGACGTAGTCGAGCTCCTGCAGCGCTTCGAGCAGCGCCTGCCCGCTGCGGCGCCGCTTCACGAAGGGGTGCCCCTTGCGCAGCAGCACGATGTAGCGGTCCTTCAGCAGATGCGCGCGCTGCGTGTCGCGCACCTTGGGCAGAAAGCCGAAGGCGAAGTCGATGCGCCCGCTGTCGAGCGCGGGCGCGATCTCACCCGGCTGCATCGGCAGGGTCTCGAGCCGCACGCCGGGCGCCAGCTCGCCCAGCCGGGCCATCAGCGCGGGCAGGAAACGCCCTTCGCCGATGTCGCTCATGTGAATGCGAAAGCTCTTGCGCGACACCAGGGGCTCGAAACGATCGGACTCGTGGAGCACCCCCTCCAGCAGGCTCAGTGCCGCCTGCACCGCCACGGCCAGCCGGTCGGCGCGCGGCGTCGGCGCCACGCCGCCGGGGGCCCGCGTGAAGAGTGCGTCCTCGAGCAGCAGCCGCAGCCGGCCCAGGCCGTGACTTGCCGCGGGCTGCGTAAGGCCCAGCGACTCCGCGGCACGGCTCACGCTGCGCTCGCGGTAGACCGCATCGAAGAGACGCAGCAGGTTGAGGTCGACGGTATCGATATGCATGCCATTCATATTGCTTAGCCTGATTATTTTATTGAAGGCCAACCCCGCGGCACGCACACTGGCGGGCGGTATTCGACAGACCCGCGATCAAGAAGAAAGAAGGAGACACGACATGGCCCTACTCCGTCCGCATGCGGCGCTCGCCGCCCTGCTCTTCACAGCCACCGCCGCGTGGGCGCAGCAACCGCCGGCCAAGGGCCGTCCGAAGAACGAAGCCGCCACGCGGTTGGCGCCAGTGCCTTCCTTCCCGATCCCGACCGCGGTCGACCAACTGCCCACGGCCAAGTTCAAGCTCCCGCCGGGCTTCAAGGTCGAGACCTGGGCCTCGGGCGTGCTCGATGCGCGCGAACTGCGCCAGGGCGCCAAGGGCACGGTCTTCGTGAGCACGCTCTTCGTGGGCAACAAGGTCTATGCAATTGCGGAGAAGGGCGACCGCAAGCCGAAGACGATCGTCGACAAGACCGAGTTCGCCACGGGCATCGAGTTCTACAAGGGTGCGCTGTACCTAGTCACCCACAAGCAGATCGTGCGCTACGACGGCATCGAGGACAAGCTCGACAACCCCGGCACGCCGGTGGTGCTCAACGACAAGCTGCCCGGCGGCCAAGACCACAGCTGGCGGTACCTCCGCATGCACAACGACAAGCTCTACTACGCGGTCGGCGCGCCCTGCAACCTGTGCGAGCCTGACGACGCACACGCGCGCATCTTCCGCATGAACCCCGACGGCAGCGGCATCGAGACCGTGGCGCGCGGCGTGCGCAACACGGTGGGCTTCGACTTCGACCCCAAGACCGGCAACCTCTGGTTCACCGACAACGGCCGCGACTGGCTCAGCGAAGACCTGCCAAACGACGAGCTGAACGTGGTGACCGCGCCCAACCAGCACTTCGGCTATCCGTACTGCCACCAGGGCAACATCGCCGACTCCGAGTTCGGCTGGGGCAAGAACTGCAACGAGTTCACCAAGCCCGCCGCGCTGCTCGGCCCACATGCCGCCGCGCTGGGCCTGACCTTCTACAAGGGCAAGATGTTCCCGGCCAAGTACCGCGGCGCGATGTCCATCGCCCGCCACGGCCCGTGGAACCGCACCACCAAGTACGCCGACATCGCGGTCGCCTGGCCCGACGGCAAGGGCGGCGCGAAGGTCGAGCCCTTCATGACCGGCTTCGTCGAGAACAACACCTACCTCGGCCGGCCGGTGGACTTCCTCGTGCTGCAGGACGGCTCGATGCTCGTGAGCGACGACCACGCCGGTGCGATCTACCGCATCAGCTACGGCGGCCGATGAGAAGGACAGCGCTCGTCCAGCTGGCGATTGCGGCAACGGTCATGGCGATGGCATCGTCCGTCGGTGCCCAACAAAGCGCGCAAGGCAGCTATGCCCAGCGTTACGCGGCCCTGTGCGCCTCGTGCCACGGCGCGAACGGCCGCAGCGACATGGCGGGAACGCCGGTGCTCGCGGGGCGAGCATTCGTTCTATGCGATCACGCAGCTGTTTCTCTTTCGCGAAGGCCGGCGCGACAACCCGGCGATGACCGCGATCGCGAAGACCATGAAGGACGAGGACCTGCGCGGCTTCTCGGACTTCATCGCCACCCTGCCCGCTGTGCCCGCCCCGCCGGCCCCGACGCCGCCCGATGCGGCGCGCATGGCGCGCGGCCAGGCGCTGGCGCAGGAGCACCGCTGCGTGATCTGCCATGGCGCCGACATGAGCGGTGGGCCGCAGGTGCCGCGCATCGGTCAGCAGCATGAAGATTACCTGCAGCTCACCCTGCAGGGCTTCCGCACGGGCAAGCGCCCGGGCTACACGCAGGCGATGGGGAAGCGGTGGGCCGCATCCCGCCGGAGGACCTGGACACGCTCGCCTATTACGTGGCGCGCTTTCCGGGCGCGCCTGCGAAGCCTCCTCCCAAGTAACACCACCGTACGACATCTGCGAATGCGCAATGCGGACGCAGCGCACCGCGCACCCGCTACATCCCCCAACCACGAACATCGGAGCCGAATCTCTTGGAAGTCTCATTCAGCAAGGAAGTGGAAATGCTGCGTCTCGGCGCAGGCGCCACCTTCCACGGCGAGGGCATCCTCGCCATCACCAAGGGCCTGTTGCAGTCGGGCGTGGCCTATGTGGGCGGCTATCAGGGCGCGCCCGTGTCGCACCTGCTGGACGTCATGGTCCAGGGCAAGGCCTACATGGACGAACTGGGCGTGCACGTCGAAGTCTGCTCCAACGAAGCCTCGGCCGCGGCCATGCTCGGCGCGTCCATCCACTACCCGCTGCGCGGCGCCGTCACCTGGAAGTCGATAGTCGGCACCAACGTGACGGCCGATGCGCTCTCCAACCTCTCCTCGCCGGGCGTGACCGGCGGCGTGCTGGTCGTGGTGGGCGAGGACTACGGCGAAGGCGCCAGCGTGATCCAGGAGCGCACGCACGCCTACGCGCTCAAGTCGAGCATGTGCCTGCTCGACCCGCGGCCCGATCTCGGCGTGATGGTGCGCATGGTCGAAGAAGGCTTCCGCCTCTCCGAAACCTCCAACATGCCCTGCCTGATGGAGCTGCGCATTCGCACCTGCCACGTGCGCGGCAGCTTCGAGTGCAAGGACAACGTCTCGCCTGCGGTGTCGACCCGCGCGCTGATGACCGAACCCGCGGGCTTCGACTACATGCGGCTCGCGCACCCGCCCGTCACCTTCCGCCACGAAAAGCTCAAGGGCGACGAACGCATTCCGGCGGCGCGGCGCTACATCGTGGCGCAAGGCCTCAATGAGCTGATACCGGGCAACCGCCATGCCGACCTCGGCATCGTGGTGCAGAGCGGGCTCTACAACGCGCTGATCCGCAGCCTGCAGCAGCAGGGGCTGGCCGATGCCTTCGGCGAGACGGACATCCCGATTCTCGTGCTCAACGTGACCTACCCGCTGGTGCCCGAGCAGGTGGCCGACTTCTGCGTGGGCAAGCGCGCGGTGCTGGTGGTGGAAGAAGGCCAGCCCGAATACATCGAGCAGGACATCGCCACGCTGCTGCGCCGGCGCGACATCCAGACGCCACTGCACGGCAAGGACATGCTGCCCGCCGCCGGCGAGTATGGCGTCGAGGTGCTGTCGGGCGGCATCGGCGCGTTTGCCGCGAAGTACATCGAGGCCAGCGAAGCCTCGTCGTCCGCGAGAGCCTGGCTGGCCGGCAACCGCGAGCGCCGCGAGGCGGTGGCGCGGCAGCTTGCCACGCCGCTGCCCAACCGGCCGCCGAGCTTCTGCATCGGCTGCCCCGAGCGCCCGGTGTTCTCCGCGCTCAAGCTCGCGCAGCAGGAGACGGGGCCGGTGCACATCGCAGCCGACATCGGCTGCCACGCCTTCGGCACCTTCGAGCCGTTCTCGATGGGCCATTCGATCCTCGGCTACGGCATGAGCCTCGCGAGCCGCGCGGGGGTGGCGCCGATGATGAACCGCCGCACGCTGTCGATCATGGGCGACGGCGGCTTCTGGCACAACGGCCTGCTCACCGGCGTGCAGAGCGCGCTCTTCAACGACGACGACGCGGTGCTGCTGATCTTCAAGAACGGCTACACCTCGGCCACCGGCACGCAGGACATTATCTCCACGCCCGACGACGAGATGAAGGAGCGCGCCGTCGACAAGCAGCAGAGCCTGGTCGACAAGAACCAGACCATCGAGGCCACGCTGACAGGCCTGGGCGTGAAGTGGATGCGCACCGTGACCACCTACGACGTGGAGCGCATGCGCAAGACGCTGACCGAGGCGCTCACGAGCGACTTCAACGGCCTGAAGGTGGTGATCGCGGAGGGCGAGTGCCAGCTCGAGCGCCAGCGCCGCATCAAGCCGTGGATCGCGGGTCTGCTGCGCAAGGGCGAACGCGTGGTGCGGGTGAAGTACGGCGTCGATGAAGACGTATGCAACGGCGACCACGCCTGCATCCGCCTCTCGGGCTGCCCGACGCTCACGCTCAAGGACAACCCCGATCCGTTCAAGGTCGACCCTGTGGCCACGGTGATCGAGGGTTGCGTGGGCTGCGGCCTGTGCGGCGCGAATGCGCATGCAGCGACGCTGTGCCCGAGCTTCTACCGCGCGGAGGTGGTGCAGAACCCGAAGTGGCATGAACGCCTGGTGCATTCGCTGCGCGGCGCGGTCGTTCGCGCACTGCAACCGGCTTGAGGGCGCACGCATGGAACACAACAGACCCCTCACCCTCCTCGTCTGCGCCCTCGGCGGCGAAGGCGGCGGCGTGCTCACCGAATGGCTGGTCGACATCGCCCGCCATGCCGGCTATGCCGCGCAGAGCACGTCGATCCCCGGCGTGGCGCAGCGCACGGGAGCCACCACCTACTACATCGAGGTTTTCCCCGTGCCGCTCGCGCAGCTCGGCGGCAGGCGCCCGGTGTTCAGCCTGAGCCCGGTGCCGGGTGCGCTCGACGCGAGCGTCTCGTCGGAGTTGCTCTAAACGGCGCGCCAGATCGGCAAAGGCATGAGTGCGCCGCTGCGCACGCTGGTCATCAGCTCGTCGGCGCGCATCTTCACCACGGCCGAGCGCATGGAGCCCGGTGACGGCCGCGCCGATGCGCAGCGCCTCATCGACGTGGTCAAGGCCTTCAGCCGCGAGCACCATGTGTTCGATATGAACGCCATTGCGCGCGACACCGGCACGGTGGTCAGCGCGGTGATGCTCGGCGCCATTGCGGGCAGCGGCCTGTTTCCTTTCCCGCGCGATGCCTACGAGCACGTGGTGCGCGGCGGCGACACCAGCGCACCCGAGAAGCTCGGCAAGATGGCCGCGGCCAGCCTGCACGGCTTCGCGGCCGCCTTCGACGCCGTGAGCGCACCCCGCGCGCAGGCCGCCTTCGTGAGCAGCGTGATGGCCGGCGACACCCCCGATGCGCCGCCACCACCGCGCGCCCTGCCCGATGAACTGGCGCGGCGCTTTCCGCCCGCCGTGCACGACATGCTCACGCTCGGCCACGCGCGCGTGCTCGACTACCAGGATGCAGCCTACGCCGAGCGGCTGGGCAAGGTGCTCGATGCCGAGCGCGCCGCCGATCCGGCCGGCGCCCAGGGCTTCGCCATCACCCGTGAAACCGCACGCTGGCTCGCGCTGTAGATGGCCTTCGACGACATCGTGCGCGTGGCCGCGCTCAAGGGCCGTGCCAGCCGCGCGCAGCGCGTGCGGCTGGAAGTGCGCGCCACCGACGAGGACATCGTGAAGGTCTACGACCACTTCAAGCCCGGCGCGGCCGAGTTCGCCGCGCTGTTGCCGCCCGCGCTGTCGCGCCGCGTGACCGCGTGGGACCGCGGCCGGCAGGCGCGCGGCCTCGCGCCGTGGGCGCTGCCACTGAAGGTGGGCAGCCATTCGGTCTTCGGCATGGCCTCGCTGCGGTTGCTGGCCTCGCTGCGCTGGCTGCGCCGCCGCAGCAGCCGCTTTGCCGAAGAGCAGGCCCTGATCGAACGCTGGCTCGCAGCGGTGGAGACCGGCACGCGCGAAGCCTGGACCCTGGGCCACGAGCTCGCGCTGTGTGGCCGGCTGATCAAGGGCTACGGCAGCACCAACGAACGCGGCAAGGACAACCTGCTGCACATGACCGACCATCTCGCGGCGCAGCCCGGCGTGGTGCCGGCGGTGCGCGTGCAGGCCATCTCGGCGGCGCGCACGGCCGCACTCGCCGACGACGCCGGCCGCGCGCTCGACGCCGCACTGGTCGCGCACGGCGCGCCCGCCCGCCCGATCAAGGCCCAGCCCATCCGCTGGATGAAGCGCAAGCCCACCGGCGAAGCCTGAAGCGCCTAGCCTGACCGACCTCGAAGTTTTCACCCAGACCATAACGAAGGAGACCATGCAAAGCACTCACCAACCCCGCCGCCGCGGCACGCGTCCCATGCGCCCGCTCCGTGCTGTCCGCCGCACACCCATCGCGCTGCTCGCGGCCTGCGCCGCGCTCGTGCTCGGCACGCCGGCCGTGCAGGCGCAGGACAAGCCCGTGCAGATCAAGCTGTCGAGCTGGGTGCCCGCGCAGCATCCGCTCAACCCGGCGCTGCAGGCCTGGGCCGACGACATCAAGAAGGAATCGAACGGCACCATCACCGCGATCCTGTTTCCGTCGGAGCAGCTCGGCAAGGCCTTCGACCACTACGACATGGCGCGCGACGGCATCGCCGACTTCTCGTACGTGAACCCGGGCTACCAGCCGGGCCGCTTCCCGGTGATGGCGGGCGCCTCGCTGCCCTTCCTGTTCGCCAACGGCAAGGAGGGCTCGGCCGCCATCGATGCCTGGTACCGCAACTACGCGGCCAAGGAGATGAAGGACGTGAAGTACTGCTTCGCGTTCGTGCACGACCCCGGCACCTTCCACTCGCGCAAGAAGATCGTGGTGCCCACGGATGTGAAGGGCCTGAAGGTGCGGCCGGCCACGAGCACCGTGGGCCAGCTGATCACCTCGCTGGGCGGCACCAATGTGCAGGCCTCGGCGCCCGAGTCGCGCGACATGCTGGAGCGCGGCGTGGCCGACGCCATCACCTTCCCGTGGGGTTCGATCGGCCTCTTCGGCATCGACAAGGTGGTGAAGTACCACATGGACGCACCGCTCTACGTCACACCCTTCGTCTGGGTGATGAACAAGGGCAAGTACGACGCGATGTCCGTCGATCAGAAGAAGGTGATCGACGACCACTGCACCAGCGAGTGGGCGCAGAAGGTGGCCGCGCCGTGGGCCGACTTCGAGTTCGGCGGACGCGCGAAGATCGCGGCGCAATCGGGACATGAGGTCTACAAGCTCACGCCGGAGCAGCTCGATGCGTGGCGCAAGGCGGCCGCCCCTTCGGAAGCACAGTGGGCCGAGAGCGTGAAGAAGGTGGGCGAAGACCCGAAGGCGGTGATGGATGCGCTGAAGGCCAGCCTCGCCAAGTACAAATCGGCGCTCTGAGCGATGGCTGCCCGGTCCGTCCGCTACATGGACCGCGCGATCAACTCGATCGAATGGCTTGCCGCCATTTTCGTGGGGATCGTCGCGCTCAACATCTTCGTGGCTGTGGTGCTGCGCAAGTTCTTCGACACCTCGATCCCCGATGCCTACGACTTCGGCCGCATGCTGCTGGGCATCCTGATCTTCTGGGGCATCGCGGCTACCAGTTACCGCGGCGGCCACATCACGGTCGACCTCGTGTGGACGGCCGCGGGCCCGCGCATGAAGCGCGTGATCGACGTGTTCGCCACGCTGGTGCTGCTGTTCGTGGTGGCAGTGCAGACCGCCATGCTGTTCGACAAGGTGCGCGGCACCTACGTCGACAACGTGCTGACCTACGACATGAACATTCCGACCTGGCCGTTCTACGCGGTGGCCTGGGCCGGCGACGTGTGTGCCGTGCTGCTGATCGCCATCCGTACCTACCGGCTGATCTTCCATTCCGAACAGCTCGAAGAGATCCACCCCGAACAGAAAGCCGATGAATGAGCGCCGATGCAGTTGCCATCCTGGGCTTCGTCGCCCTCTTCGTATTGATGCTGTTGCGCGTGCCGGTCGGCATGGCGATGGGCCTCGTGGGCGTCACCGGCTACAGCTACCTCGTGGGCCCCGGGCCCGCGCTGAAGCTGGTGGGCCAGACCTCCATGCGCACGGTGACCGACTACACCTTCGGCGTGATCCCGATGTTCATGCTGATGGGCGCGCTGGTGTCGGTGTCGGGCGTGAGCCGCGAGCTCTTCAAGAGCGGCCAACTCGATGATCGGCCACCTGCGCGGTGGGCTCAGCGTGGCCACCGTGGTGGCCTGCGGCGGCTTCGCGGCGATCTGCGGCTCGTCGGTGGCCACGGCCGCCACCTTCTCGGCGGTGGCGTATCCGGAGATGCGGCGCTTCAACTATCCGCAGTCGTTTTCCACCGGCGTGATCGCGGCGGGCGGCACGCTCGGTGCGATATTGCCGCCTTCGACGGTGCTCGCGGTCTACGCCATCCTCACGCAGCAGGACATCGGCAAGCTCTGCATGGCGGGCATCGTGCCCGGCATCCTGGCGATGGCGATGTATGTGCTGACCATTGCCATCATCGTGAAGCTGCGACCCGACTGGCTGCCCGGCGGCGAGGTCAAGCCGTGGTCGGAGCGCTTCAAGGACCTGAAGAACGTGTGGGCGCCGCTGGTGCTGTTCGTCTTCGTGATCGGCGGGCTCTACGGCGGCTTCTTCACGCCGACCGAGGCGGGTGGCGTGGGCGCGAGCGGTGCATTCATCCTCGGCGTGGTCCGGCGAAAGCTCGACGGCCCGAAGATCCGCGAAGCCCTGCTCTCGGCCACGCGCACGGCGGCGGCGGTGTTCACGGTGCTGATCGGCGCGCTGCTGTTCGGCTACTTCCTCACCATCACGCAAAGCCCGCAGAAGCTCACCGAATTTCTCACCGGCCTGGGCATCGGCCGCTACGGCGTGCTCGCGCTCATCATGCTGATGTACTTGGTGCTCGGCTGCCTGATGGACGCGATGGCGATGATCATCCTGACCGTGCCGATCATCTATCCGGTGATCGTGCATCTCGGGTTCGACCCGATCTGGTTCGGCGTGATCATCGTGATGACGGTGGAGCTGGGGCTGATCCATCCGCCGGTGGGGATGAACGTCTTCGTCATCAAGAGCGTGGTGAAGGACGTGAGCTTCACCACCATCTTCAAGGGCGTGCTGCCGTTCATCGTGACGGACATCGTGCGGCTGGTGATCCTGATCGCGTTCCTGGTCATTGCCTTGTGGCTGCCGACGAGAATGGGCTGATGAACAGTAAGGAAATCGTCTACATCGCACGCGTCGAATTCGGCGATTGCGACCCGGCCGGCATCGTCTGGTTCCCTAATTTCTTCCGCTGGATCGATGCGGCCTCGCGCCACTTCTTCGCGGAGTGCGGCGTGCCGCGCTGGGAGGAAACGGCCCAGACGCTGGGCGTGATCGGCACCCCGCTGGTCGACACGCACACCCGCTTCATGAAGGCCGCAAGCTACGGCGACACGCTGCAGATTGCGGTGCGCATCACCGAGTGGCGCGACAAGAGTTTCGTGCAGACCTACCGCGTGACGCGCGGCGAAGACCTGATCCTCGAGTGCGAAGAGGTGCGGATCTTCGGCGCCAAACGCGAGGGCGGCGGCATCCGCGCGGTGCCGATTCCGCCGGGCATTCGCGCACTCTGCGAGTAGCGCCGGCCAGCGACGCTGGCTAATTCCTTGGACCTCGTTCATCACGGCTTCGCACCCCGTGAGGCCTTTCGGTACCCTTTCATTTCACATGCCTCGATACAAATAATCACAGCCATTACCAAGGTTGGAGGCGAGCCGTGAACCATGTCTACCGTGTCATCTTTGATCGTCGGTCGGGGGAGTTCCGGGTCGCATCGGAACTGACGAGGAGCAGTGGTTCAGGGGGGACAAGAGGCAGCACCGGCGTGGTACGCCACAGCGTGCTCCCTGCCCTCGCGGTGCTGGCAGCGCTGCAACTTCACAGCGGCGAAGCGGTGGCGGCATGTACGCCGGCAGCCCCCGTGGACAACGACACGGTGAGCTGCATCGGCGTGCCGATCCTGCTGCCGCCGAACCCGAACAGGTTTCTCAGCAACGCGAACGGCCTCGCCGTCACGGTGCAGGCGGGCGCCATCATGAGCACGCTGCCCGGTGGCACCGCGATGACCCTGGGCGGCAACAACATCACGCTCACCAACCTGGGCGCGATCGATGCGAATGCCGCAGGGTCCCTCGTGCTCGCGCGGGCCCTGACCATCGGCAACCTGATCGCGCCCACCAGCAGCAGCGTCCTGGTCAACAACCAGGGCTCGATCGAAGGTACCTTCGACGGCACCTTCGGCCTGCTCGGCACGGCGGCGGTCATTGCCAACGCCGGAGCCACGACGTTCAACAACAGCGGCTCGATCGGCGTGACCGCGCTGGGCGCGTTCGATCCGGTCAATTCGATCGCGGTTGCCATCTACGGCGGCGGCAACGTCAACTTCACGAACACCGGAACGATCACGGGCCGCGTGGCTTTCGCGAGCCCCACCACCGGCGGCAACACCTTCACCAACGCGGGCACGATCAACGGCAGTGTCTCGCTGGGCACCACACTCAGCAACGACACCTTCGTGGCGGTGACCGGGTCGTCGATCGGCAATCCGCTGATACCGCTGCCTGCCGTGGGCATTCCCACGCCCACCCTACCACCGGGCCTCCTCACATTCGCCGCCACCGGCACGATCGACGCGGGCGTCGGCGGAAGCGACACGCTCGTGCTGCAGAACACCGTCGCCGGACCCGGCTCCGGCACCGGCGGCGCCGGCGCCATCTCCGGCCTGTAGTACCTCAACTTCGAGAACCTGACCGTCAACAGCGGCACCTGGACGCTCACCGGCCCGGTGGGGTGAGCGGCGCCGCCACGCTCAACGGCGGCGTCTCGATCTTCGACAACTCGCTCGCCTTCGGCATCGGCGCGCTCACGGCGAACGGCGGTGCAATCGAAGTCTCGCTGCCGGGCCTGGCGCTGGCGCAGAACGTCAACCTGACCGGCGGCCTGATCGTGCAGGGCGCCAACGGCCTGACGCTGGGCGGCACGATCAGCGGCGCGGGCGGGCTCATCAAGAACGGGGCCGGCACCCTGACCCTGTCCGGCAACAACATCTTCAGCGGCGGGCTGGCGCTCAATGCGGGCGGGCTCACGCTGGGCTCGGCCAGCTCGCTGGGCACCGGCCTGTTCCTCGTGGGTGGACCGGCCACGCTGAACACGGCCTTCACAGGCACGCTCCCCAACCCGGTGCAGCTCAACGGCGCGGGCACCCTGACCTTCGGCGGCAACATCGCCGGTGCCGGCAGCCTGACGCTCAACAGCGGCGCCCTGGCGTTGACCGGCAACAACAACTACAGCGGTGGCACCGTGCTGCAGGCCGGTTCGATCGATCTCGGCACCAGCGCCGCGCTCGGCACGGGCGCCCTGACCGTCAATAGCGCCGGCTCGCTGACCAGTGCAGCCGGCGTGGCGATCGGCAACAACGTCGTGCTCAACAACACGCTGAACTTCGGCGCGGGTGGCGGAGGCGGCGCGCTGACGCTCAACGGCACGATCAGCGGCGCGGGCGGATTGAGCCTGGCCGGTGCGCCGGGACTCACCCTCAACGGCGCGAACAGCTTCGTCGGCGGCTTCAACCTGGGCGGCGGCGCGCTCACCGTCGGCAACAACCTCGCGCTGGGCACGGGTGCGGTCACGGTCAGCGGCGCCGGCTCGCTGACGGCCGGCACGGCCGTCAGCCTTGCCAACAACTTCAACCTCAATGCCGGCCTGACCATCGGCAGCGGCAGCGACCTGGCGCTCAACGGTGCCGTCGGCGGCCTCGGCGGCCTCGGCGGCATCGTCAAGACCGGTGCCGCCAAGCTCTCGCTGGGCGGTGCGAACACCTTCGCCGGTGGCGTGAACCTGCAGGCCGGCGGCCTGGGCATCGGCACGAACACGTCGCTGGGCCTGAGCGCGCTGACGGTCAACGGCGCCGCCACGCTCGATGCGAGTGCGAACGTGAGCGTGGGCAACGCGGTCGTTCTCAACGCGGGCCTGACCGTGGGCGGCGCCAGCAACATCGCCCTCGGCGGGCTGGTGTCGGGCGCCGGCGCGCTGGGCTACAACGGCACCGCAACGCTGGGCCTCAACGCCGCCAACGTCGGCTTTTCCGGCGGCGTCAACCTGGCCAGCGGCACGCTCAGCGTGGGCAACAACCTCGCGCTGGGCACGGGCGGACTCGGCGTCAGCGGCAACGCGAACCTGAGCGCGGGCATCCCCGGCATCGCCCTGGGCAACAACGTCACGCTGAACGGCGGCGCCACGCTGGGCCTGGGTGGCGCGAATGCGCTCACGCTGGGCGGCGTCATCGGCGGTGCGGGCGCGCTCGCGGTCAACGGCACCGCCGGCGTCACGCTGGGCGGCGCCAGCAACTTCAGCGGCGGCGTGACGCTGGCCGGCGGCCAGCTTGCGCTGGGCACCAGCACCGCGCTGGGCACCGGCACGCTCGGCGTGACGGGCAATGCCACGCTGTCGAGCACGGGCGGTGCACTCGCGCTGACCAACGCCGTCACGCTCGGGGCGGGCGCGGGGCTCACGGTGGGCGGCGCAGCGGACCTCACGCTCGCCGGCACGGTGAGCGGCGCCGGCTCGCTCATCAAGAACGGCACCGGCACGCTGGCACTCAACAACGCCAACAATTTCGGTGGCGGCATCACCCTGCAGGCGGGCACGCTCAGCGTCGGCAACAACGCAGCCCTGGGCACCGGCGCGCTGACGGTGGGCAGCACCGCGATGCTCACCGCCAGCACCGACGTGGCGCTGGCGAACGACGTCGTGCTCAACGACAACCTGGGTGTCGCGGGCGCCAAGAACATCACCATCGGCGGCACGGTCAACGGCGCCGGGGGAATCTCGATGAGCGGCACCGGCACGCTGGCGCTGAACGGCGCCAACAACTACTCGGGGCCGACCGTGGTCGCCAGCGGCACGCTGCAGGCGGGCAACGCGACCGGCAGCGCCACCGGGCGCGGCGCGGTCACGATGCAGAACGGCGCCACGCTGTCGGGCAATGGCCGCATCGGCGGCGATGTCACGCTCAACGCCACTGCCGTGCTGGCACCGGGCGCCGCCGGCGCGATGGGCACGCTCACCATCGGCGGCAGCCTGTCGCTCGCCAACGGCAGCGTGTTCGACTACCAGTTCGGCACGCCCGGCGCCAACTTCGCCACGCCCGGCCAGAGCGATAGCATGAGCGTGGGCGGCGACCTCCTCATCGCGGGCAACACCACCATCAACGTGACGAACACCGGCGGCTTCGGCCCCGGCGTGTACCGGCTCGTGGACTACGGCGGCACGCTCACGGGCGGCGGCACGCTGACGCTGGGCGGCGTGCCCGGCGGCGCCGCGGTGGTCTTGCAGAACCTCACCGCCGACAAGCGCTTCACGCTCGTCAACAGCACGGGCATGACGCTGGACTTCTGGAACGCCAATGGCCTCGCCAGTCCGACGCAGTCGGGCGGCGGCACCGGCACCTGGTCGACCACCGCACCGGTGTGGACCGATGCGGTGGGCAACATCTCGCTGCCGATGCAGCCGCAGCCGGGCTTTGCGATCTTCACCGGCGCGCCGGGCACGGTGACGGTAGACAACACCGGCGGCGCGGTGCAGGCCACCGGCCTGCAGTTCGCGAGCAACGGCTACACGCTGACCGGCGACGCGCTGACGCTGCTGGGCGCAGGTGCCGGCGCCAAGGCCGAGATCCGCGTCGGCGACGGCGGCGCGGGCTCGGCCGGCTTCACCGCCACGCTGAACAACGCGGTCGCGGGCACGGTGGGCATCGCCAAGACCGGCGACGGCACGTTGGTCCTCGGAGGCACCAACACCTACACCGGCGGCACCGCGGTGCAGGGCGGCACGCTGTCCGTTTCCGCCGATGTCAACCTCGGCGCGGCTGCCGGCAATGTGACGCTGGACGGCGGACGCCTGCAGGTGACGGGCACCACTTTCACCGGCACCGCACGCAACCTGGACATCGGCGCGGCGGGCGGCGGCATCGAGATCGTCGATCCGGGTCTGGACTTCACCGCCAGCGGCGCGCTCGGCGGCAGCGGCGGCCTGATCAAGTCGGGCGCAGGCACGCTGACGCTCGCGGGCACCAGCACCCTCACGGGCGCCACCACCGTCGCGGCCGGCACGCTGCGCTTCGGCGCGGCGAACCTGCTGAATCCCACGGCGCCGCTCGCACTCGGCAACACGGCGGGCGCAACGCTGGACCTGAACGGTTTCAACCAGACCATCGGCTCGCTGTCCGGCGGCGGCACTGCCGGTGGCGAACTCAAGCTCGGCAGCGCATCGCTCTCGACCGGCGGCGACAACACCAGCACCACCTTCGGCGGCAGGCTCAGCGGCGGCGGCGACCTGGTCAAGCAAGGCACGGGCACCTTCACGCTGACCGGCGCGAACAGCTACGCGGGTGGCATATCGCTCGCACAGGGACGCATCGACGTGGGGGCCGATGCGGCGCTGGGCACGGGCGCGCTGTCGATGGCCGGCGGCACCACGCTCGGCCTTGCGGCCGACGGCCTGACGGTCGCCAACAACGTGACGCTCGCCGCTGGCGGCAGCGGTGCGGTGGTCGACACCGGTACCTTCAACGGCACGCTCACAGGCGCCGTCAGTGGTGACGGCGCGCTCGTCAAGCAGGGCAGCGGCACGCTGACGCTGGCCGGCACCGCCAACACTTACACCGGTGCAACGCAGGTGGACGCGGGCGCAGCCAACGCACTGAGCGCGGCCTCCGCCACCAGCGTGGCCGCTGGTGCGACGCTCGACCTGGCCGGCTTCAGCCAGACGGTGGCCTCGCTGGCCAACAGCGGCACGGTCTCGCTGGCCGGCGCCGCGCCCGGGCACCGCGCTCACCGTCACCGGGCCCTACACGGGCAACAACG
>CAMATD010000080.1 GCA_945860785.1 Variovorax sp. YR752 | reverse complement strand
CCCGCCACCACGGCACCCGCGGCGGCGGCGACAGCGCCGGCCAGCAAGCTGAGCCTCGCGGCGCAGGTGGGTCAGAAGATGTTCTTCGACAAGAACCTCTCGGGCTCCGGCGCCATGTCGTGTGCGACCTGCCGCGACTCGGGGCACGCACACGCCCCGGCCAACGATCTCTCGGTGCAGCTCGGTGGGCCGCACCTCGACCAGGCCGGCCTGCGCGCGGTGCCGTCGCTGCGTTACAAGGACATCACGCCCCCGTACGCAGACCTGCTCGACAACCCCGACGGCATCAGTGTGCCCGGGCCGGGCGGTGGTTTCACCTGGGACGGCCGCGCCGAGACCCTGGCCGCGCAAGCCCGCATTCCGCTGCTCGACCCCATCGAGATGGCCAACGCCAGCAGCGCCGACGTGGTGAAGAAGCTCCAGGCGGCCGATTACGCGCCGCTCATCGTGCAGGCCTTCGGCGCCAAGGTGTTCGACGACAGCGATGCGGCCTTCGCCAGCGCCTTGCAGGCCTACCAGCTCGAGGATCAGAGCTTTCATCCGTACAGCAGCAAGTTCGACCTCTTCGCGGGCAACAAGATCGGCGGCACACTCACGCCGGCGGAAACGCGCGGCCTGGCGGTGTTCGCCAATCCGGCCACTGGCAACTGCGCTTCGTGCCATTACCAGGGTCCAGGCCTGAACGGCAGCTCGGCGCTGTTCACCGACTTCTCCTACGAGGCGATCAGCGTGCCGCGCAACGCGGCCATTCCCGCGAACAACGACCCGCTGTACTTCGACATGGGCGTGTGCGGCACGCTGCGCACCGACCACAAGCCGGCCGCGCCGAATGCTGCGAACAGCTTCTGCGGCATGTTCAAGGCTCCGACCATCCGCAACGTGTCGACGCGGACTTCCTTCTTCCACAACGGCGTGATGCATTCGCTGGAACAGGTCATCCGCTTCTACAACACGCGCGACACGCAGCCCGAGCTCTGGTATCCGACGACGGGTGGCCAAGCCAAGGCGAAGAACGATGCGGACTTTCCGACCTACGGCCTGATCACCACGCAGTACACGGGTGGCAAGGTCCAGAAGTACAACGACCTGCCTGCAGCGTACCTGCCCAACATCGACACGCAACTGCCGATGGACGGACGCGCCGCCCATGTCCGAGCAGGACATTGCAGACCTGATCTGCTTCCTGAACATCCTGAGCGACGCCGATACGACGCCAGCCACGCCACCCAAGCCTGACGCCTGCGTCAAGTGACAGACAGACCCATCCATCATGAAAAACAAGATCCTCCCCGCGGCACTCGGTGCCATCGCACTGGCCATGCTGGGCGCCTGCACCCAGCCTTCCGAAGCCAACGCGCAGAACCTGACTGCCGCCATGAACGCCTACCTGGCCAGGCGGGGCGACCTGTGCCTAGGCAAGGACAAATGGCCCATCGACGTGCCGGCGCGCGAGGTCGGCACGCGGGCACGCAACGCGGTGCAGATGCCGGTGCTCGAGCACGTCGGTCTGGTCACCGCCACCACGGCGAATGTCGAAGCCAGCGGGGACACGCCGGCGACCACGGTCACGCGCTACATGCTGACCGACGAAGGCAAGAAGTATTTCATCGCGCACGAGATGCCCGGCCAGGATGCTCACTCCGACTTCTGTGCCGCGCACCTGACGCTCGACAAGGTCGTCGGCTGGGAAGCGCAGAAGGACAGCAAGGACCCATCCGAAGTCGTGGTCACCTACACCTACAAGATCGAAGCCGCACCCTGGACGGGCGATGCCGATGTGTAGAAGGCCTTTCCGATGGTCGACCGCGTGGTGCGCGGCGCCGGCACGATGCAGCTCAAGCAGAACTTCAAGCACACCGAGAGTGGCTGGGTCGCGGGAGGCATCTGAGCCGATGGACGCGGTGCTGCGTTTCTCGCCCGCGCTGAGCGACTGGGTGCTGCACAACCTGCGCCAGGGTTGCGAGCCCGCGAGTGTGGTCGAGGCCATGTGGGCGCAGGACATGCCGCCCGAAGCCGCGAAGGCCATCGTCGATGCCTTCGTGTTTGCGCTGCGCACCGGCAGCCCGTTGCCCACGGACTCTGTGACGGTGGCGGCCGCCTACCAATAACGAAGCGCCCCGCATCGCGCCCGGCACATCGATTCGTACCTCGGACCGTGTCGTGCGCGTGGCCGCGCGCGTGGCGCAACCGGCGATGGCGGTGCTGAACGACGTGTTCAGCGCAGAGGAGTGCGAAGCGCTGATCGCGCTGGCCAGGCCGCGCCTGGCGCCGTCGACCACGGTCGATCCGCAGTCGGGCCGCGACCGCGTCGGCGAGCAGCGCAGCAGCCTGGGCATGTTCTTCCGGTTGCAGGAAAACGCGTTCATCGCCGGGCTCGACCAGCGGGTGTCCGAGCTCATGAACTTGCCGGTGGAAAACGGAGAGGGCCTGCAGGTGCTGTACTATCCGGCCGGCGCGCAGAGCATGCCGCACTTCGATTTCCTGGTGCCGTCGAATGCCGCCAACCAGGCTTCGCTGGAACGCAGCGGCCAGCGGGTGAGCACGTTGGTGAGTTACCTCAACGATGTGGAAGAGGGCGGCGAGACGGTGTTTCCCGAGCTGGGCTGGTCCGTCTCGCCGCGGCGCGGCAGCGCCGTGTACTTCGAGTACTGCAACAGCCTGGGCCAGGTCGACCATGCCTCGCTGCATGCCGGCGGCCCGGTGCTGCGCGGCGAGAAATGGGTGGCGACCAAGTGGATGCGGCAGCGCCGCTTCGTGGCCGCAGGTAAACCCGGTTGACGGGATCTGGCGGATTTATGATATTTATGATCATAAATAGCAAGCCACCATGCCACCCAAGCCCAAGCCTCCTCCCTTGACGCGCAACAAGCGCGTCAAACGCTCAGACCAGGTCGTCAACGGCATCAAGCGCTGGATCGTCCAGACGCAGCAACAGGTGGGCAGCAAGCTGCCCCAAGAAAAAGAGCTGATCGAACAGATGGGCGTTTCGCGCGGCACGGTGCGCGAAGCACTGGCTGCCTTGCAGGTGCAGGGGCTGGTGGCTCTGAGCACCGGCCCCAACGGGGGCGCCACGCTCACCCAGACCTCGTACGAACAGTGCCTGGAGGCGGTGTCCAACTTCCTGTATTTCCAGCCCGTCGACATCACCACGCTGTACGCGTTGCGCCGCGTGGTCGAGCCCGAGCTGGCCGCCAATGTGGCCACGCGCCTGGACGAGGACGACCTGACCGAGCTCGAGGCGCTGATCGGCCACAGCCACCCGGCGCATGGCGGCAGCGAAGACTGGAACGAGCGCCGCGAGGCCGACCTGCTGTTTCATGACCGGCTGATCGACGCCTGCAGCAGCCCCTTTCTGGGACTCGTCTGCCGCCTGCTCAACGACGTCATCCGGCGAGTGATCATCGTGCGCCACGCGCTTCCGGCGTTCGACAGCTTCGACGAGGAAATCATGCACAGCCACACCGAGCTGCTGGATGCGCTGCGTACCCGCGACGCCTCGCGGGCACGCGACGTCATGAAGCGGCACATGGAGCACGCCGAAGTGCTGGCCCTCGAGGCCGAGTCCCGCGTCGACCGCGGCAGCCTGCTGATGAACCCGAGCGGCTGATCGCGATCGCGGCGCGGCCCGGCCGCTGCCGCCACATCACTCCCAACACCTTCCTTCACCCCGGTCGAGCCGGGGTGGCGGGTTTCCTTTGTCTGAATTTTCCGGAGTCCGAACATGAATCAGCAACAAGCGCTCTGGCAACTGGGTGCCGTCGACATCGCCGCGGCGGTGCGCCGGCGCGACGTGTCCTGCCGCGAAGTCACGGCCAGCGTGCTGGCGCGCATCGAGCAGCTCAATCCACGGATCAATGCCCTGGCCGAAGTGCTGGCCGAAGAAGCATTGGCCAGCGCCGATGCGGCCGACCGGCTCACGCTCAGTGGCCATGAGCCGGGCCCGCTGCACGGCGTGCCGGTCAGCATCAAAATCAATGTGGACCAGGCCGGCCATGCGACCACCAACGGCGTGGTCCCGCTGCGCGAGCACATCGCACGCGAGGATGCGCCGGTGGTGGCCCACTGGCGCAGCGCCGGGGCCATCATCGTCGGGCGCAGCAACACCGCCACCTATTCGTCGCGCTGGTTCACCGACAACGGCCTGCACGGGCGCACGCTGAACCCCTGGGACGCCGCCATCACGCCCAGCGGATCCAGCGGCGGCGCGGCGGCGGCGGTGGCCAGCGGCATGGGCGCGCTCGCGCACGGCAACGACATCGGCGGCTCCATTCGCTACCCGGCCTATGCCTGTGGCGTGCTCGGCCTACGCCCCACGGTCGGCCGCGTGCCGGCCTGCAACCCGAGTGCGACTACCGAGCGCAGCATCACGCCACAACTCATGCCGGTACAAGGGCCGCTGGCGCGCAGCATGGCCGACCTGCGCCTGGGCTATGAGGCGATGGCGCGCCACGACGCGCGCGACCCCAACTGGGTGCCGGTGCCGTTCGAGCTGCCGCGGCCTGCGGGCCCGATCCGCGTGGCGCTGTTCAGGCGTTCACCCGGCATTCCCGTGGACCCGACGGTCACCCAGGCGTTGAACGATGCCGCGGTCTGGCTGCAGCAAGCCGGCTATGACGTGCAGGCAGTCGAACTGCCTTTCTTCGCCGAGGCTGCCGCCTTGTGGCGCACGCTGACGGTGGATGACAGCCGCCGCAGCATCATCGCCGGCGTGGAGCACCACGGCGACGAGACCATGCAGCGCAGCCAGCGCCATCTGCTGGCCGGCATGCCCGACACCGATCGCGACGGCTTTCTCGATGCGCTCGCGCGGCGCCAGGCGCTGGTTCGCAGCTGGTCGGTCTTTCTGCAATCCCATCCGCTGGTGCTGATGCCGGTGTCGTGGCAGCGCCCCTGCCCGCAGGACGAGGACGCCGGCACGCTCGAACAGGCGCGCGCGCTGATCGAAGCCCAGAGCCCGTTGCTGGCCACCGCCGCGCTCGGTCTGCCGGGCCTCTCGGTGTCTACCGGCATGGCGGGTGGCGTGCCTGTCGGTGTGCAACTGATGGCCTGGCGCTTCCGCGAAGACCTGCTGCTGGAAGCAGGCCAGGTCCTGGAAGAGGCCGCGCAGTTCACCCCGTTCACCGCCCGGTGATTCCCTCTTTGTTCCCGTCACTTCAATCAGGAGTCTTTCGATGAGCCATCACAACCTCGTTTCCGCTGCCCGGCTTTCGCGTCGCGACCTGCTGGCGGGTGCCGCCATGGGTCTGAGCTGCCTGCTCCCGCACGCAGCCCAGGCGCAAAACGTCAACCGCATCATCGTGCGGTTTCCAGCCGGCGGTCCGGCCGACTTCATGGGCCGTTTGCTATCGGAAAAATTGAAGGACGAACTCGGCCGCACCGTCATGGTCGACAACCGTCCCGGTGCCGGTACCCGCCTGGCCGCCGAGGCATTGAGGAACGCGCCCGCCGACGGCGCCACCGTGTTGCTGGCGCCCGTGGACCCCATGTTTATCGGCCCGGCGATCTACGCCAACATGCGCTTCAATCCGGCCACCGATTTCAAGCCGATCACCGACGTGACCGGCGTGCAGTTCGGCCTGGCCGTCAGTGCGGCCTCGCCCGTCAGGACACTGGCCCAGTTCGTCCAGGCCGCCAAGGCGAACCCTGATCAAGGCTCGATCGGCATCACCACGGTGGGTTCGTTGCTTCACTTCCTGGCGATGGACTTCGTGGCCGTGTCGCGCTCCGGCGCCACGCTCGTGCCGTACCGCGGAGGCGCCCCGATGGTCACGGAACTGCTCGGTGGCCAGGTGAGCGCCGGCATGGATGCCACGACCACGCTCACCGAATACCACCGGGCGGGGAAACTGCGCGTGCTGGCGGTGGCAGGCGACAAGCGCGCCGACGGCCTGCCCGATGTACCCACTTTCGCCGAAGCCGGATACCCGACGCTGGTGGCCTCGTCGCGCTACGTGCTCTACGCCCACGCCAACACGGCGCCCGCCACGATCGCGCAGTGGAACCAGGCCATGCGCAAGGTGTTGGCCCTGCCCGATGTGCGCGAGAAGCTGGGCCGCGTGGGCTACGACCTGCTGCCTGGCGCTTCGACGGAGGAGGTCGTCCGCTACACAGACGCGCTGGCCGCACGCTGGCTGCCGGTCATCAAGGCCTCGGGCTACAAAGGCGATTGACTCAGGCCTGCGCCGAAGCGCAGTCGCCCAATGCACGGCCGGTTTCGCGCCGATCCAGCGAACGGCTCCAGAGCGCGATGGCCAGGCCCACGAGCGTGAGCAGCGCGGCCACCCAGCCCCGTGCAGCCCCGTGCGCGAAGACCCGGGCCGTGGTCGATCACCACGCCGCCGACCCAGGCGCCGAGCGCGTTGCCGAGGTTGAAGGCCGCGATGTTGAGGCTCGACGCCAGGTTCTGGTCCGCGCCCGAAGCCTTTTCGAGCACGCGCAGTTGCATCGGTGCCACGGTGGCGAACGAGGCCACGCCGAGCAGGCCGACGAAGACCACCGCCGTGAACGGCGTGCCGATGGTGAACTGCATCGCACCGAGCACCACGGCCAGCGCCACCAGCGTGCCCAGCACAGCGGCCATCGGCGCGCGGTCGGCGAGCTTGCCGCCCAGGATGTTGCCGACGGCCAGTCCACCGCCGAACACCAGCAGGATCGGCGACACGGCCGATTCCGACAGGCCGGTGATCTGCGTCAGCAAGGGCTGGATGTAGGTGAACACCACGAACACGCCGGCGAAGCCGAGCACCGTCATCGCGAGGCCGAGCAGAACCTGCGGCCGCGCCAGCACGGCGAGCTCTTCGCGCAGCGGCGCAGGTTTGGTTTCGCCCTTCACGCGCGGCACGAACACCGCAAGCACGGTGAAGGCAAGCACGCCGATCAGCGTCACGGCCCAGAAGGCGGAGCGCCAGCCGAACTGCAGGCCCAGCCAGGCACCGGCCGGCACGCCGAGCAGCGTGGCGGCGGTGAGGCCGGTGAGGCCGGTGAGGCCGGTGAACATGATCGCAATGGCCGAGGCGCGGCGCTCGGGCGCCACGACCGAGCCGACGCCGAAGAAGGTGCCGTGCGCGAGCGAGGTGATCACGCGCGCGGCCATCAGCATTTCGTAGTTGGGCGCCAGCGCACAGGCCAGGTTGCCGAGCGTAAAGATCGCCATCAGCGCGAGCAGCACGGTCTTGCGCGGCAGCTTGCGGGTGGCGATGGTGAGCACCGGTGCGCCGACTGCGACGCCGAGCGCGTAGCCCGAGATCAGCAGGCCGGCGGCCGTGATGGAGACATGAAGATCCGTCGAGACCTGCATCAGCAGGCCCATGATGACGAACTCGGTGGTGCCGATGCCGAAGGCGCCGGCGGTGAGGGCAAGTAGAGCTATTGGCATGCTGACCTGTACTGTGCGGACATTCAGGCCCTGTGACTAGAATGCCGCTGGTACACGCACTTGTGAATTCAATTCACAGAGAAGGAAGCCATGCCACGCATCGACGTCAACCGCTCCGGTGAAATGGAAGCCTTCGTGCAGGTGGTCGAATCTGGTGGGTTCTCCGCGGCGGCGCGCCTGCTGGACATGACCCCCTCGGCCGTCAGCAAGCTCGTGGCGCGGCTCGAACTGCGGCTGGGCATCCAGCTCGTGCACCGCTCCACCCGCAAGCTGCAACTCACGCCCGAAGGGCTTCATTTCTACGAGCGCAGCACGCGCGTGCTGGCCGACATGGACGAGGGCCGAGCGCTGCGCCGCCGCCGGTGCGGCGCAGCGCGGGCGCGTGAGCATCAACGCGAGCGTGTCCTTCGGCCATCACAAGCTGGTGCCGCTGGTGCCGCGCCTGCTTGAAATGCATCCGCAGATCACGCTGGACATCGCGCTCACCGACCGCATCGTCGACCTGATGGACGAGCGCGCGGACATCGCGATCCGCTGGGGCCAGTTGCCGTCGTCCGACCTGGTGGCGCGGCGTCTCGGCGAAACGAGCCAGTCCATCGTGGCCTCGCCCGGCTATCTCGCGAAGTACGGCACGCCGCGCACGCCGCAGGAGCTGGAGGTGCACAACCGACTGGGGTGGACCTACCGGCGCAGCGCGCCCGACTGGCCATTGCGTGTCGACGGACGGATGATCGCGATGCCGGTGGCCGGCCCGGTGCGCGCGGGCGATGGCGAAACGCTGCGGCAGCTGGCCATTGCAGGGGCTGGGGTGGCGCGGCTGTCGCTGTATCACATCCAGCACGACATCGATGCGGGGCGGCTGGTGCCGCTGCTTGAAGAGTTCAACCCGGGCGAGATCGAGCCGATCCACGCGGTGTACATCGGCAAGGCCGGTACGCTGCCGGCGCGGGTGCGCGCCGTGCTCGACTTTCTAGTCGCGTGCTCCGGCGTGGGGGACGGGCGCTACACGCGCAGGCGGACCGCACCGATCCCGGGAAATTCGGCCGTCACCTGATCGCCGCGGCGGCAGGGCAGCACGCCGACCCAGGAGCCCGTGGTCACGACCGTGCCGCGTGATGTGGCGCAGCCAGGTCGGCAGCAGCCAAGCCGGGTCGGCCAGCGGATGGGTGCCTTCGCGTACGACGACTTCGGCATCGCCGATGCGCGTCTCGCAGCGCTGCGAAGCCCAGTCGATCGCGGCATAGGGTTGCCATTCGCCGAGCACCAATGCGCCATGCACCTGCGAATCGGCAAGGCGCAGCAGGGCGGGTGTGGAGGCCATGTCCTGCCAGCGCGAGTCGACGATCTCGACCGAGACGGCCATCGCATCGATGAGCGAAGCCACGTCATCGTGATCGATCTTCGCGGCTTGCGCGGGTGTCACGTCCTGGCCGAGCCGCAGTGCGATTTCGGATTCGATGCCGGGCGTGTGGAACACGAGATCGTCGAAATTGGCCGGGCTCTGGCGCACGCCAGCCGGAGGCAGCGGCGCATGCGTGAGCGTCACGCTGCGCGAGCCGCCACCGGATTTCCAGTGCCCGGGAACGGTGCCGTCGTCACCGAACCAGTGGAGCGCGGCCGCTACGGCGTCCTGCACTTCGTAGGCCTGGGTTGCGTCCTGCAGCGCATCGGTCCAGGGCGCGGCGTCGAGGGTGCGGTTGCTGCGGCGCGCGGCGATGAGCGCGTCGGCGAGGGCTGTCATTGATGAGTTCATTCTGCGATTTTGTCAGTTGCGTTCGGGGCGCGTGCACAGGACACCGGGTGTCCCCCTCCGCGAAGGTCCCCCGCTGCGCTCCTCCTTTATTTCGCTGCGGGGGACACCCGGTGCCCTGTGCACAGTGAGCGCTGCTGTTGTGCTGGCCGATCAACCACGGCGCTGAACGATCACGCTGGCGGTGTGCTCTGCGCAGCGAAATAAAGGAGGAGCGCAGCGGGGGACATTCGCTTCGCTCCGCACACCGTCGGCGTGATCGCGCCCCTGAACAAGCCCCTAGCTTTCCACATGCACATTGCCATCCTTGACCACCTTCGCCCACTTCGCAATCTCGGTGCTGATGAACTGCCTGAACTTGTCCTGCGAGCCGCCGCCGTCTTCCGCACCGTAGGTGTCGAGCCGCTCCTGCACGTCAGGCATCGCGAGGATGGTGTTGACGTCGCGGTTCACCTTCTGCGCAATCGCCGGCGACAGCTTGCCGGGGCCTGCAAGGCCATACCAGGTGGTGGCCTCGAAGCCGGGGAAGCCTTGCTCCTGCATCGTGGGCACGTTCGGGTGGCCCTTGGCGCGCTTGGTGCGCGTCTGCGCCACGGCCAGCACGCGGCCGTTCTTCACATGCGGCGTGGCGGCCGTCATGGTCTCGAAGCTGTACTGGATCTGCCCGCCCATCAGGTCGGCCAGCAGCGGGCCGCTGCCCTTGTAGGGCACGTGCAGCGCGTCGATGCCCGCCTGCAGCTTGAACATCTCCAGCGCCAGATGCTGCGCCGAGCCCGCGCCCGCCGAACCGAAGCTCACCGTGCCTGGCGCTGCCTTGCAGGCCGCCACGATGTCCTTCACCGTGAGCGCTTTCTGCGAGGGACCGGCGATCAGCAGGTTGGGCGTGACGCCCACGAGGACGATCGGCACGAAGTCGCGCTCCACGTTGTAGCGCAGCTTGGGCTGCAGGCTGGGTGCGAGCGCGTGGCTGTTGATGTGCGCCATCAGCAGGGTGCTGCCATCGCTGGGTTGCTGCGCCACATAGTCGGCCGCGAGCACGCCCGCGACGCCGCCCTTGTTCTCGACGATGACCTGCTGGCCCCACATGATCGTGAGCTTCTGCGCGACCACGCGCGCCAGCGCATCGGTGCCTCCGCCCGGTGGAAAGCCCACCACGATGCGCACCGGCCCTGAAGGCCACTCCTGCGCGAAGAGCCTGGGCACGCCCAGCGTGGCAGCTGCGGCGCCTGCAGCTTGGATGAGGGAACGTCTTTGCATCATCTTTGTCTCCGTGGTGTTGGGGGTCCGATGCGCGCCGGGCGAACAGGCCCGGCAGGGTGGTCGACGAATCGATCGAGCGACGCGTTGCGGCCGGTGTGTCTCGTGACTAAGCGGCTTTCTTCAAGCCGACAGGCGCTGCCGCGTGGTTCGCGAAATGGTCCATCGCTGCCTGCACGCCGCTGCCAGCCAGCTTGATGCCCGTGAGCTTCATGCCCATCTCGACGCCCGCGACCATGGCCACGAGCGTCAGGTCGTTGCTGTCGCCCAGATGCCCCATGCGGAACATGCGGCCCTTGAGCTTGCCGAGGCCGGTGCCGAGCGAAAGATCGAAGCGCTGGTGGATCAGCCGGCGCAGCGCATCGGCATCGACGCCTTCGGGCGTGATCACGCCGGTGAGCACGGGCGAATACACGGCCGGGTCGGCGCACTGGATCGGCAGGCCCCAGGCATTGACCGCGGCGCGCACGCCGGCGCCCCAGCGCTGGTGCCTTGCGAACACGTTGTCGAGCCCTTCGCCGAGGATCATGTCGAGCGACTCCGACAGGCCGTAGAGCAGGTTGGTATTCGGCGTGTAGGGCCAGTAGCCGTCCTTGTTCATCTCGACGATCTCGTCCCAGGCCCAGAAGGCGCGCGGCAGCTTCGCGGTCTTCGAGACTTCGAGCGCGCGCGGCGAGAGCGCGTTGAAGCTGATGCCGGGCGGCAGCATCAGGCCCTTCTGCGAACCGCTGATGGTGACGTCCACGCCCCATTCGTCGTGCCGGAAATCGGCGCTCGCCAAACCCGAGATGCTGTCGACCATCAGCAGGGCGGGGTGGCCGGCCGCATCGATGGCCTTGCGCACCGAGGCGATGTCGGAGGTGACGCCGGTGGAGGTTTCGTTGTGCACCACGCACACGGCCTTGATCTTCTTTTCTGTGTCCTTGCGCAGGCGCGCCTCGATGAGCTCGGCCTGCACGCCGCGGCGCCAGCTCGGCGCATTCGGCAGATGTTCGTCGGTGCCGGCGAGCGCGAGGAACTCGGTCGAGAGGCCCAGGCGCGTGGCCATCTTCTGCCAGAGCGCGGCGAAGTGGCCGGTCTCGTACATCAGCACGTGGTCGCCCGGGCTCAGCGTGTTGGCGAGCGCAGCTTCCCATGCGCCGGTGCCCGAAGCGGGGTAGATCGCGACCGGATGCTTCGTCTTGAAGATCTCTTTGATGCCGCCGAGCACCTTGAGACCCAGCGTGCCGAACTCGGGCCCGCGGTGGTCGATGGTGGGCAGGCTCATGGCCCGCAGGATGCGGTCGGGCACCGGGCTCGGACCGGGAATCTGGAGGAAGTGGCGGCCGGTGGGATGGATGTCGAGTTGCAGCATGGACTGTCCTTTCGCTTTTCAGTTTTGCATTCAAAATGAATTTTTGTTTGATGGTTTACCCATAATTTATGTGGTTGTGAGTCCTATTTTTTGCATTCAAAATGCATTCAAGGAAAAAACCATGACCGCCGAAATCATCGAAATCTCCAGACTCGCCCTGCACGATCAGGTGGCGGCACGCCTGCGCACCATGCTGGTCGAGGGGCACATCGCGCCCGGCGCCAAGCTCAACGAGCGCGAGCTGTGCCTGCAATTGCGCGTGTCGCGCACGCCGCTGCGCGAGGCCATCAAGCTGCTTGCGGCCGAGGGGCTGGTGGATCTGCTGCCCAACCGCGGCGCGGTGGCCGTGAAGCTCACCGAGGCCGACGTGCTCAACACCTTCGAGGTGCTGGCGATGCTCGAAGGCATGTCGGGCGAGCTGGCCGCGAAACGCATCACCGATGAAGAACTCGCCGAGGTGCGCGCGCTGCACTACGAGATGCTGGCCTGCTTCTCGCGGCGCGATCTCTCGGGCTACTACCGCCTCAACGCGCGCATCCACACCGCCATCAACGAAGCCGCGGGCAACCCCGTGCTCACGGGCACCTACCGCTCGATCAATGCGCGCGTGCAGTCGCTGCGCTTTCGCACCAACCAGAACGAGACCAAGTGGAAGCACGCGGTCGACGAGCACGAACAGATGATCCAGGCGCTGGCCGCGCGCGATGCGCCCGCCATGCGCAAGGTGCTCATCGCGCACGTGCTGCGCAAGCGCGACACCGTGCTGGAGCTGCTGCGCGCCGGCGAGATCTACCCACAAGCCACCAAAGCGAGCTGACACCCACACCATGCGCATCGATCCCGCCAGCCACATGCAGCCAGCCGGAACCGTTCTTCCGCCCAACGACACCTGCGAACTGCTCGCGCGCCGGCTGCGCGCCGAGACGCAGGGCGAGGTGCTGTTCGACGACGGCTCGCGCGGGCGCTATGCCACCGATGCGTCGATCTACCAGATCACGCCGGTCGGCGCCTTCGTGCCGACGAACGAGCGCGACATCGCCACCGCCATCGACATCGCACGCGACCTGAAGGTGCCGGTGCTGGCGCGCGGCGGTGGCACCAGCCAGTGCGGGCAGACGACGGGCGCGGCGCTGGTGATCGACAACAGCAAGCACTTCCGGCGCGTGCTCGATGTGAATGTGGAAGAGGGCACCGCTACCGTCGAACCGGGCCTGGTGCTCGACCACTTGAATGCGCAGCTCAAGCCGCACGGGCTCTGGTACCCGGTCGATGTGTCGACCAGCGCACAGGCCACGCTGGGCGGCATGGCGGGCAACAACTCCTGCGGCTCGCGTTCCATCGCCTACGGCAACATGGTGCACAACGTGCTGGGCGCGAGCGCGTGGCTGTCGAATGGCGAGCTGGTCGAGTTCGGTCCGGTCGGCACGCTGGGCGAGCGCGCCGCCGGCATTGCGCAGTTCGTGCGCGGCCTGGCCCGGCAGCACCGCGAGGCGATCGCGGCGCACTGGCCCAAGGTGATGCGCCGCGTGGCGGGCTACAACCTCGACATCTTCGACAACCAGAGCGAGCGACCCTACACGGCCGACGGCAGCGTGAACCTCGCGCACCTGCTGATCGGGTCGGAAGGCACGCTGGCGTACACGAAGAGCCTGAAGCTCAAGCTCGCACCGCTGCCGCGCGCGAAGGTGCTCGGCATCGTGAATTTCCCGACCTTCCATGCGGCCATGGATGCGGCGCAGCACATCGTGAAGCTCGGGCCGACGGCGGTGGAGCTGGTCGATCGCACGATGATCGAACTGAGCCTTGCGAACCCCGCCTTCAAGCCGACGGTGGAGACCGCGCTGATCGGCAAGCCGGCGGCCATCCTGCTGGTCGAGTTTTCCGGCACCGACAAGACCGCACTGCTGCCGCAGCTGAAGCAGCTCGTCGAGCTGATGGGCGACCTCGGCCTGCCCAACAGCGTGGTCGAGATGCCCGACGACGCGCGGCAGAAGAACCTGTGAGAAGTGCGCAAAGCCGGCCTCAACATCATGATGAGCCTCAAGGGCGACGGCAAGCCGGTGAGCTTCATCGAGGACTGCGCGGTGCCGCTCGAGCACCTGGCCGAATACACCGACGCGCTGACCGAGGTGTTCGCGAAGTACGGCAGCCGCGGCACCTGGTATGCGCATGCCTCGGTCGGCACGCTGCATGTGCGGCCGATTCTCGACATGCGCGCCGATGGCAGCGCCAAGATGCGCGCCATCGCGGAAGAAGCCAGCGCGCTGGTGCGCAAGTACAAGGGCGCGTTCAGCGGCGAACACGGTGATGGCCTGTGCCGCGGCGAATGGATCGAATGGCAGTTCGGCCCGGCCATCAACGAGGCCTTTCGCGCGATCAAGCAGAAGCTCGACCCGGCCAACCTGTTCAACCCCGGCAAGATCATCGATCCGCCGCGCATGGACGATGGCGCGCTGTTCCGCTTTGCACCGCCGACGGCGCCCAAGCCGTACCGCCGCATCGAACTCAAGCCGGTGCTCGACTGGTCGGCCTGGAACGTCAACGCCGACCCGGTGACCGAAGCGACCACCGCGCCCGGCACCGGTGGCGACAGCACCGGTGGCCTCGCCAAGGCCGTCGAGATGTGCAACAACAACGGCCACTGCCGCAAGTTCGACGCCGGCACCATGTGCCCGAGCTACCGCGTGACGCGCGACGAGCAGCACCTGACGCGCGGCCGCGCGAACACGCTGCGCCTCGCGCTCTCGGGCCAGCTCGGTGCCGATGCCTTCACCAGCGAAGCGATGCACGAGACCATGGACCTGTGCGTCGGTTGCAAGGGCTGCAAGCGCGACTGCCCGACCGGCGTCGACGTGGCGAAGATGAAGATCGAATTCCTCGATCACTACAAGAAGCACCACGGCCATACGCTGAAGGACAAGCTCGTCGCCTACATGCCCGACTACGCCCACAGGGCGAGCCGCATGCCGTGGCTGCTGAACTTGCGAAACAGCGTGCCCGGTGCAGCATGGCTCGGCGAGAAGCTGCTGGGCTTTTCGGCGAAGCGCTCGCTGCCCGAATGGCGCGCCGACACCTTCTGGCGCGCCAAGGGCAACGAGCCCGGCCTGTTCGCGGACCGGGCCTCGGTGCTGTCGGTGGCGGCGCGCGGCGGCAAGGCGGCCGTGCTCTTCGTCGACACTTTCAACGGCACCTTCGAAAGCGAGAACGCCTTTGCGGCCGCGCGCGTGCTCGCAGCCGCGGGCTACGTGCTGCACACGGTCGAGAAAAGTGGCGGGCACCATTGCTGCGGCCGGACCTTCCTGGCCAGCGGGATGGTGGACGAGGCCAAGGTCCGCGCCGAGGCGCTGATCGATGCGCTGCTGCCGCTCGCGCAGGCCGGCATTCCCATCGTCGGGCTCGAGCCTTCGTGCCTGCTCACGCTGCGCGACGAGACACTGGTGATGGGCTTTGGCGACAAGGCGCAGACGGTGGCGAAGCAGGCGTTGCTGTTCGAGGAATTCATTGCGCGCGAGGTCAAGTCCGGGCGATTCGAACTTGCGTTGAAGCCGGCTACTGCGCCAATCCTCCTGCACGGCCATTGCCATCAGAAAGCCTTCGGCGCAGTGAGCCCGATCCTGGAAGTGCTGAAACTGATTCCCGGCGTCGAACCCGAGCTGATCGAAAGCTCATGCTGCGGCATGGCCGGCAGCTTCGGCTACGAGGCGAGCCATTTTGATGTGTCGATGCAGATGGCCGAAGCGAGCCTGCTGCCCGCGATCCGCGCGAAGCCCGATGCCATCGCGGTGGCTGATGGAACCAGCTGCCGCCACCAGATCGGCGATGGGGCGCAGCGCGAGGCGGTGCATGTGGCCGTGCTGCTGGCGCGGCACCTTCTGCCATCAACCCAGGCGCCTGAACGGAGATAGCGGATTGGCACAGAATGGTGCGATGAACGCAGCATCCATCAGCAGCGAAATCATCGAGCCGGGTTTTGCCTTGTTCGAGACCGCGATCGGCATGTGTGCATTGGCCTGGGGCCCGCATGGGCTCATCGGCGTGCAACTGCCCGAGGACAACGGAGAAGCCGCCACGCGAGCGCGCATGCGGCGCCGTTTTCCGGACCTGCCCGAGGGTGAGCCACCCGAAAGCGCTCAGCGTGCGATCGCGGCCGTCCAGGGCTTGCTGGAAGGCACATCCGATCACGATCTGAGCGACATCGTGCTCGACATGAGCGCGGTGTCGGAATTCCACCAGCGCATCTATGCAATTGCCCGGCGCATTCCGCCGGGCCAGACGCGCACCTACGGCGAGATCGCGACCGAACTCGGCGACAAGGGCCTGTCGCGCGCGGTGGGGCAGGCCATGGGCCACAACCCCTTCGCGCCGGTGGTGCCGTGCCACCGCGTGCTCGCAGCGGGCAACAAGCCCGGTGGCTTCTCGGCAGGCGGTGGCGCGTTGACCAAGCTGCGCATGCTCGACATCGAAGGCGCGCGGCCAAACGGGATGGCTTCGCTGTTCTGAATCCGGTCAGGTCGCAGGAACCGGCAGGCGGTGCAGCGCCGTGACGCGCGAAGCAAAGATGATGACGGCCTGCAGCACGAAGCCGGCGAGCGCGAGCAGCAGGCAGGCAGGCTCGCCCCACACGGCACCGACAGCATGGCCCAGCGCTGCACCGACGGTGCCGTGCGCCGGAATTGATCGTCAGGAACACGGCCGATACGCGACCCAACATCGTCGAGGGCACGACGCTCTGTCGCAGCGTGGTGGACGTGATCACCCAGACCATCGGGCCCGCGCCGAAGAGAAAGAACGACAGCGCGGCGAGCGATGCGACCGGAACGACGAGCGTGGCCGCCATCACGCCCGCGGCAACCACAGCCACCGCCGGCCCGACCTGGATGGCGCGTCCAAAAGGCAGCCGCGCCACCACGCGCGAGGTCAGCAGCGCGCCCACCACCATCCCCGCGCCATACATGGCCAGCGTGAAGCCCACCGCCTGCGCGCCGAGCCCGAGCACCCGCACCGCATAAGGCACATACCCGGCCTGCAGCACGAACCACGAGATGTTGAAGACCGCGCCGGTGATCGCCATCGGCCGCAGCAGCTCGTGTTGCCAAACGAAGCGGGCACCGTCCCGGACCTCGAGCAAGGGATGGCGCTGCGACGCGGACGCGCGAGGCGCCTCGGTCAGCCGAAGCAGCAGGGCGACGGCAGCGACCGACAGCACGGCCGCCAGCACGAAAGCCGCCGAAGCGCCGGCCCAGGCAACCAGCGCGCCGGCAAGCGCAGGGCCGGCGGTGAACGCCGCGCTGCGTGCAAGCTCCAGCCTTCCATTGGCCAATGCCAGCGCCTCACGCGGCACGAGCGCAGGCACCAGCGCCGGTGCGGCAACGCTGAAGTCCACGGTGCCGACTGCGCCCAGAAACCCGAGCACTGCCAGCCACCCGATGCTCAGCTTCGACGCAAACACCATGGCAAGGAGCACGAGCAGCGATACCGCCTGCAGCCCCTCGGCCCACACCATCAGCCGCTGGCGCGACATGCGATCGGCCAGCAGTCCCAGCGGCATCGAGACCAGCAGGAAGGGCAGGGTCTGAACAGCTGCGAGAAAGCCAATCTCACCCGGTCCCGCACCGAGCATCAGCACGGCGACCAGCGGCACGGCCGCAAGACTCAGTTGCTCGGCAGACTGCGCCGCGAGGTTGGACCACGCGAGATTCAGGAAGGAACGGGGAAGGGCTGCAGACATGGGATGAGGTTCGTGCGTAAAACCTCATCTTGCGACCGGGCTCCACTTGGCGCTGGCCGTTTTCGGACCTGCGAGCATCCGCGTCATCGCGGAGATTTCGACTTCGTTCCCGTCGCAATGGCCGCCATCACGAAGTCGATGAAGGTCCGCACCTTCGCTGCCGGCAAGTGGCGCGACGGATACAGCGCGTAGAGCGGAAACCGCTCGTCGGGCCATTCGGGAAACAAGTCGATGAACTCGCCGCTGTCGAGCTGCGCCTGGATGCCCACCGCCTTGATCTGTGCGATGCCGACACCCGAGAGCGCGGTGGCGAGGATCGTGCCCGCGTCGGTCAGCAACAACCGTCCCGTGGTGGGCACCTCGATGAGCTTGCGGCCGCGCTGGAACTCCCACGTGAACGGCTGCCCCGTGACCGGATTGCGCACCTGGATGCATGCATGGTTCACCAGGTCCGCCGGTTTCGCCGGACGGCCGTGTCGCTTCAGGTAGCCCGGCGTTGCCACGGTGACGATGCGGGTGTCCATCAGCTTGCGCGCGACCAGCGATGACGAAGGCGGCTCGCCGAAACGCACCGCGATGTCGAAGCCCTCGGCGACCAGATCGCCGAGCTGGTCGCGTGCGACAAGCTCCAGCGACAGCTCGGGATACAGATCGAGGAAGCGGGGGATGTGAGGCGCCAGCAAGAGGCGCGAGGTAAAGGCATCGACGTTGACGCGCAAGCGCCCCCGCACCGCACCGGATGAGCCCGCTGCGATCGTCACCGCGTCCTCGATACCCAGGACCAGCGGATTGACATTGGCATAGAGCAGCCGGCCTTCGTCCGTGAGGCTCAACGAGCGCGTCGTGCGGTCGAAGAGACGCACGCCGATGCGCGCTTCGAGCCGTGCGATCGCGCGGCTGACACCCGAAGGTGTGAGGCCCAGTGCCTTGGCTGCGCTGGCGAAACTGCCGCCTTCGACCACAGCGGCCAGCACGCCTACGTTGGAGAGGAGTCGCCCGTCGAGTGCCATTCTTGGATTCGTGATTGAGTGTCACGAATGATAGATCGTTCAGTCAACCTACTCAAAGCAGGCCACGGAAGTCATCCAGGCGCTCGCGGGCCGAGGGGCGCCAGCATCTCCTCGAACCACTCTGCCACCTGCTGCGCTTCCGGTGCGGCGTCGGGCGCGAGGCCGTAGTAGTAGCGGCTCACAGTCATCCGCAGCGCGGGCAGCGGCGACTGCAGGCGGCCCGAGGCCAAGTCGTGCGCGACGAGCGAGGTCGGCGCGAGCGCGATGCCCAGTCCGTCGACCGCAGCCTGCAGCACGAAGTGCAGATGGTCGAACTGGAGCCGGCCCGCCGGCTTCGTGCGCGGTGCGCCGACATGCTTCTTCCAGGCGTCCCAGTCTTCCTTGCGCGTCTTGGCCGACAGCTGCACATGCGACGCCAGCGAGCGCAGGTCCGCCAGCGGATGCGTCTTGAACAAGGCCGGCGCGCCGACCACCAGCACCTCGTCTTCGAGAAACGGATGCACGTCGATAGAGGACGGCCAGCCTTCGAGACCGCGGCGCACCGCGATGTCGAAGCTGTCGACGGCCTGCTCGGGCATGACGGTGCTCGTGACCACCTGCGGCTCGATGTCGGTATAGCGCTCGACGAACGAAGGCAGCCGCGGAATGAGCCAGCGCACCGCGAAGGAGGGCCGCACGTTGATCCTGACCGCGCGGGCCGGACCCTGGGCTTGCAATGCGCGTGCCGCCGCATGGATCTGCTCGAGCGCCGGCCCTGCCTCCGCGAAGAACTGTTGTCCTTCTGCAGTCAACGCGACCTGGCGGATACGGCGCTCGAACAGTGCAACGCCCAGGCATTCTTCAAGGCTCTTGATCTGCCGGCTCACCGCGCTGTGCGTGACGTGAAGCTCCTGGGCCGCGCGCGTGAAGCTCTGGTGGCGGGCCGCCGCGACAAAGGCGCGCACGGCGTTGAGGGGCGGTTCTCGAAGCGGCATGTGTGCGATTTTCTCACGCATGGCGGGCGTTAATCTCGTTTGTCAGTCCGCCTTGCCGCGGCGCACCATGCGGTCTCGATGTCTCCCACGCAACCCACTCCCAACCCCGGCGCCACCGACCTGAATTCTCGTCACGCGGCCATCGCGCTCGGGCTCTCGCTGCCGGCCGACGTTGTTCTCTATCTGCTGCTGCCCATGTACGCCGACCAGTTCGGTGTGACGCTGGCGGAGGCCGGCATGCTGCTCGCGGCCAACCGGCTGGTGCGCATCGCCGGGTACAGCTGGGTGGCGCGTTTCTATGCACGCAACGGCGACCGGCCCACCTGCACCATCGCCGTCGTGGCCGCCGCGGTCTGCGGGGTGGGCTATGCCACGCTCTCGGGCTTCTGGGCGCTGCTGCCGCTGCGGCTGATGTGGGGCCTGTGCTTCGCGGCGCTCAACCTGTCGACGCAGGCGCTGGCCACGGCCGACCCCATTGGTGCGGCTCGCCGCAATGGACGTTCGCGTGCCTTCATTGCCCTGGGGCCGGTGCTGGCGCTGCCGCTGGGCGCGCTGCTGGCACACTGGACCGGGCCGCGTGCGATCTTCGGCATCCTCGCCGTGTTCTCGCTGCTGGCGGTATGGGCGACAAGGCGGCTGCCCTCTGCGCCGCATCACACCGGGAAGCCCGCACGCCGCTTCACATGGCCCAACAGTCTCGACGGCTGGTCGTTCATGGAGGGGTTGGCGCTCGACGGGCTTTTCATCGTCGGCCTGTCCTACCTCGGCAAGGACCAGCTGCCGGGCGGCGCGGTGATCGTGGCCGGCCTGCTGATGGCGCTGCGCTACCTTGCAGAAATTCTCCTGAGCCCTGTCGGCGGCCATCTGGCGGAGCGCTTCGGTGCCGAGCGCCTGCTGGTGAGCCTGTCGCTCGTGACGGCCATCGCGCTCGTGGGCTTCGGTCTCGGCTGGCTGTGGAGCTGCGCGGCGCTGATCGTGGTGCTGCGCGCCTTGCAATTGCCCTTGCTGCCGCCCATCGTGGCCCGCCACACACCCGGAGCGTGTGCGTGCGCTGGCCGCGCGCTCGGTCTGGCGCGACATCGGCGCCGGCACCGGGCCGCTGATTGCAGGGCTGGTGCTGCCCATCGCATCGCCGCCGTGGATCTATGGCATCGCCGCGTTGCTGCTTGCGGTGATGGCGCTGGCCTGCGGTCGGATCCCTTCGTCACAATCCACACCCCACGTCCAGGAACGCCCGTCATGACCACGTCCCATGCCATCGAAACCGTGGCCCAGCTCGAGGCCCTGTTCGGCCAGCCCGGCGAGGCCTCGCTCAAGAAGGAAGTGCCGTACCTGCACCCGAGCTACCAGGCGCTGATTGCCGCATCGCCCTTTGCGGTGCTGACCACCACCGGCCCCGGCGGCCTCGACGCATCGCCGCGCGGCGACCCGCCAAGCTTCGTGGTGGTGCAGGACGAGAAGACATTGCTGCTGCCCGAGCGGCGCGGCAACAACCGCATCGACAGCCTGCGCAACATCGTGGCCGATCCGCGCGTGGCGTTGTTGTTCCTGATCCCCGGTGTCGGCGAGACATTGCGCGTGAACGGAAGAGGGCGCATCACCGTCGCGCCGGAGCTCATGGCGCGCCTTGCGGTCGATGGCAAGGCGCCGCAGTGCGTGATCGAGATCCGGGTGGAATCGGTGTACTTCCAGTGCGCTCGCGCGATCCAGCGTTCGAAGCTGTGGGCGGTGGATGCGAAGCGGGAGGTGCCCACGCCCGGGGCCATTCTTTCTGCGTTGACCGATGCGGCCTTCGATGGCGAGACCTATGACCGGGAGTTGCCGGCGAGGCAGCGGGCTACGTTGTATTGAGGTGCAGGCTTCATCGCGTCAGGACGCTGCCTCGCGACTGCCCCCGCGCAGCTGCATCATCAACTGATAAACCGCGACCGACAGAAGCAGCGCAGCGGCCACGACTTCCAACAGGATGGTGAGGTTCGCCGTGCGGGTGTGCCATGCGAACGGCGCAAGCGCATAGTGACCGAGCCCGTCGAAGCCGAGCGCTGCGTAGACGGCGACAAGGAGGAGCCCTGTGACGACGAGTCACTTCCGGATCAGCAAGAAGCCAAGCACACCCACGCCCGTGATCGCCGACCAAACTGCGTAGACCTTCGCGCTGGTGAGCGAGGCGGGCAAGTTCGGATACTCGCAGATGAACTCCGCGTTGTGGGTGAAATGCCCGAGGCTGGCCAGGAAGTACACCGCGGTCAGGGCGATGAGCAGCTTGGGGAGATCGGAGAGGCGACGGATCGGATTCATTCTGAGCCTGGAGTGAAAGACAAGAGGTCTTACTTGTTTCGCGCGACCGGCACATGCACATTCCACTTTTGCATGGGGCCCACGGCTTGCGTGCAGATGACCATGACGTTGCGTCCTGTCAGCCCGTAGCTCTTGGGCGTCCATTGCGTTTTGAGCGGAACACTGCACCTCGGGACCACAACTTTCAGATTCGGGTCGAGTGCCACCCATCCGCTCTGGCCCTTTGCGTTCTCCTTCGCGACAAAGCTGCGGGCCTCCTCCCGTATCTCGTACAGGCCGTGCATCTCGGCGGTGGAGTGGTCGGTTTCAATGCTCCATGAAGCGAGGCAGCGCGCCGATGCGAGGAGC